>NZ_JBGTCA010000123.1:0-53086 GCF_041749095.1 Aquiflexum sp. | reverse complement strand
GTGAAAATGGATATAGGAGGTTATTATAAACTTGATATTGAAAAAATCACCAAGGCGATGCGACCCAGCGAAACCTTTAATAAAATACTGGCATCAATTTAAAAATATAAAATTGAGGAGTTGATCAACAAAGCGGTGTTTACCGCTTTATTGATTTCAACCAATTAACATGTATTTGAAAAAAAATTATTATCCTGATTATCAATAGATTGGTTTTAGGTTTGATTTTTCGCAATCGATTGTATTTGTTTTTTATTTAAAATGTTCATTTTCAAACCTTTAAATATTTTGGGGAGCGGTATAAATTTGGTATTTTTACAACTATATAAAGTTTAACTATTTATATAATTCAAATTTTGAGAAGTAAATAATTTCTTTTTACATTATAACCAATACAACAATAAATAAAATAACTATGAGCAAAATTAAAGTAGGAATCAATGGATTCGGAAGAATCGGACGTTTGGTATTCAGGGCAGCACAATCCAGAAGTGATGTTCAGGTAGTGGCGATCAATGACCTTATCGATGTAGATTATATTGCCTATATGCTAAAATATGATTCTACACATGGAAGATTTGACGGAAGTGTGGAAGTGAAAGATGGGAAATTAATAGTTAATGGAAATGAAATCAGAGTTACTTCTGAAAAAAGTCCTGCAAATCTGAAATGGGGTGAAATTGGTGCCGATTATATTGTTGAATCTACCGGTATCTTCCTTACCAAAGAAACGGCTCAAGGACATATTGATGCAGGGGCAAAAAAAGTAGTTATGTCTGCGCCTTCCAAAGACGATACTCCAATGTTTGTAATGGGAGTTAATGAGGACAAATATACCACGGATATGAATTTTGTATCCAATGCATCTTGTACCACTAACTGTTTGGCACCTCTTGCAAAGGTTCTCAATGATAATTGGGGTCTTGAAGAAGGATTGATGACGACTGTACATGCCACTACCGCAACCCAAAATACTGTAGATGGTCCATCGGTTAAAGACTGGAGAGGAGGTCGAGGAGCATCACAAAATATAATTCCTTCATCCACAGGAGCTGCCAAAGCAGTAGGGAAAGTGATTCCTGAATTGAATGGAAAACTTACAGGAATGGCCTTCAGGGTGCCTACTCCAAATGTCTCTGTCGTTGATCTGACCGTAAGACTTAAGAAAGGTGCAACTTATGAGGAGATTTGTGCAAAAATGAAAGAGGTGTCAGAAACAAGCATGAAGGGTATTTTAGGATATACCGAAGATGCAGTTGTCTCAACAGATTTCAATGGTGATCCCAGAACTTCAATATTTGATGCAGGTGCCGGAATCCAATTAAGTGATAAATTTGTAAAAGTTGTCGCTTGGTATGATAATGAATGGGGATACTCAAATAAAACCGTGGATCTTTTGGTCTATATGGCGAAAAAATAATTATTAAAAATAGAGGGGCCTTAAAGGCCCCTTTTTTTATTGTCTTTATTTTTTTGGTAAAAGACATATTTTTTGTTATAATGATCGTTGAAATTATTAAGAGTTAAGAGTTATGTATTTAATATTGCTATGGATTTTCTTTATGGGAAATCCGGAATTACCCCAAAGCCATTCAGACAGTTCTTTTAATCACCCCGATCAAGAAAACCCTGAATCTAATAAAATAGTCAAGATAAAGAATAAGGCAATTCCCTTTGCTATTCTTGATCCTGTTTTAAAAGCCTTGTCTTATTTTCCTGAATTGGATGAAGTAGATATTTCATTTGAATTCAAAGAAAAAATATCCGGTGCAGTAATGCAGGCCCAGCCCAAGATATTTTCATTGTTTGTTGATGGTAAGGAAAACAGGAAGTATAAGGTAAAAATCACAAGGGAATTGGCATTTTATAATGGTGATGTTTTGCCAATAGAGGAAGTCCCTTATGATGCATTGGTAGGATGGATTGGACATGAATTGGGGCATATAATGGATTATCTAGATAGGTCATCCACAGATATGATGCATTTTGGGGCCAGGTATTTTATGTCCAAGCAGAAAGTCACAGAAGCTGAATTGACAGCAGATGGATATGCCATAGGCTGTGGAATGGGCCATCAGATTCTCGCAAACAAAAATTATATACTCGACAACGATGGTTTTGAGGATAATTACAAGGATAAGATAAGAACCCTCTATATGTCACCACAAATGGTTCTCACCCTTTACGAAGCATTATCGAAGGAATAGGCATATGCTGATTTTGAAAGGATTTAGGATTCAAAAGCTTTCCTTCAATCAATTTAGCCGGTTTAGTTTTTAATTTTTATTCATAAGAATTTTCTCTCAAAGGGTAACCAAATAGGTTATGTTAAGTTAATGGAACACATGGAGAACTACATTCCTATATTCCCATTGAAGTTGGTTGCATTTCCTGGTGAAGAGATTAACCTGCATATTTTTGAACCTAGGTACAAACAACTGATCACAGACATTGTCAAAAATAAAACTACTATTGGGATAGCAGTTTATTTGGATAAATTAATGCCTTTTGGGACGGAAGTTGAATTGAAGGAGATTTCAAAAGTTTACGAAGATGGGAGAATGGACATAAAAACCATCGGAAAAAATATTTTTGAAATCATAACATTGGACAATCCTATGCCTTTGAAATTGTATGCAGGGGGAAAAGTGCAGTTTTATGAGAATGATCCAAGAATACCTCAAAACCTTTATTCAGAATTTCTTTTTTATCTCAAAGAATTATTTCGGTTAATGAATTATGATGTTGACTTAATTCCCTTAAAAGTAAATTCCTATACCTATGCACACAAAATCGGTCTGAAACTAGAGGAAGAATATGAACTTTTGAAATTGGACAAGGAGGAAGAACGAGTGAAATACCTCATTAATCACTTGCTAAAAGTAATCCCGATACTTCGCGAAGTAGAAGCGGCCAAGAACAAAATAAAATTGAACGGTCATTTTAAAAATCTTGACCCTTTGGATTTTTAGTTTACAGTTGGGTAATGTTCTCTTTTTTTATAAATCCTTTTTGGTTTTCCCATGTAACTTCATACCAAATGTCTTTAGAGGATTTGATGACAACCCGATGTCCAGGGTAGGCGACTTTCAATAATTTCCCGGCTGCTGTAGGCTTATCCATAACCAAAGTAGGACTTCCGGTTACAATCCCGGTATTTGGTTCAGACAAGAAATTGTTCGCAAAAAAAACCAAAATAAGAAGAAAAAAGCTAGGGAGATAGTATTTTGGTTTGTCTGCGGTTTTACTAAAGACAAACAATAAAATGAGAGATAGTATCAGAAGGAATGATAATACAGATGTGATCTCCATTTGAAGATCTGTTAAAAATTTCAAAAACCTATCCCTGTCATTTAGTTCATAACCGATAAGATTACTCTGTTCAGTCAAAGTTTTGATTTTGGTAATTACCCTTGGGTTTGGGTTTAGGTCATAATATTTAGCTAAGTAAAAACTACCGCTGGAGAAATCCCCAATTCCTTCTGAAATAAAAGCCATTTTTAATAGCATGGCAGGAGAGTATGTTTCATCGTTTTGGAGCAAACCTTCATAGATTATCATAGCTTCTTGATAATTTTTGGTCGCAAACAAAGAATCTGCTTTTTGGAGCTTCGATATATCGGCCTGACAATTAAAGCTTTGTAAAAAGGAGATAAAAAATATTATAAATTTTGCAATAAAGATTCGGATTAGGTTTGGCATTTTAAATACAGTGGCTTAAATTTGCAGTCCAATTACGGCAATGATTTAAAAAAAAGCAAATCAAATCCCCCTCTTGTCGGTAATCAATCTCAATACTTATTGGGAACCAATGTGATAAAATATCTTCAAAAGTGAAGAAATAAGCTGCTCATTCAGCATTGGAAAGTAAGGAGAATTAAGATTCCGTATCCCGATGGTTATCGGGATGGTAGAGCAATAAAATAAGATTCCGTAGCTCAGCTGGTAGAGCAATACACTTTTAATGTATGGGTCCTGGGTTCGAATCCCAGCGGGATCACCAAAAATGAAGTCTGAAAAGTCGGGCTTATTAAAAAATTTAAAGTTCGGGGTGTAGCGTAGCCCGGTATCGCGCCTCGTTTGGGACGAGGAGGTCGTAGGTTCGAATCCTGCCACCCCGACTTAATTTATTTCGGTCCTGTAGCTCAATTGGATAGAGCAACTGCCTTCTAAGCAGTAGGTTTCAGGTTCGATTCCTGACAGGATCACTTTGATACAGAGCATCTCTTTGCTGGGATGCTCAATTTATTAGTAGGCCTTCCTAATTATTTGATTCTGTATCAGGGTAATAATTGGGATAGTAGAGCATAAAAATATGATTCCGTAGCTCAGCTGGTAGAGCAATACACTTTTAATGTATGGGTCCTGGGTTCGAATCCCAGCGGGATCACAAAAACCTCCTCAAAAGGGAGGTTTTACTTTTTATTTGTGATAGATTGATTTAAACTCAAATGCTGACTCATTGAAGTGCTTTTTAATTTTAATTTAAAAGAATTTACCTCTTTCCAAATAAATATTTAAAGCAGGTCTATTTTCTTTAATGGCATCAATGACCTCTTTTTTAGTTGATGTTTCATTTAGATATAATTCTTGGAGAGAAGACATCATCAAGATATTCAGAAGGTATCCATCACTGATTTTGGTTTTTGAAAGATCCAATAATTGAAGATTTTTTAATCCTGTAAGCTGTGACAACCCATCACCTTTTATTTGAGTTTGTTGAAGATATAGTTCCTTTAAGGAGGTCATTTGACCTAGATGATAAAACCCATCGTCTGAGAGATCACTCCCTATAAATGAGGCTTTGGTGATATTTTGGAAAATCGGTTGGAGCTTTAATAAATCATTGTCTCCAAAGGAAGATGGTGGGAATTTCATGGAAAGAAAAATGGATTTTTCATCATAAGGGTCAATCGTTAATTCTACATTCCCAATGTTTCCCAATGACTTTATCAGGTTTTCAGTGCTTAGTTTTTGTAAATATCTATCGCGTTGTTGTTTTTCCAGTTCTGACAAATATACATTAACCACTGATTCTATCTCTGGATTTTGAGATGCCTCCACCACTTTAAGCTCAGGGTCTGCACCATTGTCAATCCACCATTTTAGCAGGGAAACTTCATTTTCGTTTAGGGGAGTTTTACCTTCCGGAGGCATAAAATCATCATCATTGACAGGGAGCGTTACCCTTCGGTACACTTCACTTTCGATTGAGGAATTTTTTACCAATGATGGATGCTCCCCTTTTCCTCCTTTTACAAGATCCTCAAAGGAGGTCAATATCAATCCTCCCTTGGCCTTGTTTTCATTATGGCAACTCATGCATTTTCTATCCATAAATCCCACTATGACATCTTCATAAATCAGCATTTCCTCAACAGGTTTTGGCTCCCATTCAGGTTGTTTTGCTTTTATTGGGGAATATTCTGCCAGATATTCTTTTCCATGAGTCAATGAACCTCCTTGATGGCTTGTATAAACCAAAGTTAGGTTTGCCAAAATCAACACGGCGATATAGGCCAGGTAAATGTTTTGGGATTTTATTTGGTGAAAAGACAAAAACAAAAAAACAGCCAGAGAAACTGAAAATGTTAACAGTACCCCACCCCATAAATGCTGCCACACAATTTCCCCGGTGTAATCACCTGTAAGATATAGCAAGAAACCCAGGGTCATTGAAATCAAACAACTCAAAAGACTTGTTCCAAGGATAAGACCTATCAGGAATTTGGGAACCAATAGGATTTTTGTTTTGGCCAAGACTTCAAATATCAAGACCAATAGGATCAAGACTATAGGAAAATGAATGATCAAAGGATGAAATCTTCCCAAGAAATAAACAGTATCAGAATTAACCGTTTCAAAAGGTTTGATCAAAGGCAAAAAAAGAACTGAGGTTGCAATGACTAAAAAAACAAATCTGTACTTTATGGAAATGGATTTAAGCCTGGTCAAGGTTGGAATTGAACGCATCTTTAATCTTTAATTGACCTACACATGGATTTCACATAATTCCCCAGTGCTGTCTGCAAAACATTCAAGAGGCATGTCCAGCACCCTGGCCATGGAAAGATAAAGATTTGCCAATGGTGTGTTTTTTTCAAAATCAAGATTTTGACCGGGCCTCAATCCTCCTCCACCTTTTCCTCCAACCAAAATAGGTAAATTATAGGGTGAGTGGGCATTCCCGTCTCTTAAACCTGAACAGAACATGACCATTGAATTGTCCAAAAGATTACTATCGCCATCAGGAAGCGATTTTAATTTTTCCAGAAAGTATGCATATTGGTTCACATGCCATTCATTGATGATTCTGTACTGTTCCATTTGGTCTTCAAGATTTTGGTGATGGGACAATTGGTGGTGGCTGCCCTGTACACCGGGAAGAAAAGAAAAATTACGGTTACTCACGGAATTACCAAACATAAAAGTTCCAACCCTTGTAGCGTCAGTCCAAAAGGCCAAGGCCATAATGTCAAGCATCTGTCTTGTCTTTTCTGTAATATCTACCCCAATGAAAGTTTCGTTAAACTCATCAATCCGAAGATTGAGACCTACAAGTTCTTTTTGGATTTCAGGAGTGATCTGTTTTTCGAAAGACTTTATCTTTTCTTCATTGTCAATTCTTTTTTCAATTGATCTGATAGATTCAAGGTACTCTTCCAATTTATCCTGGTCTGCCCTGCCCAATTTCCTTTGTAGGGCATCTGCATCCTCTTTGACAATATCCAGAACGCTTTTTTTCCACTTGTCATTCTTGGGTTTTGAGTCGGGGAGGCTGCTTCTAAACAACCTGTCAAACGCCATTCTTGGCTCAATTTCCCTCGAACATGGCTGGGTGGGAGTTTTCCAGGAAATTGTCGAGCCATAAAGTCTAGTAAAGCCAACTGCGCCGTCAATTCCTGCATTGATCCGTTCCATCCCATACTGAACCGAATCAAGCAAAGTGTCCTGACCTTTGTGTTTCGCTATCAATTGATCAAATGAAATCCCTCCACTGTGTAAGTTGTCCCCCACAGTCTGATATATGGGAAGTCCGGTCAAAAGGTTTGCGGTTTTGGCATAGTGTCCGTCGGCTCCTGGGAAAATTGATCCTTTGTTCATGAGATTGTTCAGAATAAGGATGTCGTTTTTCACATTTGACAGGGGTCTTAAAGTAGAAGTCAATTCAAAATTTCTACCATACTGCTCGGGTGTCCAATGGAATTTATTGACACCATTGGGCATAAACAAACAGGCAAACCGGATGGGTTTTTTTGCCATATTGTAAACACTCATGCCAGGAGGGACCATAGCCTGAAGAAAGGGGAGAGCGATGGTTGCTCCCAAACCCTTTAGCATCCGCCGACGTGAAATATGCCAATTTCCCATGATAAGTTAGTTTTTAGCTAATATTTTGAATTTTTCTGCCCCATCATTGACTTTGTATCTGAAAGGGTAGCTTGTTGCCAAAGCAATAATAAATTCTTCGGTATTAAAATCGTTTTCAATCAGGTTCTTAATAAGTCCTTGAATATAAAGCTCATCTTTGAATTCTACATTTCTGCCAATGGCATAGGTAAATGCTTTTTCTGAAAGTGTCCTGGCAAACAAATCCTTTTTTCCCGCCAATATCTTTTTTAATTCACTAGGGCCATTGAATACTTCTCCACTTGGCAAAGTGTCCCATGCCACTATCGGATCAAGACCATAACTATCTCTCCATCTGCCGACGGCATCAAAATTTTCGAGGCCAAAACCAATAGGATCCATTTTTTGATGGCAATTAATACAAGCAGGTTTGGACCTGTGAAAAGTCAGCAAATCCCGTATGCTTGCATTTTTATCGGCAGCGGCTTCTTCAGGTAATTCTCCTGCATCCGGGGGGGGAGGAGGGGCAGGAGTTCCAAGGATTTCCTCCAAAACCCATTTCCCACGAAGTACCGGGCTTGTCCTGATAGGTAATGAAGTAGCAGTCAAGACACTTCCCATGCCCAGGATTCCTCCCCGGGGATTATTGTGTAGGGCCACTTTTTGAAATCCGGCCCCTTCTACACCTTCTATTTCATAATGATTTGCAAGTTCTTCATTCAAAAAAGTATAATCACTGTCAATCAAGTCCAGGAAGTTTTTTCGATCTGTAA
Source organism: Aquiflexum sp. (assembly GCF_041749095.1). GTDB lineage: Bacteria > Bacteroidota > Bacteroidia > Cytophagales > Cyclobacteriaceae > Aquiflexum. The sequence goes on along the minus strand of NZ_JBGTCA010000123.1, from coordinate 44,963 downwards.
GTACATGGTGAAAGTACTCCACCAATTCATTGTACATGGCCTCTCTCAAAGATGCTGTCATCTCAGGATATCTTTCAGGGTCAGCGGTTACGTCTTCTCTGAACCGGTTTACACCAAACCACTGTGTGGAAAAACTTTCAGAAAAGCGTTTGGATTTTTCATCTTTCAACATCCTTTTTACCTGATTTCTGATCACAACAGGATCTTGCAGGTTTCCACGATAAGCCACCTCGAAAAGCTCTTTATCAGGAAAGGTGGACCATAAAAAGAAGGAGAGTCTGCTGGCCAACTCAAAATTGCTCAAGGCATAGGCATGGTCGACAGGCTGTTCTTCTTCATAACGATACAGGAAATTCGGAGAAATCAATACGGCTTTCAGGGTTTCTTTAATAGCTACATTGAATCGGTCATTTCCTTTGGTCCCATCATAAACTTCCTTGAAAAGCGTTAAATAGGTTTGTTTCTCTTCCGGTTTTAGAAACCTTCTGAAGGCATTACTTGCAAATGGAACAATTACTTCCTCAGCAGCTATTTCATGTTTACCGGTATGGTTTTTTCCTAAAAATATATTGGATAACCAGTTGGTGAAGCGGTTCCATAGACTGTCCTTGTAGGGTTTGGAAACTATCCCTTGCCAGATTTCAGGATTTGCATAGGCAAGGTCCATGATCTCTTCAGCGGCATCATAATATCGTTCCATTTTGAGAGGAGTGACAAACAATGTATTTGGGAAATTATCAAATCCAGCACCTCCCGATCCGTCACTTGGGAATCTTGATTTGGCATCAAAGCTGACTCCGACCAGATTCAATATGGTGTATTCATATTCTGTATGGCTCAATCTTCTGATGACAACTCTGCCCGGGTCATTGGCAGAAAGTGATCTGAGCAAAATGGAATTGACAGAATATATAAATGCTTCACGCTCCTTTTGGGTCATATGGGGTTCTCCGGCAGGCGGCATTTCTCCGGATTGTACTGTTTGGATGATGTGTTGCCATACTTTTCCGCCCCGTACTATTCGTTTCTCAAAATCATTAATGCCCATGAAATAACTTTTGACACTCAAACCGCCTGATCGTTTGGTGTCATGGTGGCAAGAAAAGCAATGTTTTTCGGCCAACGGCATCAAGACTTCTATATGATCTACGTCAGATTCTTCTAACACTAAAGCAATGGTATTGCTCAATGTCGCAAAAATAATAAAGGCTGTGAGGTAGATTTGGGTTTTCATTGCGTGTAAAATTACGTAAAAATAGAATATTTTATCTATTTTATTCAGCGTTCTTATTTATGCGGTTATCCATCCTTATGGGTAGATATAAATACTGGCTAAATTAAATTATAATTGATTTTATTCCTTCGGTTTCTTATTTTAAAAAAAATCAGGCAATTGGAAATCATTTAATATTTTCTCTTTCTTTAGGTTATTTCAATACAAAAAATTTACTTGGTAGAGAATTTCAATTGGAGCAAAGACAGTTGCCGGGTGGCTTCCAATTTGACCTTTATAACCCAAATTGTGCTATGCCTAAAAATGAACCCAAAAACCGAAAGCTTAAAGTTGCTATAATTTTGACTGTAATTATTGTAATGATATTCGGTAAAAATATTCTGGAAAGAAAAAACTTCAATGAGCTTGGCGATACTTTTATCTCATTCTATGAAGATAGATTAGTGGTGGAGAGTTATATTTTTTCTATATCCGAAAAGCTCTTCAGGATCAAGCTTTTGGTAAACCACTGTGAGTTTGAAAGCGATTATAGTCATGTGATAGATGAAATCGGTAATTATGAAAATGAAATTCTTTTGCTGGTGAAAGACTTCGAAAATACAAAATTGACAATTTTAGAGGAAGAATTTTTAACTGATTTCAAAAAGATTATTGAGCAAAATCTCAGGATATCAGAATATTCGCTTTTGTATTCAGATGAATCCGGAATTAATATCAAATCTGTGAAAGAATATAATTCATATATCGAAAGGGCAGTTTCCGATCTGGAAAAACTTTCTCAGATCCAAATGGATGAGGGTCAAAAACTCGCTATGAATTCTGATAAAGTGGTCAACCGCTCCAGAATTTGGGCGCAGTTTGAAGTGGCTGCTTTAGTAATTCTATTGATTATTATTTACCTCTTAATTTATACCTCCAGATCGATAAAAGCTGATTTTATTGATTGATCAAAATGAAAGGAACCAACTGATGAAAGGAGTTGTAAATGAAAAATGGTAAACCCCGGCACGATTTACGGAATCAGTGAAGTATTTTGATTAACTTCAAAAAGCGCCGGGGAATTTAAAGTGAAATAAAAATTTCTAAAACACCAGGTTTTTCATAAAAGCAGCATTTTTCTCTGCAGCCTCCATTGGGTTGGTTCCCTCAAACCTTTCCTGTTCTACAATAAAATATTTCATACCATTGTCTTTACCCGCACGGAGGATAGCGGGGAAGTCCATTATACCTTTTCCGACTATAATAGACCCATTTGCTTCTGAAAAATCCAGATCCCCATCTTTGTCTTTGACATGTCCCAAGGTAAATCTGTTTGGGTATTTTTTGATATAGTCTATCGGATCAAAACCAGCGGTATATACCCAATAAGTATCCATTTCAAAATCCACCAAATCCGGATCGGTGTTTTCCATCAAATAATCTTGTGGGATCTGTCCTTCCAATTCATCGAACGTATATCCATGATTGTGATAGGCAAATCTCACACCGTGCTGTTTACATATTTCACCCTGCTTATTGAAATCATCTGCCAATTTCCTGAATGCATCCATCGATTTTTGTGGGCCAACCCAAGGATTGATAAGGTATTTCATACCAATCGCTCCGGCTTGTTCAGCTATGGTATCCAAATTTTTAAAGGTGTCCACATGGGAAGAAATGAAATCCAGGCCAAGGTCATCTGTTAGGGATTTAAATTCCGTGTTTTTCATTCCCCAGAAAATCCCCTTCCCACCATCAAAACCTTCTATTTGGGTATAGCCGTATGAGGCCACTACTTTGATAGTAGCTACAGCGTCTTCTGCCATATTTTCTTTTACTGAATAAAGCTGTAATCCAAAATCATCCAATATCCCACTGGTAGCCCCCAATAATGCTTCTGTATCCTCTTCTGTTGCTTTTTTTGGAGAAGTACAAAACTGAAAGGGGAGTAAGGCTCCTGTCCCTAATACAGCACTCATCTGAATAAATTTTCTTCTATTTTTCATTTTGGGTTTAAATTAAAAAGAGACTGTTCATGTACAGTCTCTTTAGAATATTGATTCATAATCTAAATGGCATAGGCCTTATCTCCCGGCTTATATTCGATACAGCCATCATATCTTCCGGGAGCTTCGATAAATTTCAATTGTTGGGTAGCACCGATTTCAGAGGTAAAATAACCTAATACAGTCAAATCCTGAAGCATTCCAACCACCGCCGGACCTTTTTCTTCGGTTTTGGCAGCTATTGTTTTTAGCTCATTGAGATATGCTGTCCGTTCTTCCACACCGGCATCCATGAAGTTCTTACCTTTGGAGGACTTGAAATCCTTCTTGATATAATTCAGACCATCTATAAAGGTTTGTTGTTGTTCTGCATTGTAGGTGTCTTTGACCATCATTTGCATGAATTCACCGATCTTGGTTTCTTTTGCCCCTGGGGTATCGGTAGTAGGTATGATTGCCTCTCCGATTTCGTCCAGGAATGCGATGTCTTTCTGGGAAAATTCCAGACCTACGATCTGATCATCGGGCGCACATCCTGTGAGGATGGCATTTGCTCCCACCATTGTGCCTCCCATCATTAATGCGAAGCTTTTTATTGCATCTCTTCTATTCATTGCCATAATTCAATTTTATTAGATTATAGATTTCCTTTTTTTAGTTCATTAACTGCAAAGTCAGCAGCCCTTGCAGTCAAAGCCATATATGTCAATGATGGGTTTTGTGCTGCAGCAGAGGTCATACATGCACCATCAGTTACAAAAACGTTTTTGGCATCCCATACCTGATTGTTGCCGTTGAGTACGGAAGTTTTTGGATCTCTGCCCATCCTTGCGGTCCCCATTTCATGGATTCCCTGTCCGAATGTATATCCTGAATCAAAGGTTTTAACGTTTTTCAATCCTGCAGCTTCCAACATCTCAGCAGCATCGTTCATCATATCCACTCTCATTTTCTTTTCGTTTTCTTTGATCTCCGCATCCATTTCCAGAACCGGAATTCCCCATTTGTCTTTCAGATCTTTGCTTAGTTTGATGTGGTTTTCATGATATGGGAGAATTTCCCCAAATGCAGTCATTCCCATGGTCCACGGTCCTGGTTCACTAAGGGCCTCTTTGAGAGGTGCTCCAAAACTCAATTCGGCTATATTTCTGCTCCAACCCGAACGGCTGGCATTTCCCTGATATCCGAAACCTCTTATATAATCCCGTTTATCACCATTTACATTTCGGAACCTTGGGATGTAAATTCCATTTGGTCTTCTACCAAAATAGTATTTATCTTCATAACCTTCTGCTATTCCATTGGCTCCTAACCTAAAATGGTGGTCCATTACATTGTGTCCCAGTTCACCTGAACTACTGCCCAATCCATCTGGCCAAATGTCTGTCGCGGAACGCATCAGAATGGCTGTAGAATTTAAAGCTGATGCACAGAGGAAAATAATCTTTGCATTGTATTCATAGGTTTTATTGTCCTCTCCATCTACAATTTCAACACCTGTGGCTTTTTTAGTATCTTTATCATAAATCAATCGTGTGACGATTGACCATGGTCTTAAGGTAAGGTTACCGGTTTTTTCTGCAGCGGGCAAAGTGGAAGCCTGGGTACTGAAATAGCCGCCGAACGGGCAGCCCAATGAACACTTATTTCTAAATTGACACTGGGTTCTTCCTTCCAATGGCTGGGTCAGGTTGGCAACTCTGCCAATCGTTACCAACCGTTTGCCATCAAACGCTTTCTTGACCCTTTCTGCTACATCCTTCTCCACACAATTGAGTGGCATGGGCGGCTGAAATTCTCCATCAGGCAATTGTGGCAGACCATCTTTGTTGCCGGATATACCTGCAAATTTTTCAACGTAGCTGTACCAAGGATCCAGTTCTTTGTATCTGATTGGCCAGTCGATAGCAATACCTTGCTTCAAATTAGCTTCAAAATCAATGTCCCCTATTCTATAACTTTGCCTTCCCCAAAGAAGGGACCTACCGCCTACCTGATACCCCCGAAACCAAGTAAAAGGCTTTTTTTCCACATAAGGTGAATCCGACTCATGTGCCCACCAATCTAGGTTCAATTCATTCAATACGTAATCCCTTCTCAAATTTGGATGGTTTTCCATCATCTGAAGTGTTCTTCTGCCGCGATGTGGGATTTCCCATGGAGCCAATGTGGCTGTTTTGTAATCTTTTATGTGTTCAACATTGGGTCCTCTTTCCAGCAAAAGTACCTTTAATCCTTTTTCTGTCAATTCTTTTGCTGCCCATCCACCGCTAATACCGGAACCGACAACAATTGCTTCATAAGTTTGATCTGCCATATTATTTACTTTTTCAATTCATTAATTTTTATAAGTCACAAATTCTGATCGCCTGCTCCAAAGAAGCCATTTTGTCTTCTGCTTTGGGAATAAACTCCTGACAGAAATAGCCTTTGTATCCGGTGTCTAATACTGCCCTGACGACAGCAGGATAATATATTTCCTGGGTTTCATCTATTTCATTTCTTCCCGGATTTCCTGCTGTATGGTAGTGTCCGAAATATTGGTGATCTCTTTTTATTGTTCTTATCAGGTCACCTTCCATGATTTGCATATGATAGATATCATATAGCAATTTGAAATTTGGTGAACCGACCATTTTGCAGAGTTCTACTCCCCAGGCGCTTTTGTCGCACATATAGTCAGGATGGTTCACCCTGCTGTTGAGAAGTTCCATGATGACAGTGACTCCGTTTTTCTCTGCTAGGGGCATGATTTTTTTTAATCCCTCAGCGGCGTTTTTCATGCCTGTTTCATCATCCATACCATTCCTGTTTCCGCTGAATGCGATCAGGTTTTTATATCCTGCTTTGCCAACCAAAGGAATTACCTCTGTATATCCTTTAATCAATTGTGCGTGGTATTGTTTGTCATTGAACCCTTTTTCAATCCCCATGTCAGCACCATTGCACATTGAGCATTCTACTTCATATTCCTTTAGGGTTTTCCAGTTGTTTGGACCGACGAGGTCTATGGCATTAAATCCTATCTTTTTGATCCCAATACATAATTCTTCAAGGGTCATAGGGTTAAAAGGCCAATGGCAGACAGCATGGTTGACGTTACCTTTCAGTTGCGATTTAGATTCTTGGGTACAATTTCCCAAAAGTGGGAAACTTCCTGCAGCAGCCGTACCTAAGAGGATTTTTTTCAAGCTATTTCTTCGACTAAGTTGAGTCATGTTTTAATTGTTTTGGTTATAGGTTTTATGTTTTTTAGTTCATCCTTGAAGAGAATCAGAAAGAATAGAACCACTAATATAGCAATACCCGAGGGAATCATCCAGATTGACTTCCAATCATGAGTACCATCGGATTGTAAATATAAATCAGTAACAAATCCTGCAATGCTAAAACCGATCAACATACCTATTCCATAGGTAGCCAGTGTGATAAGTCCCTGAGCAGCAGATTGGAATTTTATTCCTGCTTTGGAATCTGTGTAAATCTGCCCTGATACGAAAAAGAAATCATAACATATGCCGTGAAGTGCTATTCCAACGATCAACAACCATAATCCCCCACCTGCATCTCCTATTGCAAACAGTGCATATCTTACCACCCAGGCTACCATACCCACGAGCAAGGTTGTTTTGAAGCCGAATCTTTTGAAGAAAAAAGGAAGCAACAAAAGGAAGAAGGCCTCGGAAATCTGTCCGATCGTCATTTTGCCTGTGGGGTCAGTCACCCCGATTTCTGCCAGGAAGGGATTAGCATTTTGATAATAAAACGCTAATGGAATACAAATTAATATAGACGCTATAAAGAAAACTGCAAAGTTTCGGTCTTTCAATAACCTGATTGCATCAAGTCCCAATAGATCGGAAACCTTTACTTTCTCACTTTTATCAGCCCTTGGCGGAGTTTTAGGTAGTGTAAAACTAAATATACCTAAAGCGAGTGAGGCAATTGACGCCATCAAAAAAGTGTTTTTCAAAAGGCCATCTTTCATGCTTTCCACCGAATCCCAATAAAAAAGGTAACTGATAGACAGGCCTGCGGCAATCCATCCAATAGTGCCCCAGACCCTGATCGGAGCAAACTCTTTGGCATTGTCTTTCATTTGCCTGAATGAAATGGAATTGACCAAGGCCAGTGTGGGCATATACAATACCATGTACATAAAAATAAATGGGTAGAAGCTTACGAATGAATCGGAACTATAACAAAAATATAATAGTGCAGCCCCGGTTAAATGAAGGATTCCAAGAATCTTCTCGGCATTAAAATACCGATCTGCTATCAGCCCTATAATAAATGGTGCAATGATGGCACCAAAAGATTGGGTCGAAAAGGCTGCGCCAATTTGAGTTCCGGTTGCGCCGAGATTGGCCCCTAAAAAGGTTCCCATGGTTACATACCAAGAGCCCCATACAAAAAATTCAAGAAACATCATGAAAGAAAGCCGGACTTTTATTCCAGGGAGCATAGGAATTTGATTTTGGTTTATTGCAGGCTTTTTTCAAAGACTGAAGTGACAAACTATTTGATTTTATGTTTAAAATTCAGGCTTTTTCGCTTAATTTTAATTTTTGTGGATTGGATGTACAAATAAGGTAATATGAAATTGAGTTCTTAACCATTCATAACATCTTACTGCAATTGATCATTTATTTCATTTCGTTTTTATGGGAATAAGGATGATAAATTATCTTTCGGGAAAATTAAGTCAAAATAATAAACTTTAAAACCAATATATCTAAAAACCAATGGCAACTCAGAAAAAACTGAAAATGGGAATGGTCGGAGGAGGCCCAGGGGCTTTTATAGGTGCTATCCACCGCAATGCCGCCCTAATGGACGGTCTGATTGAACTGACAGCTGGGGCTTTTAGCAGCAATCCGGAAAAATCAAAACAGGCCGGTGAAGATTTGATGCTTGATCCATCCAGGGTTTACAGCTCTTATGATGAGATGATCGCTAAAGAACTTGCTCTTCCCGAATCAGAAAGAATTGATATCATCAGTATAGTCACCCCAAACAATGTTCATTTTGACCCAACTAAGAAAGCTTTGGAAAGTGGATTTCATGTGGTTTTGGACAAACCCCTGACCCTGAATTATGAAGAGGCCAAGGAATTGTATAAGATCATCAAAAAGAGTGATAAACTATTTTGCTTGACCCATACCTACACAGGTTACCCCATGATCAAACAAATGAAGCAGATGATTGCAGATGGGGTGATTGGGGAAGTTAGGAAAGTTTATGTTGAATATCCACAAGGCTGGCTGTTTAAATTATTGGAACATGAAAACAAGCAGGCTGAGTGGAGAACCGACCCGGCGAGAAATGGCAAAGCAGGCTGCTTTGGTGATATTGGAACGCATGCATTTAACTTGGCGGAGTATGTTTCCGGGATCAAAGTGGCGAAAATCTGTGCCGATCTGGATATCAAGGTTGAGGGAAGGCCGATTGATGATGATGGTGCAGTTTTGATGAGATTTGAGAATAATGCATCTGGAATTCTGACTGCTTCCCAGATTGACGCAGGTTGTGAAAACAATCTCAAAATCCGGGTTTTTGGTGAAAAAGCCGGACTGGAATGGCAGCAGGAAGATAACAATACACTGAGACTGAGATGGCCTGAAAAGCCGGATGAAATCTACAGGGCAGGAACAGGTTACCTTGGATCTTTGGCCAATGAAAATACCAGGACACCCGCTGGACATCCAGAAGGATATATTGAGGCATTTGCCAATATCTACCGAAATTTTGCCCGATGTATCTATGCCCTTAGAAACGGCATGGAGCCCAAAGCGGAATGGTGGGATTTCCCTGGAGCAGAAGACGGCATCAGAGGAATGGCTTTTATCGAAAATGTCCTGAAGAGCTCTGCTTCAGATAATAAATGGACACCTTTTGAGGTTGAATATTGAGAAGCGAGAACCGAGAGGCGAGAACCAAGAAACAGAGAAGCAAAGCCTGCCCCGAATATCGGAGAGACAAGACACAAGAAAAGGGAATTACAAATTTCTATGCACTTTATAATAAGTTAGAGGTTAAATCAGAAGGGAAAAGGAGTAGGTGAGAGCTAAAAATGTTGGGAAGTCGGAAGATTAATTTCCCAATCCCAAAACATCGAATCCATGGCCTATTTATAGGATTGAACTCAGGATCATGAATCTTGAATTTACCTGATCCTAACAAGATTTCAGCTTAAAAACCTCTTAATCTTTCAATTATAAAATCTTTCAATCTAAAATATAAACCTATGAAAAATATAAAAGGACCGGCGATATTTCTGGCGCAGTTTGCTGATGATGTAGCGCCTTTCAATAATTTGAAAAGTATTTGTGAATGGATGTCCAATGTGGGCTACAAAGGCGTACAGATCCCGTCTTGGGACGGCAGGATGATAGACCTTCAAAAGGCAGCTGAAAGTAAGACCTATGCTGATGAGATCAAAGGCATTGTGAATGATGCAGGAATGGAAATCACTGAACTGTCCACCCATCTCCAAGGCCAATTGGTGGCAGTTCATCCGGCTTACAATGAGTTATTTGATGGTTTTGCTCCTTCCAATCTTGCCGGAAATCTTAAAGGAAAAGCGGAATGGGCTACACAGCAATTAAAATTTGCAGCCAAGGCCTCAGCCAATCTTGGTTTGAATGCCCATGCAACGTTTTCAGGTGCCTTGATGTGGCATACGGTATATCCTTGGCCTCAGCGTCCAGCTGGTTTGGTCGATACCGGTTTTACTGAATTGGCTAAAAGATGGATACCAATTTTGGATACTTTCGATGAGCATGGTGTTGATGTCTGCTATGAATTGCATCCAGGAGAAGACCTCCATGACGGGATTACCTTCGAGATGTTTTTGGAAAAAGTGAATAACCACAAGCGGGCAAATATCCTGTATGATCCAAGTCATTTCGTGTTGCAATGTCTGGATTATCTTCAATTTATCGATTTTTATCATGATAGGATCAAAATGTTCCATGTAAAAGATGCGGAATTCAATCCAACCGGTAAACAGGGAGTATATGGTGGTTACCAAGGCTGGGTAGAACGTGCCGGAAGATTCCGTTCTTTGGGAGATGGACAAGTAGATTTTAGTAGTATCTTTAGCAAACTTTCCCAATATGATTTTGACGGTTGGGCAGTTTTGGAATGGGAATGTGCCATCAAGCATCCTGAACAGGGTGCCATTGAAGGTGCTCCATTTATTGCAGATCACATCATCAGGGTTACAGAGAAAGCCTTTGATGATTTTGCAGGCAGAGGGGCAGATGAGGCATTCAATAAGAAAATATTAGGAATTTAAATTAACAACAACCTTTATAACAATTATGAAAATTATTCGAACATTAACCATTGGCTTAGTTGCCATTTCAGCTTTGACTTACTCTTGTGGTGGCGGAGGTTCAAGTTCTTCCACCGAAACCAGTACATCAACTCCCCCTCCCGCAGCAGCCCCTGTTAGCTTGGAAGAGAAATATAAGGACGATCCTGTTTTTGTAACAGGTTCAGCCAAAGCCAAGGAAGCAGGCTGTACTGCTTGTCACATGATTCAGAGAAAAATTGTAGGGCCATCCTATGCGGATGTGGCAGCCAAGTATGAAAACAATGCCGAGAACGTCGAAATGCTCACCTCACATGTAATCAAAGGTAATGTGGGTGTGTGGGGTGAAGTGCCAATGCCTGCACATCCTCATTTAAGTAAAGAAGATGTAGAAACTATTGTTAAATATGTCCTGATTCTGAAATAATGAAAAACTGTAAACCTGCATATATATTTTTGGCAATGGCTTTTTCCGCTTTAGCCTGTGGAGAAGGAGAAAAGCAAGTTGAAGAAACTACTGAAACAGTTGTGGAGGAAAGCGATTGGGAAAGCCTTTTTGATGGGCAGACATTTGAAGGTTGGTCCAAATACGGAGGTGGTGATGTAGGGAATGCTTGGAAAGTCCAGGAGGGGGCCATTTACCTGGATGCCAAAAACAAAGCTGATTGGAACGAAGGAGATGGGGGAGACATTGTAACTGATGAGGAATTTGATAATTATCACTTGCAAGTGGAATGGAAAATCGCCAAAAACGGTAATTCGGGCATTATTTTTTTTGTAAGTGATAATGGAGAATATCCACAATCATATATGACAGGGCTTGAAATGCAGGTTTTGGACAATGATGGCCATCCTGATGCAAAAATCACAACCCATCGTGCCGGTGACCTCTATGACCTGATCGAATCCAGTGAGGAAACAGTCAAACCGGTCGGTGAGTGGAACTTAGCTGAAATCATCGCCAGGGACGGAAATCTTGAATTGCATTTGAACGGTGTGATGGTGGTCTCTACCACTTTGTGGACTCCGGAATGGGAAGAGATGGTCGCCAATTCCAAATTCAAAGATATGCCCGGCTTTGGGAAATACAAAAAGGGGAAAATCGCCCTTCAAGACCATGGGGATGAGGTTTGGTTCAGGAATATCAGGATCAAGAGGTTATAATTCTTTAGAAATTTAAAACACAAAACCCGAGCCTAAGGCTTGGGTTTTGTGTTTTAAATACATCTCAAATAATCATTAATTATTTTAAGACTTTTCAGGCCCATTATGTGGTCAATCAATTTTGAAACTGTTTCAACTTCACTAATCCTTATTATCCATTTGACATATTCCCCGTCAATCCCACTCATTTTCCATTGATAGATTTTGGACTGGTATAAAATAAATTTCCCTGATTAATGCCCTATATTAAGGGCCTGAAAACCCCCTAATAACCTAATGGACAGAAGAAAATCACTTAAAATCCTCGGAGGTACAGCCGCTGGAATTGCCGGTCTGGTTCTCGTGGATTGGAAATGGCAACTGGTAGATCAATTGTCCCACAAAGGTTTTTTTACCTTAAGGGAAGTAGAGATGATCTCAGCCATCGTAGATACTATTATACCGGCTGGCCTTCCACCTATAGTACCAACGCTTTCAGCACGGCCAATTGGGGCCTTGAGTACCGGTACTGATAAATATTTAATGAAGGTATTTGAGCATTGCTACGAAAAAGAGACTCAGGATATGATCAAATCCCAGTTGGCATTATTATCTGAAAAAACCAAAAAAGAATTGGGTAAATCATTCGATAAAGCACCACAGGAAGAAAGAGAGAAATTACTTTTATCATTGGCTGAGTCCGACAATGAAGATGAAAAGAAGTTTTTTGACCTGATGAAATCCCAAACCATCACAGGATTCACCACCGTCAAAGAAGTAATGGTGGATTATAGGGGATATCAAGTTGCCCCCGGTTTCTACAAAGGATGTGTGGAAGTAACATCTCAAGCCTAACAAAAAAAAATCATGTTACAGGATTCAAAAGAAAAACGCACCTATGATGCCATTGTTATCGGTTCGGGCGCAAGCGGTGGCTGGGCTGCCAAGGAGCTTTGCGAAAAAGGCTTAAAGACTTTGGTTTTGGAAAGAGGAAGAATGGTCCGCCATGTAGAGGATTATCCAACTGCTTCCAAGGCTCCATGGGAGTTTAAATTCAGAGGTGCAGTCCCAATCGAGCAGAGGTCTGGATTAGGTGCATCGAAATGGGTAAGGGAAGAGACCCTGCATTGGGCAATGGCCGAAGATGAACAGCCAATTATTGAGGAAAAACCTTTCAGGTGGTTCCGTGGATACCATGTAGGTGGGAAATCCCTACTTTGGGCAAGGGCAACCCAGCGGTGGTCAGATTATGATTTTGAAGGGCCAGATAGGGATGGTTTTGCTGTGGATTGGCCTGTACGGTACAAAGACTTAGAACCTTGGTTGGATTATGTGGAAACTTTTGCGGGAATAGCAGGAAGCAGGGATGGTTTGCCTGAATTGCCTGATTCCATTGTGCAGCCGGGATTTGAACTGAGCTGCATAGAGAACTATTACAAAGAACAGTTGAGGGAGAACTTTGTAGATCGGCACCTCATACAGGGCAGGTGTGCCCATCTTACAGACCCACAGGAAATCCATCAAAAGCAAGGCAGGTACAAATGTCAAAATCAGGGCATGTGTAATAGGGGCTGTGTATATGGTGGCTATTTCTCATCAAATGCATCCACACTTCCTTGGGCTGAAAAGACAGGAAATCTGACCATCAGACCGGATGCGGTTGTGGAATCCATCATTTATGATGAGTCCAAAGGTCGGGCCATTGGTGTGAGGATAATTGATAGGGAGAGCAGGGATTCCATGGAGTTTTATGCCAAAATTATTTTTGTCAATGCCTCCACTATTGCCTCCAATGCGATTTTGTTGCATTCAAAATCTTCCCGTTTTCCCAATGGCATCGGTAATGACAATGGTCTGATGGGTAAGTTTCTGGCTTGCCATAATTATAGGGGCAAAGGGAACGCCACTTTTGAAGGGTTTTTTGATAAAGCAACAGCAGGTCGCCATGCAGGACATGCTTATGTTCCGAGATTCAGAAATGTTTTCAGACAAGATACGGATTTCCTGAGAGGCTATTCTATTGGGATGGCCGGCGGTAGGGGATTGGGTTCGGATACCGGCATGATAGGTCATGAATTGAGGGATAATCTATTGAACCAAAAATATGGAAACTGGCATTTGGCGGCTTGGATGCAGGGAGAAACCATTCCCATCGAAAGCAATCATATCCGCCTTAGTATCGATCAAGTGGATAAATACGGAATCCCAAAGATTATACTTTCAGTGGAATGGACGGATAATGATGATAAGATGACGGCGGATTTTCTGGAACAGCAAACAGCCATGTACGAAAAAGCTGGATTTACCAATATCAAAGTTGAAGATAGCAAGGCACCTCCGGGATCAGATATCCATGAAATGGGCGGAGTACGTATGGGCAAAGATCCTGAAACCTCACTATTGAATAAATGGAACCAGTTGCACAGTTGCAAAAATGTCTTCGTGACGGATGGTGCGAGCTTTACGAGCACCAGTACCCAAAACCCCACGCTGATGTTTATGGCTTTTACAGCCAGGGCGGCCAACCATGCTGTGGAGGAATTGAATAAGGGGAATTTGTGAAAATGTCAGAATATGAGATAAGAAAAAATCCGGATTCTCATCCGGATTTTTTTTAAAAAAGGTTAGGTAATCAAATCGACTTTCTATATTTCTGAACCAAGTGACCTAACATTGGGTTGGTTTCTCATTGTCCCAAATTTTTCTTCACGGCTTTCTTTATCCGCATTTACATTCGGATCCTCATGAGGAGGTAGTTCTCTTTCTGTGTTCTCGTAGTCTCTGTTAGTATCTTGAGACTGAGAATGAGAGGTGATATCAAGGTTTCTCTCTTTATCCCCATCCAGATCAAATTCCCGCTCAGTTTCTCTTTCGTCACTGTTATTTGGATTCAGGTCATTCCTTCCGCTTTCTTCATTGGTCTTCTGATTTCCCCTATCCTCATCTTGGAAATTGCGGTTTTCATTTTCTTGTTGGTTCATGTTTTCTTGGATTTATATATATAAATAATTGATAATCAAAGTTACGTTAACCAAAAAATCATTGCATTACATGAAGTTTCCTAATTTATATGAAATTCACTGATGATATTAAAATAGGGCTGCTAGCCCCTAACGAAGCATGCCTGTCAGGCTTCTATGCCCAATTGACCGATCCCTTGAAATCCATATCCCAAGAGGCAGGCTATGTTTAAGGAAAGAGTTGGGTTTTTCGGCAAAAGAAGCATAAAAAAACAACCCTCCTTTAGTGAGAGGAGGGTTGGGTAATCAGATCGATATTGTATTTAGCGGAACCATCTGACATGTTATCGCGCAGGTATTTTATCGATCGCTTTTTTGACGCTGTTGGTCTTGCTGACGCTGTTGGTCTTGCTGACGTTGCTGGTCTTGCTGACGTTGTGGATCTTGCTGACCTTGTTGGTCTTGCTGACGCTGTTGATCTTGCTGACGCTGTTGATCGCCGCCTGATTTCTGGTCTTGTCTATTCCTGTCTTGGTCAGAATTACGATTTTCATTTTTCTGCTGATTCATGTTTTCATGGGTTTAGTTTATAAATAATTGATATTCAAATTTACGATTACCAAAAAATCATTGCATTACATGATATTTGAATATTTATATGAAATTCACTGATAGGGTTAATTACAAACTATTTTGATGCCTTCCTGATGGACTAAAGTGGCCATTTGCCCGATTAAGACATAAAAAAACAACCCTTCTTTATTTAAGGAGGGTTGGGTAATCAAATCGACTTAATATTTATCTGAACCAACTGACATAATGCCTATCTGGATTTTCAGAATGCTTTTATTTTACTACTTTCATTTTTTTTGGGCCTTGGCACCTTGCTGACGCTGTTTGTCGCCACCTGATTTCTGGTCTTTTTTATTCTTGTCTTGGTCAGAATTCCCTGATTTGGAAGAAACATCTTGGTTTCCCTTTTTATCCTGATTCTGAGGATTGCGATTTTCATTTTTCTGTTGACTCATGTTTTCATGGGTTTGGTTTATGAATAATTGATACTCAAATTTACCTTAACCTAAAAGTCATTACGTTATATGAATTATCAAAAATTATATAAAAATCACAGTTAGATAAAAAAATCTGGCTATCTAGAACTTTTCGACCGGCTAAAAACTCTTGGAAGAGAGCATTTAATCCAATATAAAATAATACAGCATTTTTTGCTAAATAGGTTATGTATATTATGCCTCCAATCTTTCAAGTCTTTGGAGCAAAGGAGGATGGCTGTAATTGACAAAAACGTAAAGTGGATGTGGGTTGATGTTGCTGAGGGTGTTCACAGAAAGTGTTTTCAGTGCTTCCGCAAGAGGTTTTCCATCATAAGTTTCCTTAGCAAATGCATCCGCTTCAAACTCATTTTTCCGGCTCAACATATTCATGCCAATACCCAAAATGGATGAAATGGGAGAAAAAAGAATGGTAAAGCCGATAATATTCAAATGGATGGCCATTTGAGTACCTCCCAATGCAAGACTCATGTTTTCACTGTGAATGAATTGAGCCAAAATAAAAAGCAATGCACCCACCTGTAGTACAGATGCCAACATTCCCCAGACAATATGTCTTTTTTTATAGTGCCCGATTTCATGGGCAAGTACTGCGACCAATTCATCAGGAGTATGCTGCTCGATCAATGTGTCATACAAGACTACTTTTTTTCTTTTTCCAAACCCGGAAAAAAATGCATTGGCTTTAGAAGAACGTTTGCTGCCGTCCATTACCAATATATTATTCAAAGGGAAATTGACTTTCTTGGCGTAGTTGACAATCATGTGTTTGAGCTCCCCATCTTCCAAAGGTGTCAGTTTATTGAATAAGGGCAAGATCCATGCGGTATAAAATAAGTTGACGATAATCATAAAACCTGCCGAAATCAGCCAAAATTGCCACCAAAAATCTTTTCCCATTTGATGGATAAGCCAAAGCAATACGCCAAGCAATCCACCACCGACTATAATTGAAAGGGCATAAGCTTTCAATTTATCCGAGAAATAGGTTTTTGTTGTGGATTTGTTGAACCCGAATTTTTCTTCGATTACAAAAGTATGGTAGTAATCAAAAGGAATGGAGGCTAGGTCTGAACCAATAAAAACTATTCCGAAATATAGGATAGAAAGTAGAATGGGTTGTGAAACTACTTCTCTGAGCAAAATGTCCAGCCAGCCAAAAAAACCAAAATAGATAAAGGCAAAAGTAACTAAAAACGCAACTGTACTTGTCAGAAATCCAAATCTAAAATTGGCCCATTGATAGGATTTGGATTCATTTAATTTTTGGCTGCTGATATATTCTTCCAATGATTTTGGAATGGCAGGTACAGGTCTTTTGATATTGAGGTAGCTGATTGTTTTTTCGAAAAAGAAACCAAAACCAAGAATACCTAAAATCAGGTATTTAATCCAAATCGGCTCCATTGCTTTTAAAATTTAGGACAAGGGAGCAATGTATCTCTTTTTCTGGTTTTTGATTGGTTTCTGTCTGCCAAAAGGAAAGCGACACTTACCTCATGAGCTCCTCCTGACTGTATGCCCAATTGTGAAACGGTATAATCGAAACTATAACCCAAGCTCATACCTGTAGGAAGGTTGAATCCGACCATAAATACAATTGCATCCCTGTTACTTTGTTGTTCGACAGGTTTATAAGGAAGTCCCCGATACCATAACCCCAAGTTCAGAGGCTCCATATGTAAATAAGCTCCGACGTCCAATTGTTCAAAAGGTCCCTGTCTTTTGTAATTTATGGTAGGCAATAAGTATCTTTCTTTTCTGAGATGAGTAAAGTCTCTTCTATATCCACCTGTACCCAATGCAATTCTAAAGCCGGTATGAACCGAAAATTTCGTGGGAAGTCTGCTTACCCCATCAATAAATGATTGGTTGGGTTCGTTTACATGATGGGCAGAAACACCCAACCAGAAATTGTTTGTAAAAAATAATCCCCCGAAGGAAAGTGACAATAAATTAACCGGTTCCCCAGCACCGAGAAGATCAGTGCTAGGTAAAAGAGGGCCAAAGGGATCACTTTGATCTATTTGATTTGCAAAAATAAGGTTGTCATAGTATCCTATATCTCTTCTGATGTAGGCAGCTTGAAAACCCGGTCTGAAGTAGGCATTTTCTCCAACCCGCAATTCATAGGAGTATAATGCTGCTGCCGTAAAGGAGTGAAGTTTGGCACCTCCTTCCACATCATTCATGACCAAAAATCCAACACCACTGTTATAGTCATCCAGATAAGTATCAAAATATGCGGAAAATGTTGTAAACTGCGCATCCAATCCCGGCCACTGATTTCGGTAATTTGCCCCAATCCGAGGCATCAGTTCAGAGCCGGTAAACGCAGGATTCAGATATAAAGGTGCGGCATAATATTGGCTATACTGCGGATCCTGGGCCGACAAAAAACCAGTTCCAATGATCAGAATCAAGGGAATTAAAAAAAGACGAAGTAAATAAGACCTTTGCAAGTAGTTATTCGTTATGTTAGTGTTAAAACCCAGCTTCTAAACGTATTGAAGGAATTGTTGTTTAGTTAGCAACGTGTAAATTATGAAAAGCCTTATAAATTCCATAAGTTTTATTTTATTTTTTAGGTTAGTGTTTTTACTAAGCTTTTTCCTGTATTCAAGCAACTCTTTTTCACAGGGATTCAACAACAACGAATGGATATTTGGAGAGTGCCCAACAGGTGAAATCAATTATTTGTCATTTGGTAAAGGCGGCGACCCCATTGTCAGGAATCTTCCGCAGGGTACTATCGTCGGACAAAATAATAACGCAGTTGCCATTGATCCTATTTCCGGCAACATTATTTTCTATACCAATGGTGTGCTTGTCTATGATGCCAACAATCAGCCACTCGAAGGAATGGCACCGGGAATAGATGGAAATATTGACGGGAGGCAGGAATTGGCCATTGGAGTGTTGGATTATGATCCTGAGGGTGATAGGCTTTACTATGTTTTTTATATCAGCCCTTCAGGTCAGTTGCAATATTCAGTAGTAGATATGAATGCCCCCGGTCAGGCCATGGGCAACGAACCGCCTTTAGGAGAAATGATCACCAAGGATATTACCATAAGTAATGCTGAAGGGGCGATACTGGTAGTGAAAACACCACAATCACCCACTTATCTGATAAGTTTTGAAGGAGGTAACTTGGTCTCCAGAAGGTTGGGAGATACTGAAGGGGAATTTATTCAGACTTCTATTACAGGTCTTGCTTTTACTCCAAAAGCAATGATTTTCGATGAGTCTTTACAAAAAATACTTCTGATTCCTGAAAATCCGGGTCAAGATATTATAGTTGTAGATTTTGATGCTTCAACAGGCACGTTTGGGACTTTGTCTGAAATTTCGCAATCAGGTGGGATTGATTTAATTGTAGGAGCTTCATTTTCGCCTGATGGTGATTACATCTATTTTTCAAGAGGAGATCAATTGTTCAGGGTGCCGTCTGATGATCTGGGGGCGGATCCTGAGACCATTCCTCTCGAGAATGATGTGTTTAAAATCTATGATGTCAAAGTAGGTCCTGATGGAAAACTCTATTATATATATGAGGAAGTCGATGGTGGGCCACAATTAATCGGAAGGGTAGAGAATCCGGATGAAGATGATTTGGATGAGCTTGAATTGGAGGAGGATCCATTTGATGGCATAGATTTTTGCGGCAGGATTTTCCCCCAATTTGCTCCCAACCAGGATATCAATCCAACAGTTGATTTTACATGGACTCCCGAGCAGCCTTGTGGTAATAACCCAATCCAATTGACCAGCGAGATTACTCCCGCTAACTTTAGACCTGTCAGTTTTGAATGGACGTTTACACCGCCATTGGTTGATGAGGATGGGGACCCTATTGATATGGATTTTACCCAAGAACATCTTCTTATTCCCGAAGAGGCTACAGGTGAGGAAAGTATTGATGTGACTTTAACAGTTACATTTGCGGATGGGTCAACTTTGACTGTCAATAAAGTAATTGAATTAATACCCAATGACCTTCAGGTACAGTTCAGCGCACAGGATACTACAGTCTGTGAGGGGCCTTGTGTAGATATTGGTTCTTTACTGGAAGTCCAACAAGGGGATGGTCAAGGAGGACAACCAGGTCAAGTAGGACAACCAGGTCAGGGCGGACAACCAGGTCAGGGCGGACAATCCGGAAATTATGAATACTTCTGGTCCAATATCAGGGAATGGCGACCAAATAAGGACAATTGTGTAGAGCTTCCCGGTCTTTACTGGGTATTGGTAAGGGAGCCGGGCTCCGAATGTTATGCTTATGGCAGTATCAGGGTCAGGATATGGGATTTGGATGATCAGAGTAATAATGTTTGGTATTTTGGCGATGGTGCAGGATTGGATTTCAATCCTGATCCAAATGATCCGAACGGACCTACCCCAAGACCGGTTGGCCACAACCAGAATATCCCCGCTGGTACAACCACCATATCCGATGAAACCGGGCAGGTGTTATTCTTTACCGATGGAGAGTCTGTTTGGGATCTCAATGGTAATCTGATGGAAAATGGGGATGATATCGGAGGAAGTAACCAGTCAGCCCAAAGTGTCATAGCAGTTCCTGTCCCTCAGGACGAGACTATCTTCTATCTTTTTACTACCCAACAGGCTTCTGACGGTACCAATGAAGTCAAATTCTCCGTGGTGGATATTAAAGTTGAAAACCCGACAGGAGTTGGGAATGTAGTTTCCAAAGATAATTTTCTTTTTAGTCCAAGTACTGAGCATTCTGCTGCTTTGGCTTCAGGAGATACTACCTGGGTATTATTTCATGAGTTGGGTAACAATACCTTCAGAGCGTATCCAGTATCAACCTTTGGTATTGGAAGTCCTGTTTTTTCCTCGGTGGGTTCCAATCATGGATTCAATACAGGTGTTGGTACAATGAAATTCAGTCCTGACGGAAATCAGGTGGCAGTTACAATACAGGACGGTAGCTGTAGCAGACTGGAAATTTTTGACTTCGACCAAAATACCGGAAGGATGACAGAATATGCTCTTCTGGATTTGGGTTGTAATGGTGAAGAAATTTATGGTCTTGAATTTTCCAATGATGGAAGCAGGGTATATGTATCTTATAGAGGTGGTGGAGGTAAGGTAGAAGAGTTCCTGATCAAAGCACCTGATAGCGATGATGATGATGCTTTGGCATGTGCAACATGTATTGAGAATGCCGGCAACAGGGCTGCCAGAGAAGCTTGTATTTTGAATTCCACAGTAAGAAATGTATTGACTTCATCAGGGCCTTTTGGAGCTTTGCAAATTGGACCGGATGGGCAGATTTATGTTGCCCGGCCTGGACAAAATGTCTTGGGGTCTATTAATACAGGTCAGGATTGTAATAATAGTACCTATACCGAAAACGGAACATCCACACTTTTAGGAACAACAAATCTCGGTCTTCCTTCATTTGTACAACAGTCAGGAAGCAGTATTCCTGATCCCGCACTTGCGGGACCTGACAGACTATGTCTAGACACGAACAGTGCTGAAGCATTGTTTGAAGGAGGGGGAGAACCTGATATCGATAGCTATTTTTGGACGATTACCCATGAAGATGGCACTTCTGATCTTTCCAATTTTGGTGGTCCAGGAGAGGATTTTCAGGATCTTGAGCACACATTTACAAGACCGGGTAATTATAGGGTGACTCTTAGAGTGGACCGTTGTGGTGATCCGAATTATTATGAAGCTTTTTTGGAAGTTTTAGTAGTAGCGCCACCCGAATTGACCTTGCCACAGGCAGAAACCCTTTGCTTAGGCAATCCGATAAGTCTGACAGCTATTGATGGATATGATCCTGCAGAAGGGTTGTATGATTTTGAATGGAGAAATGCTGCAGGTCAGCTATTCGGGGATGAAGATTCTAATACGATTTTTGTCAATGAGGAAAGTGTCTTCACCGTCACTGTTTCTTATAGAAGGCCGGCAGATGTTCCTGAGGATTTCTTCAATCCCTGCCCTGCGAGTGCTTCTGTATTTGTGGGTCCGGCATTTGAATTTGAACTTACCCAATCCGCCGGGGAAGTTTGTTATGATGAATCTTTGGTTGTTTTTTCTCCTGATACCCCGATTTCAGGTGATTGGTTTTATCAGGTTCAGGGTTCAATGAACAGGGTGCCATTAGGGGAGTTTTATGAGCTTCAATTGATCCCAAGTTCATTACCTTCTCCAGGAATTTATGATATTATTTTTGTGACCGAAGACCCAATTTTGGAAGGTTGTCTCGTGGAAAAAATGCTGGAGCTGCTGGTATGGCCACTTCCTGCCATGGAAGCTGTCATTTTGACTGATGCAGATGACTGCCTCGCTTCCAACGGTAGTTTTGAAATTACAATGCTAAGTGATGCTGACCTTGTTTCCATTATAGAAACGGGCCAGTCCTTTATGAATGTTTTCGCAGGCGATGTTTTAGCGGTATTCACAGATCTTGAACCCGGAATTTATTCTGTCAGGGCTACCAGTGATTTTGGTTGTGAATTTATTCTTCCTGTAGTAATCCAGAATTTAAATCCACCTCTAGGTATTTCCGAATATGAGGTTGACCTGTCGCCTGAAACCTGTTCAGATACCGGAGTCAACAATGGGGAACTGACCATCACATTTACCGAGGGACCACAATCAGGGTCTTATAGATTGATAAGGGAAGAAGACGGGCAGCAATTCTCCGGTACATTTAACAATATCACTTCTGTGAGTATCCCATTGGAAGGAGGAACTTACTTATTGGTACTGGAAGATGAGCAGGGATGTGCAGTCACGGATACCGAATCCTATGTCATTGAAATTGCAGAAAGGGTGACGTTTTCGGTACCAACAGATTTAAGTGCCTGTGGTAGATTTATTTATACTCCCGAAGGACCTGATAATCTTGATTTCACAGTAATCGGTCCAAACGGCAATACAATTCCACAGGAACAGGACGGAACATTTATTCTGGAGTTTACCGGAATTTACACCTTTCAGGCATTTGATCCTGATGGGATTCTTTGTCCAAGTGAGATTGTTTTGGTACAAGTAGAAATTTCTGATCCCATTGATTTTTCTTTGACTGATCCTGAGGTGGATTGTGATTTGGGTGTTTCTTACAGTGTGGTATTATTCGGTTTTAATTCTAACGATGCCAATTTCTTTTGGAGAGATGATTCGGGACAAATTATAGGAAGAGAACAGCGGTTTTTTCCTCCCGGTCCCGGCTTGTACTCTATTGAAGTCCAGCCAAGAAGTGGAGGACTGTGTCCGACTAGAATTGTTGAATTTGAAGTTGAAGAGTTTATTGACAATGTGGATGTGGCTATGGAAGCTTTACCATTCTGTGCCGAGGATGCTTTTACAGTCATTACTACAGAGGCAGATTTCTCATTGGTAACCGAAATAGATTGGTATAGAGTGGAGGGAAATAACCGAATTTTCTTGCCTGATTTTGAAGGTTCGGAATCGGTTACAGTTTTTGAAGATGGAATATATCAGGTAGTGCTTACGAGTGTTTACGGATGTGAGCTTGCAAGGGAGCAAGTTCAGATTACCCAGTCTCTTGTCGAACCACCTGTACTGCTTCCAAGTTATACAATTTGTGCTGTTGAGGATGTGGTTGTACAATTGGACCCGGGTGCATTTGAAAACTATTCATGGACTTTAAATGGCAATGAACTGTCTGTTGCTCCCACGTTTACTCCAACTCTGCCGGGAGAGTACGAGCTGACCGTTTCCGATGACCTTGGTTGTGAGTTTGTCATCAATTTCTCTGTGGTAGAAGACTGTAGGTTAAGGGTAATCTTCCCTGATGCAATGGTTCCAAGTAATCCAAACAAACAGTTTATCATTTATACCAATGATTTTATTGATGATCTGGAGGTATTTATTTTCAACCGATGGGGAGAGCTTATTTTCCATTGTGAAAGATCGAATATCAATGGAGAGGTTGGTGTATGTTCTTGGGATGGTATTGTTTACGGGCAAGTTGTACCTACGGGTGTGTATCCGGTAGTAGTGAAATACACAAGCAGAAAACAAAATGTAACCGGTAAAATCACCAAGTCAATATTGGTGATCAATTAAAATTTAAAATATGATTACGCTTATATCGCCTGCAAAAACTTTGGATTTAAGTACAACAAATTTTGATTCTTATACTTTTCCCGATTTTCAAAAAGAGACCATGGAACTCGTTTCCATTATGAAAAAGAAATCAGTGGAAGATCTTAAAAAACTCATGGATATCAGTGATAATTTGGCTGAATTGAACAAAAAAAGATATAGTGATTTTCAGAAAATTTTTGATACAAAAAACTCTAAACAGGCTTTGCTGGTTTTTAATGGGGATGTTTATACCCATATAGATGTCGAGGGATTTTCTGAGGAAGAATTCAATTTTGCGCAAAAGCATTTAAGAATCCTATCGGGACTTTATGGTTTGCTAAAACCTCTTGACCTTATGCAGCCATATCGTCTTGAAATGGGTATAAGTCTTAAAAATAAAAGGGGTAAAAATTTATATGAGTTTTGGGGAAAAAGGATCGCAAAAGCTATCAATGAAGTTGCTTTGGGTCAGCCAATCATCAATTTAGCTTCAAATGAATATTTCAAAGCGGTTGATGAAAAAAAGCTGAAAAGTCCAATCATTACTTCGGTTTTTCAAGAATTCAGAAATGGCAAATATCAGGTCATTGGCTTTTTTGCAAAACAAGCCAGAGGAATGATGGTAAATTATATTATAAAGAATAAAATCAATGAACCTGAATTGCTCAAAGGTTTCACCGATGAGAGATATGAATTTGCAGGAGAAGATTCAAAAGGGATCTGGAGATTTGTCAGGTAAAAATTTTTTTGAAAATCAATTGCTATATTCTATTGAACAGCAATAGGTTAATCGTACACGGTTTAGGTTAAAAATTAAGTATTTATATATTTTTATGTTTTTCAAATAAAAAAAAATGTATTTTACATTAAAAAATATTTTTTTCAATCGTCTTAATAGTGTAGATTTGGAATCTAATCTCGTAAGTATTCTCTTTCCAAATCAGCATGAAAAGGTCAAGTTTCATATTAGTCTTCTTCTTATTATTCTTAAGTAGATGGAATAATTCTCTTTCTATTTCGGGATTAGATTGGGATAATAACATATTGGAAATAAGTCTTCCGGCCCACTTTAATGAAGGATTTTTGATTTCAGGACCTGATGAGCTGTGTATATATTTTGGAAGTGTTATTGGTGAGTTTTTTGGTGGTGGCAGAAGTACTGATGTTTTTAATTGGAAACTACTTAGTACTGACGGTATTTTAGTTGTAGAAAGAGAGGGAGGGTTTCAAACATTTAGCCATACATTTTCAGAACCGGGAGACTTTGAACTACAATTGACAGTAAGAAGAGGTATTAATGAAGTGTTTTCGGGTTCCAAATCAATAAAGATCAATCAAGGTGCAGATATAGTATTGGAAACCTCCTATTTGCTTTGTGAAGACGGGAAAGCAACTCTTACATTGATCAATCCAAATGAAAGTAATATTGATACTTATCAAATTGAATGGTCTGATAGTAATGGGGGAATTGTGGGATACGGAAATACCATTACCGTAGATAAGCCGGATTTATACACTGTAAATTTTTTTACTTTAAGCCAGGAAGTGAAAGGAACCTGTCAGCAAAGATTCAGTATGCATGTTTATTTACCTAAGGATTTTTCGATCGATATCAGTTCTTCGCAAGTATGCAATTCTGGAACAGATATTACCGTTTCTGCTACTCAGGGTGTTTTTGGGAATTGGTATTATCAGAAAGAAGGATCTATTGACAAGCGGTTTTTGGGAAATGGAAATATTTTGGTTTTTAGAAGAAATAATCTTGATGGCCCAGGTGACTATCAGGTTATTTTTGAAGTCGATGATAGCGATAACCAGTTTTGTAAACTGGAAGATTCTATTCCTTTGACAGTTACCGTTGCACCAAGTTTTCAGTTTTATTTTGAAAGCGGAGCAGAAAGTTGTGATAGTGAGGATGGGGTATTAGTCATATTGCCAAATGTAGATTTGGACTATGTGCAATTGAGTTACGACAACAGAAACATGACACGGTATTTTGATTTAAAACAAGGGGTGGAAATAAGAATCCCGGGTTTGAAATCAGGGATTTACCGGGCCTCAGGTGCTGTTAGCACCTGTACCTCTGGAAGAACAGCCATAGTTCCACTGGAAAACACTCCCTCTGTCCTTAAATTTTCGATAGAGGAGGTAATAGGAGAATCCTGTAATGATATAGGTAAAATTGATGGAATTGTAAAAATTAGGATGCTTGAAGATAAAACAGGAAGGAGTTTTTCTGTTCATAATACTGGTAGTGGCATTCCGTATATTATTAGAGAACCAATTAATGAAAATGAATTTCAGTTTTCAGTTCCTTCAGGCAATTATTTCATAGAAGTATTTAATGAAGAAGGGTGTGCCAATCCACATCCTGAAGCTATCAACATCCAAAGCAAAGGTCAGGTCTCATTTACAGCACCGAACAGGATTACCGTCTGTGAGACATTTGATTTTATTCCCGATACCAATGAGGATCTGATCTTTACTTTAACATATCCTGATAATTCCACTGAAGTCAAAAGATCAGGTGAAGGATTTGTCCTCGATCGGGAAGGCAGTTATACTTTAATTGCTATTGATACTGATTTGGAAAGGGCTTTTTGTCCAAGGGAGGCAACTTTTGTTGTCAATATGACTACTCCTATTAATTACCAACCCGAATTGGAGTTCAGAGACTGTTTTGGTAACCAAGAATATCGCGCCAACCTTTTTGGTGCAGACCTTGGAAAAGTGGATATTAAATGGTACAATGAAAATAATGAAGTTGTAAGCACAGATCCTGTCCTATTCCCCACATCATTCGGTGAATTTAAGCTGGATGTTCAGCCAAGAAACAGTCAGTCCTGTCCATATCCTCCAAAATCATTTATTGTAATAGAACCAATTGTTAATGTAGATGTCTTACTAGAGGCAGATCCAATTTGTTCAGGAAGTGGTTCAAAAATTAAATTTAACTCCAATTTCGCCAATACTGGGAAGATTATATGGTACTTTCTTGACAGCGATGGGACTGTAACCAAGCTGGATGAGTTTGAAAACCAACGTCAGATTGAAATGGACATTGCCGGTGTGTACGAAGCAGTGGTTTTTAATGACATAGACTGTGAGTTGGGCAGGGGGCTTATATCAGTTGGAGAGACTTCTGATTTGGCTTTATTTGAAATTCCTGAGGAAATTATTGTCTGTGATATTTTTGAATTAAATCCCGAAACTTTGTTGTATCTAAAATATAGAGTGGTGCTGCCAGATGGCTCTGAGATTGTTTTTGGACAAGGAGAAACTATTCTATTGGATCAAAATGGAATATATACCATCACATCTTCATCCCAGATTTCGGATGTTTTACTTTGTCCTGTCACAAAAACAATAACCGTTGAAAAAAGTAACCCGGTAGACTTTGAGGCTGAGTTATTTGAACAGGATTGTGATGGTAGATTGGTCTATAAAGCGAATATGCAAGGGGACATTGATGAAGTAGATGTTTTTTGGTACAATGAATTAGGGGATCTAGTTGGTCAGGAAGAATTTTTAACGCCGCAGTCCTATGGTGAGTACTCTCTGGAAGTCAGACCTAAAGGGAGTCAGGTATGTCCTCAACCAAACGTCAAATTATTTGAAGTAATTCAGCCCGTTGTTGAATTGGATGGAGGATTAGCAGTTACTCCTTACTGTCCTGGGGATGAAAATGTAACCATTACTTTGGAAGCTGATTTGAATCAAGTACATAGAATCAATTGGTATTTCACTGGCTTAAATGGGAATAAGCTGTTTTTAGACATGTTTGATAATTTGGATGTGATTACTGTAAGTGAGGAAGGAACCTATGAGGTGGAAGTCTTCAATAAAATAAATTGTCTTTTGGGAAGTGACATGGTCATTGTCATCAAAAGCATGGATGAAATCAGGCCAGTAGTCGAATCTGTCTATGAGATTTGCACGAAACTCGGTAAAAATTTTGAGATTGATCCAGGTAATTTTAGAACATATCAATGGTTTTTGGAAGGAGATTTGGTTTCTGAAGTTCCTGTTTTCAGCCCAATGGAAGCGGGCAATTATTCACTGACAGTGACAAGTGCGGAGGGATGCCAATTTTCTACTGAATTCCTGGTAAATGAAGCCTGTGAGCTATTGATTCAGAGTACTACTGGAATGAAAGTCAATAATGTCGAAAAGCCTTTTTTGGTGTATACCAATTCATTGGTTGACCGATTGGATATATGGATTTATAACAATTGGGGACAGCTGATTTTTTCTTGTTCCAAAGAAAACCTGACCGAAGGAGAGAGCTATTGCATTTGGTATGGGGACTTCAACGGAAGCTATATTCAGCCTGGAACATACTCCGTAAAGATGTCGATAAAAAACAATTCCGAAAATGTCCCTAAAAATATTTACAGGTCATTGATGGTGATAGATTGAAATGGTCATGTGCTTTTAGGCCAGTTAGGTATATTTTCTCTCCTTGTAGTACCTAAGACCGAGATAACGGACTTTGAAGCAATTTTTCTTAATTTCTTTGATCAGGCTTCCTTATATTGAAAGGTAAAGATTTG
This sequence comes from Aquiflexum sp., assembly GCF_041749095.1. GTDB lineage: Bacteria > Bacteroidota > Bacteroidia > Cytophagales > Cyclobacteriaceae > Aquiflexum. The sequence goes on along the minus strand of NZ_JBGTCA010000123.1, from coordinate 16,600 downwards.
GGTTGATCAAGGTAAATTTCCGGAATATGCCTGTACTCCATTGATTTAGAGGTAGATTATTTGGGATTGGATTTAATTGTAACAATTTTTTTATGAAAGGGTAAGCCTATCCTTGATATTTTTTTTATATTTTCCGAATGTTTTAAAAATCGACCCTTAAATAAACGACATTAACCTCTTAAACCCCAACCAACATGAACGAAAATTTGAATAAAAGTGCCCTGTTTAATGGGAGCTGTTTTGCGTTGATCACCACAGCATTCACCTTTGCTATCAGGGCCGGAATACTGCCCCAACTTGGTCAGGAGTTTGGCCTTACAGCCGAGCAACTAGGATTTATTAATTCCATGTGGTTTTTGGGATTCCCCATTTCCATGATACTGGGAGGATTGGTTTACCACTCCTTTGGCCCTGCTAATATTATGCGTGTGGCTTTTGTAGCCCATACTTTGGGTATCATTCTAACCATTTATGCAGGAGGATATGTCACCTTACTGATATCCACACTTTTTATTGGATTTGGAAATGGCTGTACAGAAGCAGCCTGTAACCCAATGATAGCGGATATGTATTCCGGAGTAAAAATGAACAAAATGCTCAATAGATTCCATATGTGGTTCCCCGGAGGGATTCTTCTCGGTGCTTTGATTTCCAAGTTCATGACAGATGCAGGAGGATTTTTGGCAAACTGGCAGACCCAGATGTGGGTCTTGATGATCCCGACTGTTATTTATGCAGTATTGTTTTTTGGTAAAACCTTTCCAAAACCGATTGTGGAAGGTGTTACTTCGCTCAGAAATAACTTTAAAGCTATGTTTAGCCCCGTATTTATATTTTTGTTTATCTGCATGTCACTGACAGCGATTTCGGAATTTGGTCCCAATCAGTGGGTTGTATTTATCCTGGGAAGCAGCGGTGCAGACCCTATGTTGATAATGGCATTGACATTTGGTGTGATGGCACTTGGAAGGTTCTTTGCAGGTCCTGTAGTCGAAAGATTAGGTCAGACCGGAGTTTTGCTCTTTGGGGCAATACTTACTGCAATCGGAATTTATATGTTCAGTACCGTTACCGGTCCCATTTCATATTTAGCGGCCTTTATATTTGGAATAGGAATCTGTTACTTTTGGCCTGTGATGATAGGTGCAACTGCACAAAGGGTCCCATTAAGTGGAGCAATAGGCATGTCAGTAATTGGTGGGGTGGGCATGTTTGCCAATTCCATTTTTAATCCGATTACAGGGAGGTGGATTGATAGTGCCAGAGAAGTTAATGTTGCGGCTGGACTTCAGGGAGACGCTTTAGAGTTGGCCATCGGTCAGGATACTCTGGAGAAGATGTTGATTTTCCCGATTATTCTAATAGTTTTATTTACGATATTCTACTTTTGGCAAAAAAACAGCAAATCAACAGAAGCTGTCCCAACAGTTCATTAATAACTTAAGGCAGCCAAATGGCTGCCTTTTTTCTTTCCTTCCAATGAAAAGAATATTCATATTTCTCCTAACACTAATTGTCCCCGGGATATTGCTTGGACAAATTCAGGGACCTATAAAAATCTCAGAAAACCAAAGATTTTTGGCTCAGTTTGACGACAGCCCTTTTTTTTGGATGGCGGATACAGCTTGGGAGCTTTTTCATAGAACCAATATCAAGGAGGCTGAATATTACCTTTCCATTCGAAAATCTCAAGGATTTAATGTGATTCAAGCAGTGGCTTTGGCGGAAATAGATGGTCTGAATGATCCCAATCAATATGGTGAAAAGCCTTTTGAGTCAAATGATCCCATGAAATTCAATGAAAAATATTGGAAGTATGTGGATGATGTGATCAGTATTGCGGAGGAAAAAGGAATCCATATCGCACTTTTGCCTACTTGGGGTGACAAAGTTTTTAAGAATACTTGGGGAGTGGGACCGGAAATTTTCGATGCAGAAAATGCATTTGAATTTGGAAAATGGATCGGGGCGAGGTATGCGGATAGAACGAACCTGATCTGGGTAATTGGTGGAGATAGAAACCCAAGGAAAGATTCAGATGATGCAAACATTTGGAATCAAATGGCAGCAGGCATTAAATCCTCTTCCAAAAAGGATAATCCAATACTGATGACATTCCATCCCCAACCCAATAGACCGGGAGGATCTTCAACATGGTTTCATCAATCCGACTGGTTGGACTTCAACATGCACCAAACCGGCCATTGTCCAAATCAACCTACATACAGAATTATCAGTCATGATTATGAATTGAATCCGACAAAACCCACACTTGATGGTGAACCCCTGTATGAGGAGCATCCCAATTGTTTCAATGCCAAAGAGCTAGGCTATAGCAATCCTGAGGATATCAGGAGGATCATGTATTGGAATGTTTTTACCGGGGGAGCTGGACAGACTTATGGCTGTCATGCCGTGTGGCAGATGTATACACTTGATAGAAAACCGATCAATGGGCCTCTGAAACCTTGGCAGGTCTCCTTAGAACTGCCGATGGCCAATCAGGTCAAACACCTCAAAAACCTAATGTTATCCAAATCATATTTTAACAGAATTCCTGATTATGAATTGGTGGTTACCAAACAGGAAGATGATGAACATTTTGTGATAGGGACAAGGGATGTTGAAGGAGGTTATGCCTTGATCTATTTCCCAACTGGTAAAAGTGTAGATGTAGATTTCTCCAAATTGAAAAATCCAACATTGAAAGCTAATTGGTATGACCCAAGGACCGGTGTGAGTTTCCCATATTCAGGATCTCCGTTGATCAAAGGGAAAAACAAAGTTAGCACACCTTCAAGTGGCAAGGGTCAGGATTGGGTTTTGGTAGTGGAGTAACTTTAAGATGGATTTTACACTATCACCCCATTTGATTTTTTAAATTCACATCAACCCCGTACCTTCCTCCAAACTCACCTCATAAAACTTTGGAGTAACGTCATATTTGGATTCAAAAGCAGGTTTGATGCTGTCTCGAAGGGTTTTGACTTTTGATTTTTCCACAATGTTGATCGTACAGCCGCCGAAACCTCCACCCATCAACCGGCTTCCCAATACATATTCGAGATCTTTGGTTAAGTCAACCAAAAAATCAAGTTCAGGACAGGAAACTTCATATAGCTTGCTGAGACCTTCATGTGACAGGTACATCTTTTCACCAAAACCTTTCAGGTCATCTTTGTCCAATAATTCGGAGGCAGCTAAAACCCTGTTATTTTCTTCAATAATGTACTTACATCGGTTATAAACTATTTGGGTGATATCTGACCCAATAGCATCCAAAACCTCCAAATCCATATCTCGGAGTGATTTGATTTCAGGATTCAGTTTTTGGGCAGCCGCTACACCAGTTTGACATTCTTCGCGCCTTTTGTTGTAGGCTGAGTCGGCCAGTGAATGTTTCACACAGGTGTCAATCAATAAAATACTGTGATTGGGAAGGCTAAGGGGAAAATGCTGAAAATCCAGTGATCGGCAATCCAACCGGATAACATGGCCTTTTTTGCCCATTACTGAAGCAAACTGATCCATGATCCCGCATTGGACTCCGGCAAAAACATGCTCTGCCATTTGGGCATAATGGATTAAAGACCGTTTCGGTATATGAAATCCAAATAGTGTGCTCATCGCAAATCCAACGGCAGCCTCCAAAGCCGCAGAAGAGGACAATCCCGCACCTACAGGAATATCACCTCCAAATGCCATGTCAAATCCCTGAACAGCATATCCGGCCTGTTGAAGTTGGGCTGTGACTCCCATGATGTAAGTCGCCCAATGACCTTTGTAAGGACCAAAAGAATCCAGATCGAACACAAATTCTTCTTCAAAATCCATGGAATAAATCCGCCCCTGCCGACTTTGGTTTGCAGCTATGGCCACAATCATTTTCTTGTCGATTGCAGCAGGCATGACAAACCCCTCATTGTAATCTGTATGTTCTCCTATAAGGTTTATCCTTCCCGGAGAATATACTACTAGGGGTTCTTTGGAAAATGTTTCTTTGAATGTGGATTCAATAGTTTTCTTCATAGATGATGCAATAAACAAATAGATTTATTGAAAAAAAATATCTTTCTTGGCTATTAAAGAAGTTAATCCATTCTCAAATACGATGCTTCTTTTTTAAAATAACCTAAACCATAAGAAACCCTGATGGCATCTCCCTTATTCCACTCAATCTTTTTATTTCCTGATCCCAGACGATTTTTTGAACAGGGAAGTACTCCGGTTAATTGATTTGAATACGGAGACTCCTTCTTTAGCCGAACAGAAATGCTTTGTCCTTGCTCATTTTGAATATGCACAGTAACATGTTCTTCCTTAGTTGGATCAAAATTCAGAGGGGCTTCTAAATTGATTCTCAACTCCTTTTTGGAATCCATCGACAACTCCAACCGAGTGTAATAATTAGCCAAATAGGCCATACTTATATTAAAAGCAGTATTGAACTGAACCCAACCCTCCGTCCAACCCAAGTTTCCCACTTCAGGATTGTTGGGGTAGTGGAAAGATTTTGGAGAACCATCAAATACAAACTTCACTTCCTCAAGCAACCCAATTCCACCTTTGTGGGCATCATACCAACCTACATCCACGCCTTCAATTTCTTCAGGAGCTCTGTGGGAAAAATGCCTTCCCACAGGATTTCTTCCAAAAGCATTGTCAAAATGTGACCAGGCCAAAATTTCTAATTTTCCATTCAATTCCTGATCCTCTAAAATCGACATAGCAGCAAATAATGCAGCAGGAAATCCCAAGACATTCCCGGTTTCATTCCAGCTTGGCGGTACCCAATCTTCATCATCGGAATATTTTCGAAAATCCCAGTAATTGTCTGATCTGGAAATAGCAACTTTTGCCCAGTCCTTCACTTTTTCCTTTAATCCCTCTGGGGCCCGATCAGGAAAGCTGTTTTGGAAATAGGCAAATGCCCTCATGGTCATGTGTTCGGACACCCTTTGGCCTTTAGTCACAATTGGATCCTTCCAGTCCAGGTTTTGAATCATCCATTTCATTTGCCTGTATGCTGCTTCAAAGTACTTCTCCGCATCTTTTTCACCTCTTTTTTTGGTGACCTCATACATCATCAAATTGGGAATGACAGAATATCCGGGAGGCATTTCACCTTTTGTAGTCCCCATTTGGGTTTTTAGAGCCAATAAATTATGCTCAGGACTTAGGTCGTATTGTGAGGTTGAACGTGGATTGACAGTGGTTTTTTCCCATTTATCCTTTGTGTATTCATAGACGCGATCAAAATTTTGCTGAGGGAGCCACTTTTCCAAATAAGGCCAGGCATACAGAAAATGAGCGAGTTCAGCCTTTTGCATCTCATGTTCCAATCCTTGCGATATCTTCACATCCACATCCCAATGAATAAGTTTGAGAAGATCAGGAACATCTTCTTTGTAAGGTTCCAACGCTCCCCAAAGTCCTTTATATTGGGAAGGAAAAGAGGAATTTGGCACATAGGAAACAGTTTTCTCCATCCGTTCAAAAGCTTCAGGGTTGGAAAGGTATAGGGCCACCAACCCTTGCAGTGCCCAATTGAAAAAATCCCCATCCCGCCATTCAAAGGACAAGGGTCTGATCAAATTGGTAGTGCCAACATAATGTCTAGCCCCGATCATAAATTCTATCATATTTCGATAGGTTATCCTTTCAAGCCAATTTGGACCTATTCGGAAAGGGAACGATTTATGATCGTTGGCGATAACAATGAATTCTTCTTCAGACTCCGGATTGAAGTCTGAAAAATCTCCAACACCGTTTTCAATATATCCGGTGAAGACAATTTTCTCATTACTTTGCTGTTCAAGCACAAAGGGTGTTTTTTCCTTTATTTCAGGAGCAGAAAAGCGCTTTGGCCTATATAGATTGTAACCGCTTTGGTTGACAAGGATTTTCTTGACTTCTGTGGCTGTAGAATCCACGTACTGCCGACCATAAACCTCAAACTCAGAAACTGCCACTTGACTGCGTTTTTCTATCCAAAGCCGAAGTCGGTCGGTCAAAATAGGCTTTTCGAAGGTGAGTGTTACCTGATGGTTTTGGTTAGCGCTGATTTCTTTTACATTTCTCCAAGAACCATTCAAGATGGTTTGAATTTTAAAATCTGAAATAACGGAGGACTCAATAGGAGTTTTAATGGAGAGTTCTACTATCTCAGTTGCACCCGGCAACTTGAGCATAAACCAAGATTCATCTTCACCAGCCTTATTCCGCCATGAGCTTTCCGAACTTGTTTTACCATCAATTGCCTTGTCAGGTTCAAAACCTTGGCTAAATGAACTTGCGGTTGCTGTTCCGGTGAGGGATAGGTTATTCTTTTGTTGACTCCAAGCCGATTGAACAAACAGACCGATTGTGATAAAAAAAACTGATGTTACCTTCTTCCAATGACGAGTTTCCATTTTTCTCTTTTAAAATTTGTATATGCTTTTGAGGTATTTCTTGTAGCGTATTTATAAAAGAACTCTATTTCTTCAAGGTATCCACTCTGATAGCTATTTCCCTTTGATTTGATAAGTCTTTCCCGGTTCAATTTTGAAATAGAAAGCATATTTTTCTTCATCGAATTTCATCACACTTTCCTGATTACCTTCTAAAACCATGTAGTTTTTTGAGCCTTGGGTTGGTGGAGTTACTGTTGAACGGGAAGTGCCGTCAGGAAAGATAAACTCAAAGGTCTCCCCTCTAAAATTGAGCGGAAAATAGTAGAGGTACAGACCATCTTCCTTTCTAAGCACCACGCAATCTTTTCCGCCCACAAATAGCGGTATTTTATCATCAGCGAAACTGTAGTCGGGATAGAATCTGCCCCCCTCGAGTACCGATCCGCTCTCCCAATCCATCCATTTACCCTCCGGGAGATAAATTTCCCTGGAAGTTGCTGTTGCGTAATCGTTCCCATATATAGGGGTGGCAAGCAATGATTCTCCGATCAACCATTCATACTGCCGCTTGGTGGTGTCCCCAAGCCAATAGGTATTTTCGTCCTTGGGAAATGCAAGGGGCAGAGGAGTAAGTGCATAAGGGTAACCTGTTTCATGTCCCCGGACTACCTCGCTGTAGATATATGGGATCAACTGCGAGTGTATATCCACTGCTTTTTTTACCGTTCGTTCATAATCAGGATTTTCCAGATGCCATGGCCCAAAACCCATGGACATCACCGGCATCACCGCAGCAAGCATCGAATTTCGCACGAAGTACCGTTTTTGATCTTCAGATAGCGGAGTGATCAGGTATTTCCCTGCTACAATATCAGGATAGATATTTCCCGCCCCGCTAAATGCATAATTCAGTGCATTGATTACCGGACGGTCTTGGTCGAATCCATACTTGGTGTCCTCCAGTCTGAGTATATCCCCGGGAACCCCGTAAGCCGCATTTCGAACCATCACTAAGGCCCCCTGATCTATAAATTCTTCGTTTATAGGATTCTGTTTGGCATCATTGGCAAGTGCGACACCATCCTGAAGCATCATATCTTCCTTAATACCATCGGCACCCCAACGACTAAACTCATCGACGAACCAGCGAACTGCCCCGAGATTATCGGTGTCTAGCAGGTAGACATTCCCTGTTGGAAAGTTGACTTTAAATACTTTTGGAGATCCATCTTGGTCTTTAAGAAAATAGCCCTTTTCCAGTCCTTCGGTTGAAAATTCTCCGTCATTTTCCAGAAAATAATTCCCATTATCGCTTAATAAACTCTTAAAATTGATTCTGCTGCCCAAGATCAGCTTGATATCCCGGTTATTGAAAAATTCCTTCATTCCCATTGGATCCGGGTACCGGGGATTCGGAAGGCCATCGTTTCGGTTTGGAGCAGCAATACTATCCCAAATCCCAAAAGAAGTAGTACTCCCTTCCTGTGGCGTTCTTCGTTCTCCTTTCCAAAAACCGCTTCCCACTACTGCCCATTTAAGAGGGTAGCCGCGTTCCAAATATGCATCTATATCCTGTTGAACAGAACTTTGATAGGTATTCCAGCCAAGAGAGCCGAATGCTTCGTAACCCAGTTCGAAGAACCTGAACTTGGGTTTTTTGGACGGATAACCCTCTTTCTCTCTTACCAATCTGTAGGAATTGAATAGCTGCTGAGATTCCCCAAAAAAGTAGTATGCATTGAGTCTTTCCCCTGCAATTACCCCGATTCTATTTTCATTATTATCAATGACCACTTGCTTCTCGCCCCGGTCAAAAACAACCTGAGCTACCCCTTGCGCTGGAAACACGGCAAATGTGGAAATAAACCGGTAGTGGTTCCAGTTGTGATCATCTGTTTTGTCATTGATGAAATGTTCATTGCTAAATCCGGTAAGCTCGGTCTTTCCTTCATACCCCCCATGGTCACCTAGACCGTAGACAGGCCCCATCGGGCCGGTTCGGATGCCCATATCCAGCTTTTCGCCCTCTGTTTTGGGTTCCATGGTCACCTGCAGGTAATTTTCCTTAAGTGAAAATGTGACCACGGCAGTAATTTCTGTCTCGGTTTGAAGTTCTGCTGTGAATCCGCTTTTTGTAATTTGGGGATTGATCAAGCCTCCGGAAATGGGTTTCCTACTCCCCCCAACAGCAATAAGAAGGCTGGATTCCGGATGTGGGGGAACAAGTATCACTCCCTTGCTATCTTTTATTGTGAATGTCGTGGAGACAGGATCCACTTCTACGCTAAACTGACTATTTCCGAATTGGATAATACTCTTGGAAGTGTTATTGCAACTTATGGTGAAAACCAGAAGGAATAGAATGGGCACAAAACCAATAAACTTTTTGAATGCTCCGATTTTGCTTTTCTGTATCATTAAGATTTTTATCAAAGGTTTAGGAACAACAGCTAATCCCAAATACACTTAAGGGAACAGATTCCACTCTTTTTTCAAATTCGAAAGTCAAACTACTGGTGATAACAGGCTCTTGGAATCTGACCTTTTGGATAGTCTGATGATTTTCCTTTTGCTGGTAAACCTCCCTACCTGAATTATCTGTAATCTTAAAAGACTTTGCACAAAATGGAATTTCGCTTTCCGGGTGTCCCATCAAAGTGGATTCCATTGGGTGATCAAAGTCTGTATCAAAACAAATTTGAACCTCAGAAATCGCCTGTTTTAGAGACCATTCTAAGGTGATGGCAGGATTGGGATCTTCTAAAGAAGCTACCCAAGCATTAGGCTGAGTAGTGGGTCTGAAAATACCGTTCCTGATATTTTCCTTTATAAATGGAAAGAGACTTTGTCCTAATTCAAAAGCCAGGTTATGCCCTTTAGGCCTACGATCCGGTACCCAAAACTCAAACGAATCAATTCCGATTCCCTCAGGGGGATCTTGCCGACTGCTGGTTGCTACAGATTTATTAAACTTATTAAAAACGGTTAACAGTCCTGTAATGCGGGTGTTGGAGCACTTTAGCATCAGATCGGTATTGGCCACAAAAGTGACAAAAGTATATTGGGGAGATAGGATCTCTTTTTGAAAGTCAAAAGAATAAAATTTTTCTCCAGGCTGTATATCAAGTTCCAACTTTTCCAAAATGACCTCAGGGGTGTAATTTCCCGGTTTCTTGCTAATTCTTAACTCTACACATAGCTTTGATTTCACTTCAGATTTCACTTGGATTTTCATTTCAGGTACAGCGCCCGCACTGATCGGTATCATTTGGGCCATAGAAAAATCCAAGGAATGCCAAGGTCCATCAAAGGGAAGGCCCGTCAATTCCAATTCTGAGGAACTTATTATTTGGGCACTTTTAGCCAAGTCCAAATCATCTTCCAAGCGGAAATTTGGAATATATTGATCGGTTTTTATCAATCTCATTTGCAATTCCCTTATTCGGTCTTTTTCCAATATATCTGCAGGAAGCAAATTCTGAGACACACAGATTGCTGCGGCCATGGCTACTGCCTGCCCATTGTGGGCACAGGTAGCCATCACTCTTGATGAACCAAAAGCCACGTGAGATGCACTGATCAATCTACCTCCAAGAAAAAGATTTTTGATGTTTTTGGAATACATGGTACGGTAAGGTATCTGATAAACACCTTTACTATGCCATTGCGTGCATCCCGGTTTTTCTCCATATACACCATCTGCAGGATGAAGGTCCAAGGCCCAACCACCAAAAGAGACTGCATCGAAATACGGTCTTTGCTCAACCAAATCTTTTTGGGTTAGCATGAAATCCCCTTCGAACCGACGGCTTTCCCGTTTACCTGGAATTGTCCCAACCCATTCAAGGGTTAGGTTTCCTGAGTCAGGATATTCTCCGGAATTTTTGATATGGTGCCATATACCATAAATGACTCTCCACAATTCCCATTTGATCTCTTCACTTTCATGGATGGTATCCTTGCGACCACCATACTCCACCCACCAAAGGCTGCATCCCTGTTCTTTGAGGTTGAAACTTCTGAACCTTGGTAATTTGGAGATTTCCGTATTGGCATAGGAGGGAGGTACAAACCGAACAGGTTGGCCTGTATCCTTGCTGTAGAAATACAGGGAATGGCCCAATAACTCGCCGTAGGTTTGATCAGGTGCAAAACCTTCATCAAATTCCTCTTTGGATTCGGCACCCATTCGAAAGGCTGCACCGGCAAGGAAACCCAAAATACCATCGCCGGAAGCATCTACAAAAAGAGGTGCTTTGAGTAGGTACTCTGTTGAATTTTGACTGCAAAAAGCCAGGACGGACTCAATCTGATCATTTCCTTTTTTGGTGAGATCATAAGCAACTGTATTCAGCAATAATCGGATGTTAGGTTCTAAGCTTACCTTTTCTATCAAAATTGTATCTAAAATCAAAGGATTACCCTCAGGATTTCTGTAAAGGTTTTCGACCAAAATTTCATCCACTACACCACCTTCTCTTGCCCACCGGTTGTTATTTCCCATGTGGGAAGTAGCTCCCAGAATCCACAGCCTGACTTCTGAAGATCCATTTCCTCCAAGGACAGGTCTATCTTGGATCAAAGTTACTTTTACGCCTTGCCTTGCAGCAGTGATGGCACAGCATGTTCCTGCCAATCCACCACCGACAATCACCAAATCTGAAACAATGGTATCTGTTTTTAACTTTCTTTTTCCGACTACAAAATTTTCCTTTTTCATATTTTCAATGTGTCGTTGTTGAATAGGATATGTTTTTTTTGAATTTATTAATGACATATCTGTTTAAAAAAACCCCTAATCCAATAATAAGAGCTCCTATGATGATCAGATAAATGGTGGAATTTCCTCCCCAAATGGATAGCACACAAAACAAAAGGCCAATTGCTATGAAAGAAAATCCCAAAACCTTGATACCATATTCATTTTGTCCATTATCATCGATTTCCTCAGATTTATCAAATACAGATGCTTTCCTTGTAGGAATTGGGACATCTTTCTTTTGAGCAAAAATCTCATAAAGTAGCAGGAGTGTAAATGGTATGCCTATTCCAAGAATGAGTTCTTCTGTTCTGTTTAGGGCAAAATCCAATACTTTAGGACTGATAAATTTGAAGAAAACATTAATGACCAAGCTTATTGCTGTTACTCCCAAGATTGATTTTCCTGTTTGCTTTTTGGAAAATAAAGCCCAAATCGCAGGGCCATAAAGGGCACCGCCCGTAATGGCAGCGATACTCAATACTACTTCGACTATACCACCTGCCATAGGCACCATAAATGCCACTAAAATTGTCCCAATTCCAAAAATAGTTGTAGCCAATCTTGCTACTTTCATTAAGGTTTTGTCTGAAGAATTTGGTCTAAGCGGCTTGTAAACATCATTGGTCAAAACCGCCGCCGCCAAATTGAGTGAGGTATTCACAGAACTTGCTGTGGCGAATATCATCCCGCCAAGCATCAACCCCAAAACCCCAACAGGAAGTACCTGCTTACAGATCATCAGGTAAGCACCTTCTGCTTCCAATCCCAGTAAATCAGGATTAAGTACCCTGTAAATCATAGGAGGCAGCATCCAGATAAATGGGCTGATGAGGTACAAAGCCCCAAATAAATAACCCACTTTGCCGGAGGATTTACTATTCTTAACTGAGGTGTACCGCTGTACATAAGCCCAGTTCCCGCCTATAAATACTATGTTGTAAAAAGTAAAAGCAATGATAAATGCAAATGTGTATTCCCCACTGAAAATATTGAAAAACTGCTCCGGAGCCTGATCTATAAAATTGTCCAAGCCATTTGCTTCCTTAATTGAAAGCGGGATTACCAGCAAAACCGCTGCTGTTAGAATTACGAATTGCAGGACATCTGTCACCACTACAGCCCATAATCCCCCAACAGCAGTATAAATCATGATCATTCCCCCAAGCAGAAGAATGGCATAATTGATGTCAAAGCCTGTTGTCACATTTAGGATTTTGGCTACAGGATAGAGAAATGCACCTGTGTAGCCAAGGGAAAGAAACAGGAAGATGTAAGTGTAATATTGTTGGATTCTTTTTCCAAATCTGTTTGTCAAAAACTCAGCAACAGTAAGGACTTTGGAATTCCACCACCTAGGGGCAATAAAATACCCGATTACAAAACCTGCAATGCACATTGCCATTTGAATGGTAATTGCTACCAGGCCATACATGTATGCAATGGAACCCCAAACCACAAAAGTACCGGCCGAAAAAAAACTCATAAATAGTGACAAACCATTTATGGACCAAGGGACTGATCCCCCTGCAGCAAAAAAGGACTTCATATCAGTTCCTTTATTGCCAAAAGAGAGTCCTGCTACCAGGATAATCAGGGTAAATACAATTATGGTGATATAGTCGAGTTGTTCCATTTCTTGGTTTTTAAAAGCGAAAGGTTTTTGCCATGCAGTCAATAAATTGATCAAAGTCGGCAATATGACTGCTTAAACTGCGGCTTCAATAGTATATTCATATTGTTACTATTAATAATCAAGTTAGTCTATAAAAACCGGCCCGGAATGATTGATTTTGCAAGCTTTTGTGGCCTCCCCTGGCGTTTCTCCCCTTTCCCATTCCAATAGATCCCCATATAATGTGGCTTTATTTGGAGTCGGCTTATCCGGAATATTATCTCCGGTTTCATTTGTCCACCTGGTGAGCAACAAACGCATTTGTGCCAAAACTTCCTTATTCTCGGATTCATGTACCACATTGACCAAGTTATGCGGGTCTTTTTTGAGGTGAAAAAGCTGTTCCGCAGGTTGCGGCAATTTGGTGATAAATTCCTGTTCCTGAGTAAGTTCTCCCTCATCTAGCATAGCCCATAATTCCTGAGCGGCCAGATACATGTGTGGATCCGACTCCCCGGAAAGGTTGATCTTATTGGGCCAATTGTTTCGAATATATAACCAATCGCCCATCTTTACCATTCGTTCATGCGCACTGTACCGGTGCCAATTGCGTTCTGCAAATGCCACTTCCCTGACCACTGCGTGGTGATCCTTTAATATTTCCATGAAGGAGACACCCTGAAAGCTTTCCTGAATTGGGATGCCGGCTAAATTTAAAATGGTAGGGGCCAAATCCAACGAACTCACCAATGAATGCGTGTTTCCTGCTTTCACGTTGGGTCCGAAAATAATCAAAGGAGTACGGCTGCCATTTTGATAAAGGTATGTTTTGCTTCGTGGAAAAGGCCTGCCATTGTCGGATAAATAAATAAAATAAGTGTTTTCCAAAATGCCCTGATTTACCAACTCTTCAAATACCAATCCTGCGTAATGATCACTACGGCTGATTTCATGATAATACGCTGCAAGGTATTCCCTGGTCCTAGGTCCATCATACATATATGGCGGTACGCTTACTTCTTCCGGATCGTAAACCCTGCCCTTATCATTGATCTGCCAGTCCCGATGTGCATCGTGGGAAGCAAACCAAAAGAAAAAAGGCTTGTCCTTGGGACGTTCCTTTAGATGTTGCACCCAGTTTTCACTTCCCGCAGGCTGACTGTCGGAAAACTCCGAGAAACCCAATTGTTCAGGAGGGGCCATATGATTCTTTCCCGAAAGGACAGTATGGTAGCCTACCTGTTTTAGCAATTGGACAAAAGTAAGTTGGTCTTCCGGCAATTCCATATGGATCTCCGGTGCTCCGGTATTATGGGGGTAACGGCCTGTAATAATAGAGCACCTACTTGGGGAGCAGGAACTCGTGGTCAAAAAAGCATTGTCAAAGACCAAACCTTGGCCAGCAATTCTGTCCAGGTTTGGTGTATGAATATGTTTATTTCCATACATCCCCAAATCTTCAGCAGAAATATCATCAGTAAGAATGAAAACAAAATTAGGACTGTTTTGAGCTAATGTTCCCTGGCAATAGGGTATTAATAGGAAAAAGGCCAAGTAGGATAATTGAGGTAATCTAAATCTTCTGGATTTTACCTTCATTATCAATACAAATAGACTTAGTAAATTTTTTTTCATACTACCTGTAAATTTGGCTGAACATCTATTATTATTTTTAAAGTACACAAAATTTTATATCAATGATATAGATTATTTGCCTAATACGGAAATTATAAATTAATAAAAATCGATATTTTATTCCGTAAACGTTATCGAAAACGTTTACAATTAAAAAATCATCAATATAATGGTGGATTTGTTGATTATTCCATAATTGGAGACTAGGTTAAAACAGTTGGAAAATCTTCCTCTTATTTCAGCAGACAATGCATGTTAAAACTTAGGGGAGAAAATATGAAGTGATAAACTTTGCGATTTCTTATATTAGACGCCAATTGATCTTCATAAAAATCAGAATGTAATTAGTTTATCACATGTTAATTATGCCGGATATATATAAATGGATGCTTATCTGTATGATTGTTATTTTCGATGTAACGATATCCGCAGGAAATACTGATTCAGTAAAAGTATCATATAAAAGCGTTGACTCGACTTAATTGTACTTAAGGATATTTTATCCATCTCAATTTGAATCTTCCAGACAACATCCGGCAATGGTTTTTTTCTTTGGTGGAGGCTGGTCTAGAGGGAATATAAATCAGTTTAAACCTCACTCAGAGTATTTTTCAAAATTAGGAATGATTACCATTCTAGTCGATTACAGAGTAAGTGAAATGTATGGAACCACACCCAAGGAGGCTTTAAAAGACGCTAAGTCTGCAATGAGGTTTCTAAAAGCCAACGCTTCCAAGTACGGAATCGATTCAAATAATATTACGGCGGCAGGAGGTTCTGCGGGAGGCCATCTAGCTGCTGCTACAGTAATGTCTAAAAATATAAATGACTATCAAGATGATCTTCAGATCAATCCGGCTCCTAATGCATTGGTTCTTTTTAATCCTGTTTTAGACAATGGTCCGGAGGGATATGGATATGAACGGGTAAAAGATTATTATTTAGATTTTTCACCATTCTATAATGTCAGAGAAAACCTTCCTCCAACAATTATTTTTATAGGTACTGAAGACCATCTTATTCCCATAGAAACCATCACAACCTTTCAAAATAAAATGAGAGCATGTGGGAATATATGTGAAGTGATTCAATATGAAGGTCAAGGGCATGGCTTTTTCAATATAGTTAATAGGGAATTATATGAGGATACCATCGAGAAAACTGTGGTTTTTCTTAAAAAGAATAAGATTCTAGATTGATTAATGGTTAAGGATTGTAATTATATTAATTCACTATGAAACCCATAAAATAGATCCATGAAAAATTATTTTCAATATCAACTATGCCTATTCATCGCAATTTTAACTGTACTTGGCTGTAACACCAAAAGCAGAACCAATCAGAAAAATCAATCATTATCGAAACCGAACGTATTGTTTATTGTGGTAGATGATCTTCGGCCTGAAATTGGAATTTATGGAGCCGGTCATATAAAAAGTCCTTTTATGGACGATCTCGCAGGTCAAAGTCTGGTCTTTGACAGGGCATACTGTAATGTTCCGGTTTGCGGGGCTTCCCGGGCCAGTGTATTGTCCGGGGTTCGACCTGGAAGATATCGTTTTCTGGATTTCAAAACTTTTCTGGATCAGGATTATCCCGGTATAACTTCTTTACCCAAAAATTTCAAGAACCATGATTATACCACTATCTCAAATGGAAAGGTCTATCATCATATTAAGGATGATTCTCTTGCTTGGGATGAAGTATGGCAACCTACCACAACCAATCCATGGAATACCAGAAGGGATTATTCTACAAAAGAAAATCTCAGGATTGAAATGGATTCAACTGCAAGAGGCTATCCCTATGAAAAAGCAGAAGTACACGATACAGTCTATTTGGATGGAAAAACTGCACAGAAAGCCATCAGCGATTTGAAAAAGCTGAAAGCTTCTGATAAACCTTTCTTTCTGGCGGTAGGATTTTTAAGACCTCATTTGCCATTCAATGCGCCTGCCAAATACTGGGAAATGTATGATGCTGAAAATATTTCATTGCCGGCCAATTATCAACAGCCTGAAACTACCCCGCAGGAAGCCTATCACAACTTTGGAGAATTAAGAAGTTATTCCGGTATTCCTAAAAATGGACCTGTTTCTGATGAAATGGCCAAAAAATTAATACATGGTTATTACGCCAGTGTAAGTTATGTAGATGCACAGATTGGCAAAGTATTAGAGGCATTAAAAGAGCAAG
>NZ_JBGTCA010000122.1:0-23101 GCF_041749095.1 Aquiflexum sp. | reverse complement strand
GTTGCTGGACACAAACTCAGGTTTTTGAAATTCCGGTAAACTTTTTTTAATAAATATACTGGCCTTATCTCCCAAGTATTTTTGAAAATTTCTCTGGGCTTTTCTGGTGGGTTTATCCAATTGGTTAAAAACCCTCCTCATAACAATCCTATCCGGAAATTTCTGTTTTTTGATGGCTTTTTTGGCATTTTTGAAGGGATTCACATCATTGAAATCATCAATGGTCTGTATTGAAAACGGCACCTGAGGAACCCAGTCTGAGGCATTGACCACATTATAGGCCCATCCTTCCTGGGTCAATGATTCAAAATCATAGGCATAATATAAATTACCGGGTTTAGGAGCTGCACTGCAATATGTCTTCCACCTGATTTCGGCCGGGATTTTTTGTTGTTTTTGAAGGTAATTCAGGTGACTCGTCAATAGATATGCGATTCCGCCACCCTGACTGTGTCCTATGATCAAAAAATCCCGGTAACCCTTATGGTACAAGGAGTCAATTTTAGGCAGTATATCTCTGGAAAGAAAAGCTGTACCTACAAGCCAACCAATATGGACAGCCGCTTTATTATCCTCCGCCAATTTATATTCAAACTGGAAATCATTACTGAGATGAAGTTTGCCCTGTGCAGGAACCATACCTGCATAGAAGTTTTCCAGCCAGGAAACAGGATCTACAGTGGTGCCTCTGATACTGATAACAGCTGATTTATGATGCTCAGCTGTCCAAAGATCCCATTTGTTTTTAAGTCCCATTTCGGGAGATTGATATATCATTGTGTGGTTTTCGGGAGCGGGTAACTTATTATAGTAACTACTGTCTCCTGTTGTCCTTGTTGAGATTTTCATCAACTCCAGGTACTCTGATATATCATAAGAAGGAGTGAGATTTTGTGCAGATATTCCACTGAATGGAATCAAAAAAATAATAATACTCAGTATAGTTCTCATTTTAATCTTGATAAAAAAGGTTTAAGCTAATTTAGTTTTAATATTACTGATCGATTGGAAAAATATGAAAAAAATCACAATTAATTAAATATGTGTGATGTATTACCTGATATTTTCAATTTTTTCCTGAATTTTTTTTCGGAGTTTATTGAAAAACCTACTCCTTTCTTTTTCCCCGGTTGAGCTGATCATGGTGGACTTTTTTATCAGGTTGTCGAGATTGAAAAACATGGCATCATTGAATTTGGGATCCATGGAGCCAATAAAATAAAGCACACTGTGATTGAGGTAAGTAATGCGGACATTATCCAACTCCGTGAAAAATGTATTATCCCCGATTATAAACTCATTTATAAATAGATTATAAGAGGCACTTTCAGGAGTTGGGGATTTACCCAAATGATATTTTAACCCAATCTCTGCTTGGTTTTCTAGATGGTTGACTGTTTCGAGCAGTTGATTGTACAAAGTGATGGTCAAATCTTTTGATGGGATCCATCCCATTTCATGATAAATATCGATTTGTCTGATTGTAGCATTAATACCTTCTTCATTCCAGATTTCTGTGGTGGGCAGTTGGTTGTAGAGGTAAATGATTTTGGTGCATATATCTTTTACTTTATAATAAAAAAGGTTGTCGGTGGTAAACTTTTCGTTTTTTAATGACTCATAGAAAAGGATGGATTTCATAAAGAAAAAGAATTTGAAAGAGGCAAGTTCAGGAAAATATAGCTGGTAAAACGGCGGCATATCTTTGACATGGTAATAGATATGCTTGTTTTTTTGAGAATGTAACATTTGAAATTGCTTGAGTACATCCTCTAACCAAAACTCAAAACTATCTTTGGTGAAGGAATTGAGTTTGCCATGTTGGAAAAACTGAATTTGTATTTCTGAGTTTGGCATTTTCAAAAAGGGTTAGAGGTATTTGGTATATAATTTTTTTGAAAAACACACTTATTCTTGAATATAATTTTCGGATAAACAGTATGTGACCGAATAATGCATTGATATTTTAATTGATTACAGTGGATAAGATAAGGGTTTTTGCAAAATTCTTCAAAAAATTTTTACGTGAATAATTTGCGCCAAAAACATATAATATTTTAACAATAAAAATTAAGATTATACCGAATAAAATCAGAGATTCTAGGCTATAACTAATTCAAAAATACTATCTCTTATTTTTTATTGTTTGATTGCAACTCAATAATTTGAGTTCAGACATATATCAGAGGAAATACAAAGAGATTTATTCATTAAAGTCCAAACAGAGTTTTGAAGAATTTACTAAAATATGATGGATCTTTTGGGATTTTTTCAGCAATCAATAATTATTCAATACCGGCTTATCGAAATAGAAAATTTCCTTCAAATCAAATTTTCACCTCCTGATTTTCAATTCGGATATCCTCAGCATGTAGGATAATTTGGTTCTATAATTTTCGATGGGGAAAGTTTCCAAAAATGCTATTTGAAGTAAAAGGATTCTCTCTTTTAAAGAATTAAGTATTTCTCAACAAAACATGTACTGAAATGAAAACGATGACTGAGTTAACAAAAAAGTCAGACAAGATTAAAGAAGTCAGCAGATGTATAGGAACATTTCTGATCATATCAATTTGTCTCGTACTGATTGCAGATTTTATAGCTACCGCTGGATTAAGATATATGGTCTTTTTGGTTTTGGGCTGGCTCACATGGACATTTACCGAATATTTCCTTCACCGGTTCTGGATGCATAATTTTTTCAAAACAAAAGGAAATAAAATATATGATACACATATGAACCACCATAAGCACCCTACGGATATCAAAATAAGTGGTTTTCACAGAATCTTGACTTTTTGGGGAGTGATCATTTTGTTGCCACTATCAATTTATTTGGATAATTATTTCACGGTTTTTACCGGGTTTTATATTGGGTTTATGTTGTACAGCATGCTGCATGTTATTTTGCACAAACCCTGGAGCAGATATATCATGCCTAATCTACAAAAAGCCCATATCCATCACCATGGTAAATATCCAAATAAGGGATTTTCCTTCAGTATTATATTATGGGACTGGATGTTTGGAACACTTCCTCCCAAGGAGGCAAAGATTACCAATAAGATGATTGAATTCTATTTTAAAGAAGAGGACCATGACCATTTACATGGCAAAAAATTCCTGATGTGAGATCTATTAGGGCGTTTATGAAAAATGGTTATCCGGATTTCTGCCAGATTACGTGGTTTTCTTAAAAGTCGGATGACCGAAGACGGATGAGACCGAAGTAGATCACTCTTCTGTCTGAATCCATGTGTTTAATTATGAGAGCGATATTGTCAGGAACATCATGTATATACAAATTATGAAAAAAGCGGGGTTTAGTTCCCGCTTTTATTATGAGTATCAATAAATTACATAGTTTAATCTCTTTAAATTATGCGCCTTCTCCACCCGCAGTAGAATTATGCAATTTTCCCAACTCCTGATCAATTGTCCAAAGTCCAACGCCTTCTTCACCAATGATATCAAATAGCTCCAATGCCCTTCTGGCTATGGTTTCTTCTTCACGCTGTTCGGTCACATACCATTGCATAAAGCTAAATGTCGCAAAATCCTTGGCAACAAAAGCATGATCCACTATGGAATTAATGGATTTGGTAACTTTGATCTCATGCTCAAGAATCAACTCAAATATTTCTCTTAGAGAATTGAAATTATGCCTGATCCCATTGATTTCAGGCTGAATGGCGTGTCCGCCTGCTTCATTGATATAAGTAAAAAGTTTCATCATGTGCATCCTTTCCTCATCAGAGTGTACATATAGATACTTGGCTGCATTGGCATAACCCATCATGTGGCACCAAGATGCCATAGAGAGGTAATATGCAGAGGATTTACCCTCCATTTCAATCTGTTGGTTCAATAATTTCTCAGTATCATGTAGCAATGAACGCTGTAACGTTACGATTTCTCTGTTTTTCATAGTATTATGGTTTTATACAAAATTAACCATTTCCGATTGATATGGTTCCCTACATTAAATTTTTCGAGAAATTTAGAATTGGTATAAGTTTAAACTAAGGGAATTCTTTTATACCATCGGTTTTAAAAGTCTTAATGATATATAATATATTTAAACAAATTTTGGTTTAGCAATTTAGAAGTCTGCTGACCAAAGTTTTTATGTCTCAAGAAAACCTTTAACAATACCCCCAAAAATGAATTCAAGAAGAAAATTTATCCAAAGTAGTTTATTGGCTTCAGCCGGATTATCTATTCCAACATTTGTTTCAGCCGATTCACTGCTCGAATTATCCAAAAAAATTGCTCCCTCAGACAGGCTGAATTTTGCCCTGATCGGGGCCAAAGGAATGGGATGGTCTAATATGAATGCCCATTTAAAAATACCAAATGTCCATTGCATCGGTATTGCAGATATTGATTCCAATGTTCTGGACCAACGGGCAGAAGATGTAAACAAGCTAAGGGACAAAAAACCAAAGATTTATAAAGACTATAGAAAACTCTTGGAAGATAAGGACATAGACGCAGTAATTGTGGGAACTCCTGACCACTGGCATTGCCTCAATATGATCGACAGTTTATCAGCAGGAAAGCATGTATATGTCGAAAAGCCAATTGCCAATACCATAGAAGAATGTAACCTGATGGTGAAAGCCAAACAGCGTTATGGCAAAATGGTACAGGTCGGTCAGTGGCAGAGAAGCGGTAGCCAATATGCTCAGGCCATTGATTATGTCAAGTCAGGTAAACTGGGTCAAATCCGATTGGTCAAAACCTGGGCTTATCAGGGTTGGATGAAACCGGTTCCTGTGGTTCCCGACGGCCCTGTACCTCAGGGAGTGGATTATGACATGTGGTTGGGACCTGCTCCTCAAAGACCATTTAACGCAAATAGATTCCATTTTAATTTCCGTTGGTTTTGGGATTATGCAGGTGGTCTGATGACGGATTGGGGTGTTCATGAGATTGATATTGCACTGTATGCCATGGGTGTCACTGCACCCAAATCGGTGATGGCCTCAGGAGGTAAATTCGCCTATCCGAATGATGCATCCGAGACACCCGATACCTTGCAGACAGTGTATGAATATGATGGTTTCAATATGCTTTGGGAACATGCAACAGGTATAGATGGTGGCAATTACGGCACCACGGAGGGTATAGCGTTTATTGGCAACAATGCAACATTGGTAGTCAATAGGGGAGGTTGGAGAGTGATTCCTGAAACTGAAGCCAAGGAGGGTAAAAGAGTCAATAAAGTGGAGGATGTCCAATTGATCAAACCTGAAGGCAATCCATTGGAACTACATACCCAGGGGTTTGTAAATGCCATCACAAGCAATGACGAAAGCAAATTGACCTGCGGTATCGAAACCGGTAGCATTGCCGCCATCAATGCCCAAATGGGAAACATTGCATACAAAACCGGCAAGAAGGTATATTGGGATGCAGCAAAAGGTCAGTTTAAGGACAAAGAAGCCAATAGATTGATGAAAGCCAACTATCAAAATGGCTGGAAATTGCCAACGGTTTAATTTTTTTTTTTTTTATTAAAATAGCCTGCTTGAATTTCTCAAGCAGGCTATTTATTTTTTGATCAAATGCAGATGATTTAAAATAATAGTGAACAATCCTATCAGGAATAAGTCAAATGAATAGGTAATTTGGTTAATTGCTGTATGTCAGTTACATCGGTCATCCGTCATCGGACAGATTTGACAAGTATAGTTTCTTGTTGTCAAGAATACGTATTACCACTTCAGGGCATTACCAATCATTTTCTCTTTTCACATAATTCCATTCAGATTTTAGGATACTATAATAAATAGTATCTCTTCTGCGGCCCTTGGTCATCAGGGTATGACTTCTCAAAACACCTTCTTCAATGGCACCAATATTTTTCAATGATTTTCTTGCCTGTAGGTTGAGCACGTCGGTTTTAAATTCCACACGTTCCAAATCCAATACCTCAAAACAATGGGTCAACATCAGTTTTTTTACCTGATGGTTTATTCCTGTTCCCTGAAACTCTTTTCCAAGCCAAGTCCATCCAATCTCAAGACGGCTATCTCTTTCAGAAATATTCCCAAAAGCCGAAGCCCCGACTGTCTGCCTTGAATCTTTGTCAATGATAACAAATTGAAGTCTTTCCTTATCAATAGCAGGTTTTGCCCATTCTCTAATTCCATCCAAGCAGGATAGATCATGGGTGTAAAATCTCCACATGTCAGCTTCTGAAGTCAGTGATAAAAGTTCATGAAGGTCATTTTCCTCGATTGGCCGCAACAAAATAATTTCGTTTTCGAGCCTTAAATTAAAATCAATCATAAAACAATTAACCTAAAGTTTCGATCAATGCTTTGTTGAAAAGCTGAACTTCTTCAATGGTACCTGTACTCACCCTGCACCAATCATTGAGTGGAGGAAATGGACGGCCTATAATAATTCCCTTTTCCCGCATTTTATTTGCCAATCCACCGACATCCTGATTGGCATGAAAAAACACAAAATTGGCCTGAGAGGGCAGATAGGGGAGTTTCAATTGATCCAAAGTTGATTCAATCAAATTTCTCGCCTCCTTGTTTTTATCTAAACTGAACTTATAAAACTCTGCATCTTCCAACGCGGCTTTACCGGCTTCAATCGCCATGATATTGGTATTGGCAACTACTCTTTCAGATAATTTGGCTGCGATATCCGGTCTTGCTACCAAATAACCCATTCTTATTCCTGCCAATCCATATACTTTTGAAAGTGTCTTTGAAACAATCACATTCTTTCCTTCTTTTACCAATTGGGTCATAGAAGGATAATTTGGATCCTCGATATAATCACAATAGGCCTCATCACTGAAAACCATTGTTTTTTTGCTGACCGTATTACAGAAATCAAGCACTTCATTTGCAGGAAGGAGTTTGCCTGTCGGGTTATTGGGGTTACACAGGAAAACTAGTTTGGTTTTTGAGGACACCCGCTTTTCAATTTCCTGAAGATCATAATTCAGGCCATTGTCCAAAGGCACCCAATTGATAGTGGCCCCCCAGGTTTCTGCATAAGTCATCAAGGACAAAAAGGTAGGTAAACCGGAAATAATCTCATCTCCAGGACCAGCATAGGTAATCCCGGTAATTTTCAAACCTTCTGTTGAACCTGCTACAAGCACAATATGGTCCGTAGGAACCCCTTCTTTGGCAGCGATCATTTTTTGAAGACTACTATTAAAAGTCCAAGGATACCTACAGCCAAGGTCAAATGCCTCTTCCATTGCCTTCCTGACTTTGAGGGAAGGGCCGTATGGGTTTTCGTTGGAGCCTAATCTGACAAGAGAATCAAGAGGTCTTGGATTGAATTTCCTGACTTCTTCAGCTGAAAGAGCAGAAATCGCACCCTTTCCGGTCAATAAAGCAGTACCACCTAAGAAAGAGGCGCTTTTCAACCATTGTCTTCTTGATAATTTCATAGTATTCTAAATTAAATTGAAAATGTAGTAAGATATAGGTTTTATTCCTAATGGTAAATCTGATAGGACTTGAAAAGGGTAAAAATATACATAAAAAGAGAGCGTTTTACCAAAGCTGTAATTATCATAAAAAAAAGATTGATGAAATTATAATTTTCAAAATATAATTCCTAAATTTTATGGATTAGTTACCAAAAGATGCTAGACTTAAAATAATCAGACAATGAAAAAAATAAGTATTCTATTGTTCCTGGGTATCTTCGCCTACAATCTGGCCCAAGCCCAACAGACGCGCTACTTGGTTTTTGAATTCTTCAAAGTGGAATCCAATCAAACGTATGATTTTATTGAGTTCAAGGATTTCATGGATAAGGTATACCGCGCCGCTGTAAATGACAAAAAAATCCAAGGTTGGGATTTTTGGTCCTTACAATCAGGTGCAGACCCAAGTGAATTCCAATATATCACCATTACTTATTTCAAAGATCCGGTTTCCATGATGAATGGGCTTACCGAGGATGATATGGTGAGATATGCCATGATTGCTTATCCCCATCTTACAGAAAGACAGGTTAAGGAAAAATTTGATGATGCAATAAATAGCAGGGATTTGGCCCAAAGAGCTTATATGCAGGAGATTGCTTCCACAAAAGATAATTTTCAGTTAAAGACCGGTACACTGGCCTCCTTTGACATGATGAGAGCTGTGGAAGGACAGTTCAGTGTATATGAAAAAGCCGAGAAAGAAGTTTTTTTGCCTATTCACCAGAATAGAATTGAAAAAGGTTTGATGGGTAGTTGGAGTTTATTAAGAACAGCGCTGCCCATGGGCAGCGAAGCAAAATCTACTCACTTGACCATGAACATTTACAAAGATTACGTACAGTTTTTCAATGCACAGGAATATGATGATATGGAATCTACGGCAGAACAGCAAGCAGCTATTGAAAAAGGCCTTAAATCCCGGGACCAAAAATTTATCTATCTGGCTACTTTGGAAAATGCAATAAGGTAAATTATAAAATTCCAAAGCCACAATAAAAGAAAATTTTATTTGAACCACAAAAGTGACAAAAGGGTACAAAAGTTACTGAATATCAACTTTTAGTGATTTAGTCTTTTGTCTCTTTTTGTTTCTTTTGTGGTTCCATTATTTTTTTGTTAAAACAATAAAGCTAGCCAATTCGGTTAGCAATGAAGTAATCGGAGTAGCCGTCACCTGATCCCGATGGCTATCGGAGAAGCATCTAAGAGGAACAGTAAATGAAAAATTTAACATAGAACCTTTTGAGATTCCTCGTACCTACCAATGAGAGATTTAGAAATGATGGTTTAGAACTATGAATAGCATTCAAATCTTGTAAATGACTTGGCCTTGTCACCTCGACGTCAGGAGAGGTCTGCAGCCCGATTTGATGTCATTACCTTTTCTGAACATTTACAAAATGTTAATTACTCGGGATGACGAGAAACCTGATGTCATTACTTTTTATGAACAATTTCAAAATGTTGGGGAATCGCAATGACGAGCCCCATCTTCTTGGCTCTCGTTTCTCGCATCTCGTCTCTAAACTCTAAACCAATATCTTCTGAATTTCCGCTAATTCAGTTTCCGTAAAGTTCAGGTTTTTAACCGCATTTACATTATCTGTTAATTGTTCAGGTTTGCTAACTCCGACCAATACAGTGGTAATCCTCTCGTCTTTCAGCAACCAAGCAATAGCCATTTGAGCCAAACTCTGACCACGGTTCAAGGCGATTTTATTCAGAGCACTTACTTTGGACAATACTTCATCAGAAATCTGACTTTCTTTGAGATACCTACCGTCTTTTGCAATCCGGCTGTCCTCAGGAATTCCATCCAGATATTTGTCCGTCAACACTCCCTGTTCCAAAGGAGAAAAAGCGATTGACCCAACTCCCTTTTCACCAATGACATCCAAAAGTCCTTTTTCTACCCAGCGGTCAAACATGCTGTAGCGTGGTTGATGGATAAATAAAGGGGTGCCCAGGTCCTTTAATAGTTGATGTGCCTTGGCAGTATCTTCTGCACTGTATTGCGAAATACCCACATAAAGCGCTTTTCCTTGCCTGACGATATGGTCAAGCGCACCCATGGTTTCTTCCAGAGGCGTTTCAGGGTCAGGTCGGTGATGATAGAAAATATCCACATAATCCAGCCCCATTCTTTTCAAACTCTGATCAAGGGAAGCGATAAGATATTTTCTTGAACCCAGATTACCATAAGGTCCGGGCCACATATCCCAACCGGCCTTGGTGGAAATTATCAGTTCATCCCGGTAGGGCCTGAAATCCTTTTCCATGATCCTGCCAAAAGTTTCCTCGGCAGAACCATACGGAGGACCATAATTATTGGCCAGGTCAAAATGGGTGATGCCAAAGTTAAAAGCCTGCCTCAAAATGGTTCTGGCATTCTTGAAATCAGCATTGTGACCGAAATTATGCCAAAGACCCAAGGAAATCAAAGGAAGTTGGATACCGCTTTTGCCACACCTCCTGAAAGGCATCTGTTCATATCGGGAATCATTGGCTATATATTTGGGAAGAGGTTGATTGTCATTGATTTTCATGTAGAATTTGGTTGATTATTTTGAATAGAAACTTTTAAGATTTAAAGTTATTCAATATATCCTTTTTTACCTGAAATCAAAAGGTATAGGATAATCAATAATGTTACATTTATCTATGTGTTCTATCATTCTATGTGGTAATTAATCCTTCCTTTTTTTTGTGTTTTTAGAGTCTTAGCCAATTATTTTTTGTGGTGTAATTTTATGGAGTAGGAAATTATGAGGTTTACAGTAAAAAAATCCCTAAAACGACCGAAATTCCGGCAAAAGCAAAAATGACCAGAATTGGTTTCCATGCAAATTTGATCCATTCTTTATAAGAGATACCGGCGGCAACCAGGATCGCCATCAATCCACCGTTACTCGGGGTGACCATGTCCATGATACCTGCACCATACTGATAAGCCAGGACAACCACCTGCCTTGACATCCCGATCAGGTCTGCAATTGGGGTAAGCAAAGGCATGGTCAGGACCGCCTGTCCTGATGTACTGGGAACAGGAATATGCAATAAAGCCTGTGCAATCATCATCCCAAAAGCTGACAGCCCTAAAGGAAGACCTTCCAATGGATTGAAGAGCGCATATATAATGGTGTCAATGATCTGTCCTTCCTGCAGGACCAAATAGATACTTCTCGCCAACCCAACGATAATCCCTGCAAAAATCAATTCTGCAAATCCCTCCGCATATGCTTTGGCAGTTCCGTTGATCCCCAATTTACCAATGATTCCTGTTGCCAATCCCAAGGCAAAAAATATCGCCGACATTTCATTATAGTCCCAATCCCAGTTACTTAATCCATAAATCATCACCGCAAAGGTAATTGCAACCAAAACAAGGATAAGGCTATGGGAAATGGTTAATTTGCCCGGTATTTCGTTTTGTTCTGTAGTGTCAAAGGAAGTATCTTTTCCATTCTTGATCATATAAAATATCCAAAAACCCAAGGCAAATATAAAAAAGACCATTCGGTACATGCCACCGGAAAATACAGGTACCTCTGCGATCTTCTGAGCTATAATTACTGAAAATGGATTGGTAGGTCCAAATGATCCTCCTATGATCGCGGAACCCAGACAAATTCCTACTATAGCTATTTTAGTGTATCCGATTTTACGGCTGAGGACCAGCAGCAAGGGAACCATGGCTATGATTTCTTCCTGCAACCCATTCAATGTCCCTGCAGTGGCAAATAGCATCCCGACCAATGCCAGTAAAAAGGTTTTACCGTTTTTAAACCGATGAATCAAGGCTTCCAGACCTGATTTAAATGCCCCTGTTTTGTCCACCACATAAAATGCCCCTCCGATGATCAAAATCAAAACCACCACTTCAGCGCCTTCAATAATTCCCTCAGGGACACTGAGAAACATTTTCCCGATGCCCACAGGATTGTTTTCCACAGTCTGATAGCTGCCCTGAACCACAACTTCTCTTCCTGTCCTTTCATCCAAAACCCTATCATAAGAACCCGCAGGAATCAGATAAGTGAGTATCGTTGAAAACACCACAAATGCCAGCATAATGATCATGGGGTGGGGGAAGGAGAGTTTCATGTTCTGGGCAGGGTTTTATTTGAAAAGTAAAAATATCGGAATTTTCGGTTTTCTAGTTGCTCAAAACCACATCAAAGCAAATATCTATGACCGGAAACTATGTGCTCTATAAATCTATGTGGTTTTCATTTTTACAGAGGAGTAAATCTTTTGTTTAAATCACTTGGCTTTGCCTGGTTTAACTAGAAGATCAAGGAAATAAAAGTAATAAAAATGGAAAGAAAGGTAGTGGGGTGAATACAATTTGGTTGCATTTGTCTAAGTTCTCTCTAAATTAATTGATATAAAAATTGCTACACAGGGAAACTTTTTATGGTAGTAAAAGTTGTCTTGATATAAGTATTTATTAAATTAGTTAGAGTGTTATTTCTATACGTTTTTGACTATGAATAATATTGTTTCATTTAATTCTGATGATTCCCTTTCAGCCTATATCAGTGGTTATTTTTATGCTACAAATCATTTTGAAAAATTCGCAAATCAATTCTATACACCAAAAGGTACAGCTGCGATAACCATCGCCTTGGAGATCAATTCTAATTCATGTCTCATTTACCCGGACAAAACCTCAAAAATATATTTTGAAAAATTTGAACCTTATTTATTTGGGCAAACGAGTAAAATAGCTATCTCCAATTTTGAGGATAGATTTGATCTCTTTGTTATTGTATTTACACCGACCGGTCTTTTTCATTTTTTGGAAGGTCCCGCCAGTCAGATGACGGACAGGGTTTTGCCTCTTGACCATATAGGTTTTCCTGATTTTCACCAAAAACTTAAGAATCTATTCGAAACCAATACTGAGATTGAAACCTGTATAGAAAAGGTCAATCAATTTTTGATAGATCATTTCAATTCACATCCATGGTTCCGGGAGCATTGACTTTTTCCGGAGCCATTTTTTATTTTTTTATAAAGCTGTTTTACAGCGTTTGGTTGACCACTATATAAATGTGAAGGGTGTTGAAAAAAATCTATTTATTACCACATAGGCCGATAGACCACATAGTTTTTCACTAACATATAATACAGAATGATTCTAGTTTAAACCTTTTTATTCTCTTTACTTGAAGGTCATGGTTTAATTTATTAGTTTTGATCAAGGTTGTTTAATTCAATACTATAAAGGATGAAATTACATAAAATTATTCCCTCATTTTTTATATTCCTTTTAATGTTTGGAAGTAGGTGAGGGGCCTGAAATGCTTCCCAGTATTCTTGATTTTATCGCCACTGAGAAGGGCTTGGAAGTATTGGTAACATTCTTGAAAGGATGAATATGGACCGGGAAAATACAGTGGTGTCACTTTTTATAGAAGGAAATGAAATTTCGGAGCGTGCACAGATTGGAATGCGGCACTTATTACAGGAACAGGTGGAGGAATTTACCAATAAATAGTTTCTAAAAGGCAGTAATACCCGAAGGGCCTGCACCGATGACGGCTACTCTTTTAAGTATATTTTGATATGAGTTCTTTGGACATCACTGCTGTTCCAATTGAGGCCTTAGCTTCAATTGGCTTCAAATTATCAAAAAATCCTGTTTCAGGAACTTTGACATCAATGATGTATTTTAAGCTTTTCTTAGGAGCATATTGGATAAGTCCTGCGGCCGGATATACTAACATGGATGTTCCGATCACTGCAAATATATCTGATTCCATGGCCGCCTCGATAGCAGGTTCCATCATAGGGACCATCTCTCCAAACCAAACAATAAAGGGTCTCAATTGACTACCTTTTTCACATTTGTCTCCCAGTTTGATTTCCCAGCCATCCATGTCATACACCAAAGAGGGATCGATTGTACTTTGGGATTTAAACAGTTCTCCGTGTAGATGGATGATTTTAGAGGATCCGGCTTTCTCATGTAGGTGATCCACGTTTTGGGTGACGATGGTGACATCAAAATATTTCTCCAATCTTGCCAGTTCCAAATGTGCTTCATTGGGTTCGACAGTCAAGGCCTGTTTCCTCCTTTGATTATAAAAGTCAAGTACAAGCTCCCGGTTTTTTCTCCACCCTTCCGGGGAGGCTACCTCCATCACATCATGTCCCTCCCAAAGCCCGTTGCTGTCCCTAAATGTAGCAATGCCACTTTCAGCAGAAATACCGGCACCTGTTAACACCACTAATTTCTTCATTCTTTACTTTCCTCAATGACTTCTTTTTCCATCTTCTTTTTAATAAACTGTCCGCCACCTATTGCACCAAATACCAAAATCAAGTACGGAATTAGCATCTGAATATAAGTAAAATTGCTCAGGTCTTTGACCATGGCAAATGCAAATGCGGCCAACCAAGAAACCATTGAAACCCCGCCGACCGAAAAAGCGATTCTTTTGAGGTTTTGATCTTCTTCGATATCTTCTTCAATCAGTGAAAGTTTTTCGATTTTGGGCATCATATAAAAATTAAGAAAGACACCATTGATACTCAACACCAGCACTGCGGTCATTTTCATGAGAAACCTGGGGTTATTGTTATATCCTGCAATATCTGTTAGGTACATGGCAGTACCTGTCACGAAAAGCAATACCAGACCTAATATGATGATTTCGGAGATTAGGTGCATGATAACTGCCTCAGAGGAGTTGATCTGAAAGTTACGGAGAAAATGAAAAATCAACATATCCAAAATCATTGTACCGCCGACACCAAGTATCATTCCCAACAAATGAAAGGTCAAAAGGTATTCGATAGCATTTGCCATCTTCAATACGGGATGTGTCATGGAAAGATAGACAATGGCCGCAATCCCCCCATTTAAAATAACATAAACAAGTGTAGGCCATTTGAATACTACCGCTGTTACAAATCCCATACTAAACTTGAACATAAATATCAGAAAAGCACAAGCAGAGACTAAGAAAAAGGCAAGGTTTAACTTTTCGGGATTTCCGACGAAAATCCAATCTACAACAGCCGCTAAGATCATCAACCCAAAATAGCCAATGACCAATTTTTCATAAGGAATTTTTAGTATATACATTCCTTTGAGATGGTCCAATGCATCATCTTCTTTGACCTCGGTTCTGATACGGCTCTTATATTGAAAAATTGCAAGAACAAGTCCTGATATGGAAAGCAATAAGATGCCGATTGTATAAAAGTTCATAAAGCATTTGTTTGGTTTGCCTTAAGTTACTGAATAAACCCAAAATTTAATAATCTGAAACTTCGACAAGTAAGATTTATACAAAATGATTATGAAAACATATAAAAAAAAAGCGGGACTTTTCAGACCCGCTTCATGTTTTAAGCTTTTTTCTTTGTGAACTTTCCTTTTTTCTTTATCGGTTGATTCTCAATTATTTCTATGGTTTCATCGTAAGTAAGACTTTCCGCTTCTTTTCCTTTAGGAATCTTGAAGTTGTTTTTCCCCATTTTGATATAGGGTCCCCATCTACCGTTTAGAATCTCGATTTCAGGATTTTCAGTAAAAGACTTAATGTGCTTTTTCTCATCCGATTCCCTTTTGTCTTTTATCAGTTGAACGGCTTCTTCTTCTGTGATACTCAAAGGATCCTGTTCCTTACCAAGAGAGACAAACTTGCTATCATGACGTAAATAAGGGCCAAATCTGCCGATCGCAGCCACAATCTTTTTATCTTCAAAATTGCCTACATCTCTCGGAAGTTTGAACAGTTCCATGGCATCATCCAAAGTGATGTTTTCGATAAACTGCCCCTTCTTCATACTGGCGAACTGTTTCTCTTCATCATCTTGCTCACCTATCTGAACCAAAGGACCAAACTTACCCAATCTGGCAATGACCTTTTTTCCTGTCTTCGGATCTGTTCCAAGTTCTCGTGAATTATTGATGTCAGCCCTGGCAACATTGGCAGTCAATTCGACTCTGGTGTGAAATTTTTCATAGAAATTCCCGATCATATCCTCCCAATTTTGGCCTCCCTGTGCAATATCATCAAACTCTTTTTCCACTTTAGCGGTGAAAGAAAAGTCGATCACATTGGGGAAATGCTCCACCAAAAAGTCATTCACAACCATGGCGATATTGGTAGGGAAGAGTTTATTTTTATCCGCTCCTGCGATTTCCTTTTTGGTCTGTTTGGAAAATTGCCCATTGGAGACTTTCATTTCAACAAAATCACGCTCAGTACCGTCCCTGGACTCTTTGATGACATACTCTCTTTTTTGTATCGTGGAGATGGTGGGGGCATAAGTGGAAGGACGACCAATCCCCATTTCTTCCAGTTTCTTCACCAATGAGGCTTCCGTATATCTTGGAGCAGGTCTTGTGAAAGTTTCTTTTCCTTTCAGTTCCAATAAATTCAACAATTCACCGATACTCAATGGAGGCAACAAGCCTTTATTGCCGTTTTCCTCGTCATCCGGTTCATCGTCGGTATCTTCAAGATATACTTTCAAAAAACCTTCGAATTTGATTACTTCGCCCGAAGCGATGAGTTTTTCGGGAGTAGTGGAAATTTTGATTGTGGCGACTGTCTTTTCCAACTGTGCATCGGACATTTGGGAAGCAATCGCTCTTTTCCAGATCAGTTCATAAAGTCTTTGCTCATTCCTTTCTCCTGAGGTATCATGCTTGGAAAAATCCGTAGGCCTGATGGCTTCGTGTGCTTCCTGCGCGCCTTCAGATTTGGTAGTATATTTTCTGGATTGATGGAAATCAGAACCGTAGGAAGAATTGATTTCGTTTTTCGCAGCCGTCATAGCGTCATCGGAGAGGTTGACGCTGTCTGTTCTCATATAAGTGATTTTCCCTGCTTCATAGAGCTTTTGGGCTACAGACATGGTCTGTGCCACAGAGAATCCCAATTTTCTACTCGCCTCCTGCTGCAATGTGGAAGTGGTAAAAGGTGCCGCAGGAGATTTTTTCCCCGGCTTCTTCTCAAGATTTTCAATGGTGAAATCCCCACCGATACATTTCTTCAGAAAATCCTCAGCTTCCTGCTGACTGTCAAACTTCTTGGGAAGCTCTGCAGATAGTGTTTTACCCTTGACATCAAAAAGGGCCGTAATTCTGAAAGAGGATTTTGTGTTGAATTTTTCAATTTCCCTCTCTCTTTCTACAATCAATCTGACAGCAACGGACTGTACCCTTCCTGCCGATAACCCTGCTTTGATTTTTTTCCAAAGGATTGGGGAAAGCTCAAATCCCACCAACCTGTCCAAAATCCTTCTCGCCTGCTGTGCATTGACCAAATCGATGTCAATCTGTCTTGGATTAGCAATTGCCTTAAGGATGGCATTTTTAGTGATTTCTCTGAAAACAATCCTTTTTGTCTGTTCATCTTTAAGTTTCAAAACCTCTTTTAAATGCCAGGAAATGGCTTCTCCTTCGCGGTCATCATCACTTGCCAGATAAATCATTTCTGAATCCTTTACAAGACTTTTCAATTGCTTGATGACTTCCTTTTTATCCGGAGTTACCTCGTAGGTTGGTTTGAAGCGGTTTTTTATATCAATAGCATTATCACCTTTGGGCAAATCCCGCACATGTCCATAACTGGAGGCTACCTTAAAATCCTTTCCCAGGTATCCTTCAATTGTTTTCGCTTTGGCAGGCGACTCCACTATTACTAGATTTTTTGACATAATCAGTTTATTTAAAAGAATGGTTTGCTTTTTGCAACCCACATAAAATCCTAAAAATAGACTTCAATATATTGCTATCCAAATAATACTTGAAATCATGTTTTTATATTTTAAGTATAATTACGAAATTCACATTTAAGAAAATGTTTCCAAAAATGGCTGAACCTAAAATTTTATATGTTTTGAGACATGGCGAGGCAAAGCCGGGAATTGGTGTCAGAGGGGATTTTTTAAGAGAACTGACAAATGGAGGAAGACAGCAGTTACAAAGGCTTGCGCAACACCTAAAATCAATAGATTTTCAAACTGATCTGATTTTGGTCAGCCCTGCCAAACGTACCCAGCAATCCCTCGAGATCCTGACTTCCACATTGGCAATCAATAACAATCAAGAAACTCATGATGGGATATTTGATGCCGAACCTCAAACACTTTTGGAGATCATCAATAACATCAACCAGCCAAGCAATCACATTCTATTGGTTGGCCATAATCCCGGAATCAGTTCACTTGTGGCTTTTGTTTCGGGCCAAAACTATATCAGTATGAAGCCCGGAATGATGGCTGTTCTGGAAATTCTGGTGAATGACTGGAAATCCTTAGGGGGCAATACCGGAATTTTGAAGGAGATATTGCAATAGTTAATCTGCCAGGCAATTTTGTAGCGATTTAATAATGTATGGATATTAATTGATACTATTTAGGCAGGATGCTATTGCTGTAAGATCAGGCCAATTGTTCGTTCATTAAAATCACAGGCACCATATACACTGACTGTTCAATGAATACAGTTGAGGAATTTTTTGGTTTGGGTATGTAATGTTTTTAGTTTTGTGACAAGGAGTTTTTCGTGTTTGGAGAATTTTCCTGCTTTTTTTATCCTAAAATATAAAACCATTTAAGATGTTGAAACATAAACAAATTGATAACTTTGATCCTAATGGGGTCTCAATGAATGAGGGGATTTTTGGATTGCCGTTTGATGAAACCACGGCAGAAATGATCATTATACCTGTCCCTTGGGAAGTTACTGTTTCCTATTCACCCGGAACTGTTCAAGGTCCGGAAGCTGTCTTAAATGCCTCCTATCAAGTTGATCTTTATCAGAATGATATACATGATGCCTGGAAAATGGGCATCTACATGCTTCCCATTCCTCAGGATTTGTTTGATAAAAGCAATAGCTATAGAATATTGGCCAAAAATTATATTGCCTGGCTGGAGTCCGGTGCATCGCAGGATTCGATAGAAAGGTTTGGAGCAGTTCCCGGTATCATCAATACGGCCTGTTCTGAAATGAACGATTGGGTGTATGAACAGGTGAAAAAATTCCGGTCTATGGGTAAAATGGTGGCTTTGCTCGGAGGTGACCACAGTACACCTTTGGGCATGATCAAAGCGCTTGCAGAGGAATTCGAGAGTTTTGGGATTTTGCAGATCGATGCCCACGCAGATCTGAGAAAAGCCTATGAAGACTTTGATTATTCACACGCCTCAATCAGTTACAATGCACTGAAATTGCCTCAGGTAAGCAAACTTGTGCAAGTAGGAATCAGGGATCATAGTCATGCGGAGGCTATTCTTGCAAAGGAGAACAATAGAATTCAAACATTTTACGATAAGGATATCAAAGAAGACCTTTACGAGGGAAAAGCTTGGAAAGTGATCTGTGATGACATTGTCGAACAATTACCCGAAGATGTATATATCACCATTGATATTGATGGCTTTGACCCAAAACTTTGTCCGAATACAGGAACGCCGGTGGCGGGCGGATTTGAAATGGAACAGATACTCTATCTGATGAAGCAGGTAGTCAAGAGTGGAAAAAAGATCATTGGATTTGACTTGGTAGAGGTTGCCCCTGGCCCCGAAGGGGATGAATGGGATGGCAATGTTGGGGCAAGGATCCTGTACAGGATGGCAAATCTCTATGCAGCATCACAAGGGAAATTGAAATTGATTTAAAATTGATATGATTATCTGCCTGTCTGAAGGTTCCGTAGGTCCCTTTTAAGGGATTAAAATAAAGCCATTGCAAATTGATTTTGCAATGGCTTTATTTGAAAACGTTATTTCAATTTTTGGTAGTAATAAGTATTACTCCATTTCCCACTCTGCTTCCATATAGATGGAGCAGGCTGTTTGCTTTTTCACCTTTCAAAACCTCTACTGTTTTGATCTGTTCCGGTTTGACCATATTATCCAATTTTCTGCCCAATTCGGGGTAGGCTACTCCATCAATTACGAACAAAGGATCAGAAGACTGGATTTTTTCAGTTTCATACATTTTTATCTTAGAAAATGGACTTCTGTCTTCTGCAAAATATCCAGTCACCACGACTTCATTTTCCATATTCAATATCTGTCCCATCGTTTGTTGTCCACCAATTCTAAAAGTAACGGGAAAATTTA
Organism: Aquiflexum sp.; assembly: GCF_041749095.1. GTDB lineage: Bacteria > Bacteroidota > Bacteroidia > Cytophagales > Cyclobacteriaceae > Aquiflexum. The sequence continues at coordinate 3,528 of NZ_JBGTCA010000122.1, read as the reverse complement.
CAATGTAAGAATTTTCTTTTCCATTTACTTTCCAATTTGGGGCATTTTCAAGAACTCTAAAAACTTCATCATCTAAAATTGGGGAAACCCCCTTGGTAATGGAATATGATTTTATTTTGCCGTTTTCATCCAAATGAACTCTTGTAAATACCGTACCAAATTCCTTATTATTCTGTGCCTCTAAGGGATATTTTAGGTTTATTGACATGTGTTTATTGAAGGCTTCTGAAGCTTTGGCAGGATTTCCATCACTTAAAGACTCTGAGACAAATTGGTCACTTGGAAGCTTAAACCTTACCGGGAGCCTCATCCTGACATTTACTTTCTGTCCACGATGCTGACCCGGTATCCAATCCGGAGACTTGGATATGAGTCTGAGTACTTCCTCGTCACAACCTGCCCCAATCCCTCTTAGAATTTCAGGTTGATCGATTGTTCCATCTTTGTTTATTACAAATACAACATAAACTGTACCTTCCACACCCATTTGTTTTGCCGTCTTGGGATATTGGATATTTGATTTGATCCATTCATTCCAAGCCTCTATTCCTCCCTCAAATTCGGGCGCTTTTTCGACCACATCAAAAACCGTATTTTCTGTGATCTCAAAGTTGCTGTTCAATGCAGGAGTAGGGGAGGAATTAAAAAACCTGTGTGAATCCGTGGATGACATCGCACTCCCATAAAATGCAAAGGATGCCGTCAAAACCATATCAACCGGCTTTTCATTGAACCTAGCGGCTTTCCATTTATTTTGAGATTCTTTCAGGACAACTTCCAATATTTGTTTGTCAACCCCGCCACCGTAACTTCTTTTAATAATAGGGTTTTGAACTTCCCCTTCTTTGGATACCACAAATTCAATCTCAATTACTCCACCAAGTCCTAAATCCAATTCATCCTTTGGGACATCTATCTGTGTGATTATTGATTTGTTCCATTCCTCCATTCCCATAGCAGGTTCGGCAGGTGTATCGACCTGATGTTTGAATCTTGCATTGGGATAGGATTTGGTGATTTTCGAAGTGGTTCTCAGGTTATTGATAAGCCCCCGTACCTTGATATAATCTTCATCTGATCTAATCCCTGAAAATTCATATTGTAATTCACCTATCTGTGCTGTCAATCTTTCATTATCTCTAGCACTGATATATTCATAATGAAGCGGGGTTTTCAATTTTTTGACTTTAATTCCTACTTCGAGAGAATCCTGTGACACGAGGAGCATTTTTTTGATTTCTTCAATATTTTCCGTAATGCTAAATGGAAGTATCTTCCCAGTTTCTGTTTTCATTGATACCAATGCCAAAAGCATCAGGGAAAGCGGGACAACCATAGCGGTTTTCAGCCAATTGATTTTTTTAGGATTCTTCATCATCATAATTCTTTTAAGGGTTGTAGATCTAATGAAATAGTTACCAATAGGAAGATCAATTCCCTTAAATGCCATTTTGACGATCAGTTTTGGATAGTTTTCGCTGTTTTGTGATTTTCTGATTACATTTTCATCTGCAAGATATTCATGCACATCAATCAATGCTGACCGCATCAAATGAATTGCCGGGTTAAACCAAAAAATAATACTCAATATCTGGTAATACATCACATCCCAGGAATGTCCCTGTCGGATATGTTCAATTTCGTGTTTGATGATTTGTTCCTTTTCATGAGTCTTTAATTCTTGGGTATCATCCCAAAAAAGTTTGTTGAAATATGAAAAGATGGGGGTCAACCCAAATGTTGGAATCAAAAAATAATTGTGCTTAAGATTGAATTTAGTCTGGTACCACCCTCTTTCCCAAATCATCCTTAGTTGTACAAAATTCCAGAATAATCTGAAGGACAATAAAAAAATGATGGTCAGGTAAAAGAATATCAGGTAATCCTTAATTTCCCATAACAAGGGTAATTTGGAGCTCTGAACAGTGACTTCAGGTAGCCCAAAAGTGGCTACGAAATCATCGGGCGTTGACTGTATGGTCAACGCCCGAAAAAACTCCGTTTGTTCCAATGATATACCTGGCTTATCAAAACTTACCGGAATGCTGATCAAAGGGAAAAGCATTGCCAAAATTGGTGTAAGCAGGATAAAGAACCTTGTTGCTTTAAAAGCTTTTTCATTTCTGAGGAATACGAAATAGACTCCAAAGAAAAACAAAAGACAAAAGGTGCTTTGCCAGATATAATCAATCAAAGTAGCCATTGGCTATTTTTTTACATCTTCTTTTACTTCATCCATGATTTTTTCAAGTTCTTTGATGTTAAGATTTTTGTCTTTAGCAAAGAATGAAGCCATTTTGGAGAATGAACCACTGAAATAACCCGATAAAAGGTTTTTAATGGTGAAGCTACGATATTCGTCTTTGGTAACTATAGGAAAATATTCATGTGATTTTCCATACGCCTTGTGGTTGACGAATCCTTTCCTTTCAAGGATGCGGACAATCGTGGAAACCGTGTTGTAAGCCGGTTTTGGTTCTGACATTTTTTCCAGGATATCTTTGACAAAGCCTTTCTCGATATCCCATAGAATTTGCATGATCTGCTCTTCTGCTCGGGTTAGTGATCTCATATTGTTTAAGTTTAAATACGACTACAACTTATCCATTTAGTTTTTAAAAAACAAGTAAAGGAATAAATCTTTCTATTGGTAACTGTAAATTTAAGTAAAAATTTTTAGTTTAAAAAATGTTTTGTTAGTTTAAATTAAAAATTAAGTAGATTTTTTCTTGTAAAACAATTTACATTATCGGTATTGAAAAATTTTATATATAAAAGAAAAAAATCTTTCGGAACGAAAGATTTTTTAACGTAATACTACATTTTTAGGAAGTACACTTAAGGAAGGGGATTTTCAGAGATGTTCAGAAAATACAATGAAATTCAGAAAGAAAACTGAGATCCAGTTTGACTTAAAAGATGAAGCTGATCATGCTGTTTTTAACCTTATTATCCCCGTTGCATGCAGCAACTTTACAATAGGGTAGGTGGGATCAAACTCATACCATTTGACTGCAAAGTTTGCCCTGTTGGGGAGTCTATGGTGATTGTTCTGGAACAACTCTCCCAACATCAATAAATCTAACAGCAAGCTGTTTTTGGATTTGTCATTATTGTCAAAATTGGCATATCCATATTTATGACCGCTCCAATTTACGATGGCACCATGTACAGGTCCCATCATCAAATGAATGGGAAGTAAAAAGTACATCCACCAATGTGTCCCAGCCAATTCAAAAACGGAAATACTCAGTACATATACCAATATGTAAAACAAAGCCCAACCGACCCTGATTACCATGGAATCAGCAAAGCGGTCAAATTTATTCCAATCAGGAACATCTTTGGAAAATCGTTCCTCAGGCTTCAATTTGAAACTAAAATAGTCATTATATATATTTTTGGTTTTCCACATCATTGTAAACAGGTTCTCTGTATGATGGGGGCTATGGGGATCTTGTGGGGTGTCACTATAGGCATGGTGCATCCTGTGAAGAATAGCGTAAGCCCTTGGGGATAAATATGAAC
>NZ_JBGTCA010000121.1:0-5281 GCF_041749095.1 Aquiflexum sp. | reverse complement strand
CGGGCATCATTTTACAAGATCTATTTTTACCCATATGTCGTCCCTAAAGGGACGAAAACACAATATCTATTCATATCGATTGCCAATTTGGGTAATCTACTTGGTATCGGTCTAAAGGAAATTGACGTTTAATTAATAGTTAGATAATAAAGGGGCAATTTGATCTGCAGTGATAACACCTGCTGGGAGTTCTGTGATTTTTAGATTTCTGAAATGGATGGGAGCTCCTTCCGATTCCAGACAGATGTATCCTTTCTTTTGACTAGACTGACTGATGCCGTTGACAAATTTTCCATTTACGGAAAGCTTGATAACACCGTCCACACAGACTACCACATAGGTATTCCATTGCCCTTTGCCCAAGCAGCGGTTTTCAATTGATTTGCTTCTCGTTCCTCTCGGATTATCGGGTACAGTAGTCACTCCCCCAACTCCAAATAATTCTCCATGTACATAGGCTATAGGTGGCAGTTCTCCATTTTTTTTGTTTTGATTCACCCAATCCAATTCCAACATCTGCACCTCTACCCCATCCGGGAGCCGGTTGTCTCCGGGAATTGCGCTGCTCCAAACGAATGTTCCTGAATTGCCGCCTGCCTCCATGTGCTTCCACTCGATGTGCATGATGAAATTTTCATATTGCTTCCCGGACCGTATTACCCCAATTGGTAAACCTTTGCAAACCAGTTCATCCCCTTCGAAATACCATGTTCCTTTTTCAGTATTTACATTGTACCATTTCAGGGGAGTTTCTACAGGTTGCATATCGCTGACCAAAGACTCCAATCCTCTAGATTTTCCAAATTCAAATAAATACTCTTGGCCTGCTACAGGAGTACAGATAAGTAAGAAAGCTGCAATGACGGCGTAAGGGAAAATAAATTTCATTTGTCTAAATTTTAAAATTCCAGGGTTTTTCAAAATAATGATCAGATTACTTTGGTCTTACCGGGAATTGCCACAGGAGGCACCGGCCATTCCAAATCCCAACGGTACTCATCCAAAGCGGGTCCAAGTACCTGATTGGAATTCATGGCCTGCTCCCAAGTGATCGTCTGACCTGAATACCCTACCATTCTGCCCAAAATGGCCAACATGGTACTGTTTGCCATTAAATCTCCTTCATTGATAGGCTTTCCGGCCCGGATTGCAGCAAACAATTCCTCATGTTGGGTTTCATAAGGATTGTTTTTTTCGCCTTCATAACCCCAGGATTCTGCACCTTTAAGCGAATGTATCTGCCTTCCTACATCTACAAGAGCATTACCGTTTTTCCCTAAGACTTCAGCCTTATTGACATTGGAACATCCCTGTTGCTGTCTGCTGAAATGGATTCCTTTGGCACCGTTTTCATATTCATATTCTATGGCAAAGTGATCATAGATATTTCCCCACTTCTCTTCAGTCCTGGATTGCCTGCCTCCGGAACCTGTCGCTTTTAGGGGAAGCTGATCACCAAATGCCCAAGACATCATATCCAGGCTATGCACCATCATTTCCACAATATAATCTCCGGAAAGCCAATCATAATAATACCAGTTTCTCAATTGATATTCCATTTCTGTCCAGGAAGGCTGTCTTTCTTTGTACCATAATCCCCCACCGTTTCTCACTGTCAATACCGACATCACCTCTCCGATTTCCCCATTATTGATTTTTTCAAACAAAGCCCTTTTCGGAAAGTCATACCTGAAAGTAAAGCCGGAAACCACATTCAATCCTTTTTCTTTAGCCAACCTTGCCGTTTCCAATACACTTCTTACCCCAGGAGCATCAACGGCCACGGGCTTTTCACAGAACACATGCTTTCCTGAATTGACGGCTGCTTTAAATTGCCCTGGTCTGAAAGCAGGAGGTGTAGTCAGAATAACCACATCAACATCAGAGTCCAGCACTCTTTGATACGCATCAAGTCCGATGAATTTTTGATCCTCAGCCACCTGAACCTGCTGGGGATTGACCTGAATGAGCGCATTGTAGGATTCTTCCAGATAGTCAGAAAATATATCGGCCATGCAGGTCAGAACAGTATTTGGATCTGCTTTTAAAGCCTGGGCTGCTGCACCTGTGCCTCTGCCTCCACATCCAATCAAACCTACTTTCAATGTATTGTCTTTCATGGCAAAACTTTGATTGATGTTGAATAAAAAAGGAAGTGATGCAGTTCCTATCAATGCTTTTCCCGAATTCTTAATAAATTCCCTACGATCTTTTTTTTCAGGATTTTCTGATGAAATATTCATGTCTAGTATTCGTTTAATGGGGGGATTTATGTAAAGTGATTACCAGTCTATGAACTGCTATTGATTTTTATTTGGGTCAACCGGTAAGCCCATCTTTTTGAAAAATGCAGCGGGTTCTTCCAGAATGATCACCGTCTCATCCAATTCCCTTCCTGTTTTTTCGTAAAGTTCTTTTCTCCCTTTCATATCATCTACCAGTTCCATGTAAGCAATCTGTCCTACCCTGACTGCCACTCTCCTTGGAACCACCACCACGCCGTCTCCATCGGCTACAATCACATCACCGGGATAGATCAGACAACCACCTACTACTACAGGTCTTTGGGCATCAATAAATTCATTACGACCGATCCTTTCACCCCTTCCTCTCTCAAAATAATTCATATAAACAGGATTCTTCTGTCTGATGACTTCATCTATATCCCTTACACCTCCTGCTGCAACAAGGCCAACTGCCCCTTTTTCCTGCCAATCCATAATGTTTTTGGATCCTGTGGAACCCGTATCATTATCATCCTTATTATCCATCACGACTACAGTCCCTGGTTTGATGTATTGCTGAAATGGTTCTGAAGATAACTGAGAGTACCACATCCCTCTCCATTTTCTATATTCTTCATAGTTTTCGGGTTTGGTCAAATCTGCACCGGGATGCATTGGTCTATTAGTAGGCCCATATCGGACTGTAACGGCAATCCCTGAAAACCTGTGACTCATGGTTTCCACATCTTTCCACAACGGAGCAATTTTGGGATCCATCACGCCCACATCCATATATCCCACCGTCACCAGGCCATCTACCACATCCGTGACACGGGCACCTTTATATAAGGCTATCAATACTTCGTCAGAAACATCCGGCTCATTTTGGGCAATAAGTTTGGTTTGGGATGATAATGCACCAGTTAGAATTAAGATCAAGAATAAGTTTTTCATAGTGATTATGGGTTTAAGGTTATTTAAATGTAATCTAATTTTCAGTCTCATGACTATGTGACCGGATATTGTATCAAACACAAATTGCTCAGGCAGCAGCATTTGCAAAAAATATATATTTTTTAATCCTTGAAATAGCAGGTGATAAATCCGGAATATTTCCGGACAATTCATGATTGATACTTACCGTTCGAATAAAGAAAGCATTTTTAACGCTAAAATCAAAAGAGGATTTTCTATCTTGGAATATCTGAACGATGTATGGTATCCACCCAAAATCCCTCCCCCCTATGAAAAGCCCAAAAGACACACGAAGAACCTTTATCAAAAAAACAATAGCAGGAACAACTGTCCTATCAATTGGAGGGATTCTACCAGGATTCAGCCCCAAAAGCTATGGAAAAATACTTGGAGCAAATGAACGCATCAAAGTATCTGTCATGGGCGTCAACAGCAGAGGCAATGCCTTGGCGCAGAACTTTGCCAAGCAGCCCAATGCCGAAGTACTGCATATCTGTGATGTCGATAGAATTGCTGCTGAAAAATGTATCGCTGCGGTCTCAAAAATCCAGGACAAACAACCCAAAGCCACTGCCGATTTCAGAAAAAGCCTGGAGGATAAGGATGTGGATGTGTTGGTGGTCGCAGCACCTGACCATTGGCATGCCCCTGCAGCCATATTGGCATGTAAAGCGGGAAAAGATGTTTATTTGGAAAAACCTTCCAGCCATAACCCCCACGAAGGAGAGATTTTGGTTCAGGCTGCATCAAAGCATAACAGAGTCATTCAAATGGGGAACCAAAGACGTTCCTGGCCAAATGTCGCTGCAGCGATCAAAGAAGTTCATGATGGGGCAATAGGAAGACCATATTATGCCAAGACCTGGTACACCAACAACAGGGGACCGATTGGCATAGGAAAGAAAGTTCCCGTACCTGATCATCTCGATTATGAACTTTGGCAGGGACCGGCACCAAGGGAAGCATACAGAGACAATATCATTCATTACAATTGGCATTGGTTCTGGAACTGGGGTACCGGTGAAGCCCTCAACAACGGGACCCACATGGTGGATTTAGCCAGATGGGGACTTGGGGTGGAATTCCCAACTAAGGTCACCTCGTCCGGTGGAAGATACCGATACCAGGATGACTGGGAAACCCCGGACACACAGATGATCAGTCTGGAATTTGACAACAACTCCCTGATCACCTGGGAAGGGAGAAGCTGCAATGGGATCAACAATGAAGGTTCGAGCGTAGGGGTCATCTTTTATGGAGAAGATGGTTCTGTCAATATTGGGGGAGGAAATGCCTATGCTATCTATGATCTGAAAAACAAATTGGTCAAAGAGGTGAAATATGACCGTACTGTGGATGCCAGAAATCTTTCCGATCCTACCCAGGATCTGGACGCCATTCATATCCAAAATATGTTTGATGCGATCAAAAAAGGAACGCCTTTGGCCGCAGAAATCAATGGCGGGCAGGCCAGCACGCTTTTGGTGCAATTGGGAAATATTGCGCAGCGCTCAGGTGAAACCCTCTACATTGATCCTAAAAATGGGCATATTATAAATAACAAAGCAGCAATTAAATACTGGAAAAGGGACTATGAACCAGGTTGGGAACCCACAGCATAAAAAATCAAAATAGTTATCCGCTTCTTTGCAAGTAACTCAATATTCTACTGCAAACAGGTCGGAAGTCCGAAGTCAGATGTACTGGACATTTCGGTTTCCTGGCGAGAATTATATTAAGTTACAATTTTACCGGCATCATTGCATACATTCATGTAAATTAATGATGATTCTTTGCAAAACAATAAATCAATGGAAAACCAACTAAACAGAAGAAAATTTATCCTGACCAGTGCAACAGCACTCACGGGAATCAGTGCCATGGGATTTCCTTCACTGGCTGGAAAAACATGGTCATCTTCTGATAGCCCACTCAAGGTAGGATTGATCGGATGTGGGAGCAGGGGAATAGGATTGGCAATGATTCTGAAGGAACTTCCTGAATATCAATTAATCGCCTGTTGCGATATTATTCCTGATACTGCAATAGCAGTCCATATGGGTAATAATGCCATGGAAGAA
>NZ_JBGTCA010000120.1:0-2140 GCF_041749095.1 Aquiflexum sp. | reverse complement strand
GCACCTTTTTGGAAAACGCCACTTGCATATTTCCTGTATTTCATCATGGCTGTCCTGATAGCTTATTGGGCTAGATGGCAGATTTTGGAAAAGGAAAGGGAACAGTTCAGAATGTTGGAAGAGAAGCGGGAAGCCCAGCGGCTATTGGAATTGGATCAATTGAAAACCCGTTTTTTCACCAATGTAAGCCATGAATTCCGGACACCTTTGACTTTGATCTTGGCCCCATTGGAAAGATTGCTCAATGACAATCCCAATGAAAAAATAGCTCACCAATACCTCACGATACAGAAAAATGCCAAGAGATTGCTGCAATTGGTAAATCAGATTCTGGATGTTAAAAACATTGAAAAAAACGGAACGGTTTTTAATTCTTCGGAAGGAGATATTGTCAGATTTATAGCAAGCAAAGTTGAGGATTTCGAAGATCTGATGGAAAAAAAACATATCAAGCTGAACTTTGAAACTTCAATCAAAAGGTTGCCCACCAAGTTTGACGCGGATAAGGTCGAAAAAATCATCTTCAATCTTTTGTCAAATGCATTCAAATTTACCCCCGATGAGGGTAAGATCAGTGTCATGGTGAGTTTGGATAATATTTTGGATGAAAAGGGGGTACTGATGATCCGGGTAAAGGACACCGGAATAGGAATCCGTGCAGAGGACATAGACAAAGTGTTTGATAGGTATTTTACAGTGATGCATACCGGTGTGATATCCAATCAGGGAAGCGGTATAGGGCTGTCAGTGTCAAGAGAATTTGCCAGAATGCACGGTGGTGATATTGGGGTTAAAAGTGAAATAGGTAGGGGGAGTGAATTCACGGTGACATTGGAAGTCCCGGTCAAAATGAACCTTCTGGATCTTGAGACTCATCAGGAGGAAAGCCATGAGGAATTGGAAATGGAAAAAACCGAAATTGACAAACCGGGGATATTGTTGGTGGAAGATAATTTGGAATTCCGGCAATATATGAAAGAGTTTTTGGAGGAAGAATTCCATGTGTGGGTGGCACAGGATGGAAAGGAAGGCATGGAAAAAGCGCTTGCAAATATTCCTGACCTGATCATTTCAGACTTGATGATGCCGATTATGGATGGCGTTGAGCTTTGTCAACATCTGAAAAAGGATCTCAAAACTTCTCATATTCCTATCATTATCCTCACGGCACGAAGTTCAGAAGAGAAACAATTGGAAGGGTTACAATCCGGATGCAATCTTTTTATTTCCAAACCCTTCAAATTGGAGATTTTGATGACCAGTATCCGAAACCTGCTCTCCGAACAGGAAAGATTGCAGAAGCATTTCCGTAAAAAAATCAGTGTCAGCACCAGTGAACAGGAAATAGAATCCTTGGATGATAGGTTGATCCAAAAGGCTATGGAACTTGTGGAAAAGCAAATGGAAAACCCCGAATTTTCTGTGGAACAGATGAGCAGGGAATTGGGGATGAGCAGGGTACACCTTTATAAAAAACTCAGTGCCCTGACCGGAAAGAGCCCCGTGGAATTTATCCGTTTGGTCAGGTTACAGCGTGCCGCCCAGTTGTTGCTTAAGTCACAATTGACCGTCTCGGAAGTCGCCTATAAAGTAGGTTTCAACAATGCCAAGTATTTCACCAAACATTTTAAGGCAGAATTTGGTGTCCTCCCATCACTTTATGCCCAGGGTCAATCAGTTCAGTAGATTGATATCGGTCATGCCTACGGCATTTGGGTTTGCGATTGCATTCGGATAACCTCCTGTTAAAACAGGGGGCTAAGATATTGTTCATGCCTACGGCATTTTTGCATATGCCCAATTATCACTTCCCGAATTTTGACCAAAAGCTCCATAGGAGCGACCGATATCTTAGCAACGGGTTTCAACCCGTTGTTTAGGAAATAGTGAAGAAGGGGTTAGTTCCGTAGGAACGGCCGATATTATCCTATCGAAAGGTGAACAAAATATCGAACCATTTATATCGGTCATGCCTACGGCACTTTTGCGTATGCCCAATTTGTATGCCCATTTAGCTTCCTGGATTTTGTCCAAAAGTGGATTTTGTCCAAAAGCTCCATAGGAGCGACCGATATCTTAGCAACGGGTTTCAACCCGTTGTTAAGGAGATAGTGAGGTAGGGGAAAGTTCCGTAGGAACG
>NZ_JBGTCA010000119.1:0-27371 GCF_041749095.1 Aquiflexum sp. | reverse complement strand
CGGGGCAGTGGTGGTGTCATTGCATTTTTCAGTGAAAGGGGGAACATGGATGATGAAGTTGACCCAGAAGGAGGAAAACATATCCTTGTACATCAGGCCCCTGGTTTCAATCGGACAAGGCAATTTTACTCACCAAAATATGAGACGGCAGAATACTATGACCATCCCGACCTGAGAAGTACAGTCTATTGGAATCCTTTGGTATTGGTAAGTCCAAATTCAACAAGAAAAGTCAGTTTCTTCACAGGTGATATCACCGGTCGTCACCGCGTTCAGGTTGAAGGCATCACAAGGGATGGCATTCCTGTGAGTGAGGTGTTTTATTTTGAGGTTAATTAATCCTACTTTGGCAAAATGAATATTAAAGGAAGAAACCTGCCAGGTTTATGTGCAGTAAATGCATTTGATTAACAGTTTAAAGGTGTAAAAAACTGGCAGGTTTTTTAGTTCATTCGCAACATGACAAAGTAAGATCAATGATTTTGAGATTTTACCTTAAATTCCTAAATTCCAGAAACTCCAACTAGATGAAAAACCTGTTTAAACCGGAATACCTTCTGATCTTTCTGATTGGCATCACATTTTATTCAAACCTCTTGGCACAAGAACAATTCAATTATAATGAATCCAGAGTCCCGGATTTAGTTTTGCCTGATCCATTTGTCAGCACCAAAGGGGAAATTATTAAATCGGTAAATGATTGGGAAAGCATCAGAAGACCGGAACTGATCCGGCTTTTCACTGAAAACGTCTATGGACCTATACCGAGGGATTTTGATGGGATTCATTTCGACGTTTCCGTAGATTCCGATCATCTCTACAAAGAGGTGGCATTGAAAAAAAATGTGGACATCAAGGTTACAAGAAATGGGAAAGCTCAGACAATAAAGTTGTTTGTCTTTTCCCCCCTTGAAGGAAAAGGACCTCACCCGGTATTTCTTTTGATCAGCCATAGAAATGTCCAAGGTCTACTTGAAGATAAAGAAGATCAGTTTTTTCCTATAGAGCAAATTGTTAGTAGGGGATATGCAGCGGCTATTTTTGACGTGGAAGATGTTTCTCCTGATGATAAGGCGAGGTTTTCTCATGGGATATTGGACAACCTATATCCCGAACAATTGGAAATGTCAGAGGGTATGCGGGGTTTGGCAGCATGGGCCTGGGGAGCTATGAGGGCAATGGATTATTTCGAAAGTGATATTTCAATAGATCAGAAAAGGTCTGCATTGGTGGGACATTCCAGAGGAGGGAAAGCTGCTTTATGGTGCGGGGCCAATGATAAAAGATGGGCAGTGGTCATTCCCAATGAATCCGGTTGTGGAGGTGCGGCACTGTCACGAAGGAGATTCGGCGAAACTGTGAAGCGCATCAATACCAATTTTCCCTATTGGTTCAATGATAATTTCAAGACCTTCAATGACAATGAAGGTGCATTGCCGGTTGACCAACATCTTTTGGCAGCCTGTATTGCCCCAAGGTCTATCTACATTGCATCAGCCATAGAGGACCAATGGGCCGATCCCAAAGGAGAGTTTTTGTCGCTCAAGTTGGGTTCAAGGATCTATTCAGAAATTTATGGGATCAAGGTTGACCTGCCGGAAAGTTTTGAAAACCACCAAAGAACTATCCATACAAATTCAGTAGGTTATCACCTCCGTGACGGCAAACACAACCTGACACTTTATGATTGGGAGCGTTTCATGGATTTTGTAAATAAAGAATTTGAGAGGAGGTAATCGGAGAGGTCGATGGATTGTAAGTTTTTTGCAAATTGGCCAAAATCAACGAAGGTTCAGTAAAACTGATTTTCCTTTTCTAAAATTGGATTTGTATGTTTCTTAATTTAAGGATGTATATTTAAGTGTAATTAATAGTCGTATGAAAACAATCAAAATTGAATTACCCGGTGAAATTGAGAAACAATTGGAACTGATCAATGAAGATAAGCAATCCTTTATAGTTGAAGCGATCAAAGAAAAAATCAATAAGAGGGAATTTTTGAACAAAAAATTGGAAGAGGGTTATAAAGCTACTTTTCAAGAAGATAAAGCGATAACAAAAGACTTTGGATAAAGTAAGAATTGGGAAAAAAATAGGAGAATTGCCTTTAGATAAAATCGATTATGTTAATATTTCTATTTTAATTCATTTAGGGATTGAAAGGTTTTAAATTTTAGTTGGTTTTTATTAGCACGCTGATAACACTGATTTTGCTGATTTTCACTGATTTAATTACCTGCGTAAAATCAGCTTCATCCCGATAATCGGGACAGGTACTGCGTTCTATCAATATCCCAATATCCCAATATCCCAATATCTTAATATCCCAATATCCCAATATCCAAATATCCAACCCCCCATTCAATCTAATACTCAATCAATCCTCTTATTGGTCTTCAAATACCCCATCAAATCTACAATCTCTTTTTCCGTAAGGTTTTCGAATAAGCCGGGGGGCATCATGGAAACTTCTGTCACATCCTTGGATTGGATGCTGGATTTGTTGATGATAACCGGTTCTTGGCCTACTACGCGGAGCGTAATCTGCCTTTGGTTTTCTCCGATAACATTTCCGGAATAAGTCCTGCCGTCCCGGGTATTGATCACCACCATCTTATAGTCGTCCTGAATTTCTGCACTGGGTTCTATGACATTGAGTAAGATATACTCCACATCCGACCGGTTGGAACCTGTCAGGTCGGGCCCCATTTCACCGCCCTCACCAAACATTTTATGGCAACTGCCACAGACATTATTGAATACTGTTTTCCCTGATTTGATATTCGCAGATGCGATTGCTGACGGTTGGAGTATGTTTCTATATTTATTGTATGCGGCTTGGTCACTTGGCACCTGTTCTATGGGTCCCCAGACTTCTATAAATCCGCTTCCCACAACCCGGAGCAATTGTCTGGCAACACTGACAGGAACTTCTGATTTGGCCATCTTTTTATCCTTGATTTCACGGGTCAGCATATTTCCATATCTCGACCGGGAGGAAAGGGTCTGCATGGCTATCTGTTTTTCTGTGGCATCAAAAACCGGATACTTCTCTATCAGCAACCTGCCCAAACTCTCATTGTCAAAAGCGGCTATGGAACGAATGGCTTCTTTCCTCATTGCAGGTTCTGCGATCAACCCCGGTAATTCAGTGATAAGTCCTGTTCTTTGTTGCGCCGTAAGTGTCTGAAGGGCCTTTTGTCTTTGGTCAATTGATTGCTTTTTATCTTTGAGAACGGCAAATGCCCGTTGGGTTGCCTCCGTATCTCCAAACAGGCTTGAAATCTCCAAAGCTAGTTCTTTCTTTTGGCCACCTGATTTCTCTATTTTTTCAGCTACTGTCTTCCAATTTGATGGGATTTTCAGATCAGTCCTACCTTCCATACCGCTCAACATTCCCGACATCAGGAGTTCTGTATTGGGACCACCTTTACCGATAAAGGCAACCAATTTTTGGATTTCATCTGCATCCACTGCTTTTCTTGCGATATTTTGGGTGACAAAGGGGATTTTGGATTGGGCGGTAAGTTCAAGGAAATTGTCCGTGTTTTCTACAATCAAAGATTCTATCCCATACCAAATGATTTTGGGCAGGTTATGGTCATTGGCATCTTCGGAGTGGTGAAGCAGGTTAGAAGCAATCAATAAATTATCCTTAGATGGAATCCTTTGCAGGGCGGTGGCAAGATATAACCTGACTACCGGAGAATTATCCTCATCTGCCATTTTTCTGAATTTTGCCAAGGCGGTTGCGGAGGGTTTGAGGTCTTCACAAAGCAACTGTATGGCCCAAGCCCTGATATATTGGTCTTTATCTGAAAGTGCATTGAGCAATTCATTTTCAGTAAATCCACCAACCTGATGCAAAGACCACATCGCCCTTAACCTCCAATTTGGGTTTTTGTCATTTTGGTAGATTGACTTTAATCCTTTAATGGTATTTGCTTCCAATTCTCCCTTCACGGCCCTTTTATGTAAAATCCCTCTTGCCCTACGGGCATGCCAATCACTTTTATTGGTCTGAAGTGATATCAACTGTTTGTCGGACATTTTATTAAGATCAGAATACCTACCTTCAAAATCAGCAGCATGTGATTTTTCGGGCATTATTCTGAAAATCCTTCCTGTTTCCTCATTAAGGACTTCCTGACCGCAGATATCGGCATCGTGCCAATCGAGCACATACAAACCACCATCAGGACCGATTTCCATACTGAAACCTACCCATTGGGCATTGTTGGCCAACATAAAATCATCTCCGTGTTTCCCTTGATAACCCGAACCTTTTGGTACAAGAATATCTGAAAGCACAGCATGTTCATGGATATTCGCCATAAAAATCCTGCCCTGTTCTTCCTCGGGAAATGCATCCGATTGATAAACCCGGGCACCGCCATGGGCAGAACGGTGACTGTGGTCAGCGATGGTCTTGATATCTTCATACACATAAGGATTGAAATGCTGCCCGCCCTGACGGTGGTATATTCCTCCGGGAATCACATGCCAAAGGTGGGGGATGACACAGGCAGTCATCAGGAGTTGGCCATTGGCATCATAATCTATCCCCCATGGATTGCTGAAACCATGGGCCACAACCTCAAACCTGTCTTTGACGGGATGGTAGCGCCAAACCCCTCCATTGATATCCACACCCTCTTTATCAAATATATCATCCGGAAAAGGGTCTTTGTGGTAATAGAGTTTGGAATCACCGTTTGGTTTTCTGATTTTGGAAGGCGTCGCAAATCCCTGTAATCCATAAAGCCAACCATCCGGGCCCCAATGCAGGCTGTTGAGGGTTTCATGTCTGTCCCTGATGCCCCAACCTGTGAGCAAAATCTCGATGTCTTCCAGATCAGCTTTGTCATCACCGTTTTTGTCAGGGACAAAAAGAAGATTCGGGGGCGCGCCCACATATAGTCCATCAAAACCAACAGCTATCGCCGCAGGGAAGGCCAGGCCCTCCAAAAAAACCTTTCTACTGTCAGCAACACCATCTCCATTGGTGTCCTCCAATATCAAAATCCTGCTGTCGCCGGCATTCGAAAATCCATGGCCTCTTGATTCATAATCTTTGTTTTCGGCAATCCAAAGCCTGCCCCTGTCGTCCCAACAAAATGCCATAGGTTGTGTCATCATGGGTTCGGAGGCCCATACATTGACCTTATATCCGGGTTTGATGGTCATTGCTTCTACAGCCTCCTGCGGGTTGAGAAATTTGGCATCCCTTCCTTCCCTCTGTGCAAGTCCCCAAAGTTCAGTGGTATTATACATGCCCGTTTTTCCAGAGAACTCTCCCCACGCTTCTGTCAATTTAAGGTCATTTACTTCTCCGGTAAACACCATCAGTTGAAGCTTGATTGTTTCGGTTTTACCTTTTTCTATCATCCAATCCCCATCTTTGGTAAAGGCCGGTCCTAAACCCAATTGTCCATCCACGCGCCATTTGTTGGGATAACCCCTGTTTTCGGGATGGTCGAAAACTGCAATGTTGGCAAAGTCGTCCCGGCCTTCTACCTGCATCCCGACATTGACCCACATAGAAGGCTGGCCTTCTGCATTTTCGTTTTTCTGACGGGCAGCATTGATGATTTCTCCCTTGATCCCCTCTTTCCATGGCATTCTGACAAATAAGCTCCCATAATCATATTGCCCGATAGTGATCGCTTCAATAGCTTCCCCTTTCCATTCTAAATCCAAAAAGTATTTACCCCCTTCTTCACTTAAGGACCAATTTTGGGTTTCAAGCATGATTGCTTCGCCTTTTTCATCCAGCAAATGATAAACTGTCTGCCATTTTACTTCATTTCCTTCAGCCTCTATCACATTTAGGGCAATCTTTTTCCAATAATCCTGCTGAGGGTTATGGAAGTAATCCCGCCCATTTACCCTGGTCAATCCCCAATACAAACCAGTTTGATGTTTGTGGTG
The DNA here is from genome assembly GCF_041749095.1 of Aquiflexum sp. Taxonomy (GTDB): domain Bacteria; phylum Bacteroidota; class Bacteroidia; order Cytophagales; family Cyclobacteriaceae; genus Aquiflexum. The sequence continues at coordinate 21,440 of NZ_JBGTCA010000119.1, read as the reverse complement.
TCCCGGACTGTATTCTGTCAAGGTTCCTTTGCCATCGGGTGCCATGATGGGGTGGATGTAAGGCCTGAAACCCTCTTTGGCATTCTGTACTAAAATGGGATCATTGTCTCCCTTTCGGAAAACCGATATGGTGCCTTCACTTTCGTCTTGGATCAAGGTCAACAACGATGCCTCATACATTTGGCTCTCACTTTCTGAATCATTAGATTGATTGCCTGAACAGGAAAAAATAAAAAAGAGGAGACCTGATAGCAATAGATGGGAAATGTTTGATTGGTTCATTTTGTGGATATTGCTTGGGTGTAAATTTTTAAAGGGTTCTTGTTTATTGGAAATTTTCGGCATCAAAATATAATCAATGAAACCTGAATATTTTAATATTTTCCTTACGATAGGTCAATAATTAATTTTGCTGATTGATAGACAAACATTAGTTTGCATAAATAATTATCGACCAACCCAAATCAAAGTGAAAAACCAGAAAGAACTTTTCCAGCTTCCAGAAGATATCCACTACTTAAACGGCGCTTATATGTCGCCTTTGCTTCGTTCTGTTGAAGAAGCAGGCATAGCAGCATTGATCAAAAAAAGAAACCCTACCCAAATAACCCCAACTGATTTTTTTTCTGTTGCAGAAACCCTTCGGGGAAATTTTGGAAAGCTGGTCAATTGCTCTGGTGAACAAGTTGCCATTATCCCTTCAGCTTCCTATGGATTGACATCAGCCATCCAAAATCTACCAAAAGACAATGGTTCTACCGCCTTGGTAGTTTCGGATGAATTTCCCAGTGGTTATTATGCCATTGAGAAATGGTGTAAAATTAACAACAAACAATTGAAGGTGATCAAAGCACCTGAATCTATGGTAAATAGGGGGCAGCAATGGAACAGGCAGATTATTGATGCCATCAATGATGATACCGCAGTTGTTTTGATGTCTTCTATTCATTGGACAGATGGTACTTTGTATGACCTGAAAGCAATCGGCAAAAAATGCAAATCCCATAATGCTATATTTATTGTTGACGGTACCCAATCCGTAGGAGCATTGCCCATAGATGTGGTTTCGTTTCAGATTGATGCTTTGGTCTGTGCAGGTTACAAATGGCTGATGGGACCTTATTCGATAGGATTGGCCTATTATTCTGAATTCTTCAATAGCGGATCACCCTTGGAGGAAACATGGATGAACAGGAGCAATGCACAAATTTTCTCAAGCCTGACAAATTATGTGGATGATTATTCCATCGGTGCAGGAGGATATAATATGGGTGAATTCAGCAATTTCAATTTGCTCCCCATGTTGAACGCCGCAATTGAGCAGATTTTAAAATGGGATCCTTCCAATATCCAATCTTATTGCGATCAATTATCCCAACCTTTGATCAATTTTTTAAATGATAATGAATTTTGGGTTGAGGTGCATGATTATAGGGCAAAACATCTTTTTGGTATTGGGCTACCTGAGGGAGTAGACAGCCAACTTGTCCTCCAAAAGTTAGTGGACAATAGAATTTTTGTTTCAGTACGTGGCAAAGCCATCAGGATTTCTATTCATTTGTACAATACAGATGATGATATAGCAGCATTGATCAGTTTATTGAAAGGAATTCTGGCGGAAAAACGATAAATTCAAATTGTCTATGACCACCAATCGAAGAGATTCCATGAAATACACCGGACTGACCGGAATAGGAATGCTTGGCGGTAGTTTCGGTGAACTGCTTTCCACTCCTTACAAATTAAAAACACCCCTGAATATGCAAGACCCCTTTCAAAAAAACCAACTTGGACTTTATGGTCCATGGGCCAAAAGTCTGTTTTTGGATGGTTTGCCAAGTTTATCTTTTCGTAGAAATGACTTTACTGATCTGGAGGCTTGGAAAAAAATGGCTTCTGCTAAGGTCAAGGAAAGGATGGGATACCTGGGTTTGGAAGGGACCCCAAAAGTAACCGTTCACAGGCAAGTCAGATTTGATGGATTGATCGGTGAAGAAATCAGCTATCAGTTGCCCTATGGAAATCCAACAAAAGCAGTAATCCTGAAGCCTGAGCATGCCAAAGGAAAGCTTCCGGCTGTTTTGGGTCTGCATTGTCATGGAGGAAACAAATATTTAGGTTTGGAGAAGATCACCAGGTTGGATGGCAATGTACCTGACTATGTGCAGGAGCATCAAAAAACTTATTATCAAGGAAAGGCTTGGGCCAATGAACTGGCTAAGCGGGGCTATGTTGTTATGGTGAACGATGCTTTTGCCTTTGGAAGTAGGAGGGTGATGTTGGAAGATGTGCCTGAGGACAGGAGGATGGGTATTACCGATTTTGATATGAGCAAAAAGGAAAACATAGATTCATACAACAGGTGGGCTTCCGAACATGAACACATTATGGCCAGGTCACTATTTAGTGCCGGGATTACCTGGCCGGCGGTTTATTTGGCAGAAGATCAGGTGGCTTTGGATATTTTGGTTTCAAGGGAGGATGTGGATACTGAAAGAGTTGGTTGTGCAGGACTTTCAGGTGGAGGATTGAGGACGGTGATGTTGGGCGGTTTGGATCCAAGGATTTCCTGTGCCGTATCTGTTGGATTTATGACTACATGGGAGGATTTTTTGCTGAACAAATCCCATACCCATACCTGGATGACGTACATTCCGATGCTTCCCAGAGAACTGGATTTTCCTGAGATTCTGGCCTTACGGGCCCCTAAGCCGACCATGGTATTCAATGACATCGAAGATAGGTTGTTTACTCTTGGGGAAATGAAAAGGGCAGATGAGATCATTTCCGGTATTTTTCAAAAGGCGGGTGCATCGGATCGGTACAAATGTTCTTTCTATCCCGGTCCTCATAAATTTGATCAGGCCATGCAGCAGGAGGCTTTTGATTGGTTTGATAGGTGGTTGAAAAATTAAGTTGATGTGGAAAAGAGTTATTTCCAACCAATAGAGATTTAGAATTATCCGAAAGCTAAAAACACTGATTTTAATATAGTGTCGTCCGACTAATTTTAAAATTAGCCAATAATCTTCATTTTTTACATTTTTAAGCTGTTTCAACTGGAATTTTGGAATGTACCCCCATTATTATTCCCGAACAGGTCTAATTGTACATTTTCAAGATTGTCCAGAGCGTCGCTGATCTGGGCAGAGGACATTTTGAGGAAGCCCAACAGGTTTACATAGCTTGCTGTGTGTTTTGCTGCCAGTTTCACCATGGTGGCAAAATCCTCTGCCTCTTTGGCCATTTTATGGATGACAGTAAAGATCAGGTTTAATATCAGTGCTATCCATATCTGCGTCTTGATGCCGTTTTCGCTGTCAGACAGGAAATAGGTGAGCTCGAAGTTCTGCTTTATCTGTTTGAACAGGGGTTCTATGGTCCATCTGTTTTTGTAAAGCATACAGACTGTCATTGCTTTGAGGTCCATCAGGTTGGTCAGGAACACAAGTCTCTTCCCGCTTACAGGATCTATGTATGCCACCATTCTGGCCTTAGTCCGCCGGTTGGTGGCTGTTGGTCCGCATGTATACTCCAGTTCGACAATGGCGTCCATCTGTACCCCGACCTCACAGTTTTCCTCCAGCGGCATCTGCTCAAGAATGCTGAACTTGGCGTTTTTGTTCATTCTTGTCAGAAAATATACCCCTTGCTCGGTCCATTCGGCATATTGGCGGAATTTCTGAAACCCCTTGTCAAACACTGCAATGGTTCCTTTGGCCAGCTCAAACATTGAAAGGAACACCTTTTCGTTGGTAGCGGCCGCCTTAAGGCAGATAAAGTTGGGCACACGCTCGGAAAGTGTGATCTTGGTAAAGGCCTTTAGTCCTCCCTTCTTCCTCCCGTCCAAGGGAAGCCTCCCGCATGCCTTGAACACCTCCTTGAACAGGCTTACCACGGTGGAATCGAATATCTCGACGGTGCCCGGATCCACCTCTCCGTTTATTTTAAGGGACAAATAGCTGTCCGACAAAAAATCCTTGTAATGGTCGTAGAGCAGCATGTACAGGCGCCCGAAGACATCGGCACTCCGACCGGAATTTGCATCGGAAACACTGCTTCGCTTGGGAACCCTGAAAATGCCGCAATGGTTGAGTTTATCGCCCATCAGCATGAAATTTTTGATGATCTCCCGCAAAGTCGAACTTCCTGTCAGCACTCCATACAACATAAAAACAAACTGGTCCCAGGCTTTTACCTTCTTGTACCATTTGTCGGATTGGTATTCCTCAACGCTTTGTTTGAACAGTTCTTTGGGTATGAATGATAAAAGCTGTCCGAGAATTGGAAGAGAACATTTATTAGCTGTATTTTTACCCATGGCTTGGTTGTTTTGTAGAGATTACAACATTAGCCAGAGGATGGGGCTTTTCAAAGCCTCATCCTTAAATTTGTATTATTCCAAGACCTAAAAATTTACTGCTGGATTTTCTCGGACACCAGTAGTATTATATAACAATATCACAGTAATTGCTTGGAGAATCACGGAACTATATTATTGTGATAGAATAAAAAATCTACAATTTTAAATGGATTTAATTAATTCAGAATATTTATTTGTTATTATTTTTTTTGAATATTTTTTATTTACAAGCTCAAATCCGTTCCTCCCCATTTCAATTAACTTGTCTTTATTGGTTAATAGTTCTTTCAACAACACAAATACTTCATTACTTTTCTTTACTTTTTCTTGTTCAGTTATTAAAAAAGAAGTGTTTGTTTCCAATAAAAAATTTGACAAAGGAGTATTTGTCCCAGATAGAACGAGTAATGATTTTTGACAAGCCAATATTGTATAAACTTTCGAAGGAAAGCCCTCATATTGCAATGTAGGTTCCATGAAAATAAAGTGTAAATCAGCATATGCAATTAATTGAGGCATTAAATAACGGGGCTGATAATCCACAATATGAACATTGGTCAAATTCATTTCATTTACTTTTTCAACCAACCAAATTTTCAATACTCCTTCCCCCACGACCCAAAATTCAACCGGTATATCCTGACATTTTTTAGAAACCTCAAGTAAAGGTTCCCAATGTTGTGCATGACCAATATTACCTGCATACATCAATTTTAAAGTATTTGTTTTATCAGGAAAAATTGTCTGATCCAAATCCTTTGGTACTATTGGAAAATATAAATCAGTATCAACAAAATTTGGAATAATTTTTAGCTTTTCAGTCTGATCGATTCTATCAGCTATTTTATTGTAAAATACTTCATCTATTGTTATAATTGAGTCAGAGTTATTGTAAATCCATTTCTCCAACCATTTTAAAAAATTTACAAGAGGCTTAAATTTCAAATTTTCTTGACGAAAATATAAATCAGGGTAAATCTCCTGTACATTATAAATACTTTTTGCACCTTTAATTTTTGCGATCAGTATTGAAATTACACCTATGGTTAAAGGTGGGGATGGGCTAATGACCACATTTATTCTCTTAAGAAAGATACTAATGAACATTGAAACAAAATGCCAATACACCATTCCAAGACCTCTTAGAAATATGCTTTTAAATTTTTTTTGAGGGACATGATAAACTTTAATGCCATTATAACTACTTTGGTAAAATAAACCCCCAAATTTTTTTATTAAGATTTGCTTATTAAGTTCCTCATCAACACGATTGTAATGTGGAGTTGTCGTAAGCACAATAACCTCTAAGCCTTCAGAATGAAGCTTTAATGCTATATCATTATATATATAGGCTGTTGAAACTCCATCGGGAGAAAAAACTATACTATGGATTAATACTCTCTTTTTTACTCGCTCCATACTACCCTTTTAATATAGTCAACATAAGAAATAATAATTCTGACCATTTTGGCAGACACATTTGGCATACTGTAATCAGCTACCTTTCTAAAGTTTCTGCTTTCACCAATTTGCTGTTGCTCAAGCTGGATTATTCCCTGAATAATCCTCTCAGTATTCATCCCTACCATCATAACAGAGGCCTCTTCCATCGCTTCCGGCCTTTCGTGTGCATCTCTTATATTCAATGCCCGGAAATTCAGAATTGAAGATTCCTCTGATATAGTCCCACTATCAGAAAGTACCGCAAATGAGTTCATCTGCAAAGCGTTATAATCGATAAACCCAAGTGGTTTTAACAATTGAATAAGAGGGTGTACTTTAACACCTCTTGATTCAATCATTTTCCTGGTTCTTGGATGTGTGCTGACAATAATCGGATATTGATATTTATCAGCCAGGAAATTAAGACTTTCAATTAATCCTTTAAAGTTTTTCTCGCTATTGATATTTTCTTCCCGATGAGAGGATACCACAAAGAATTTTCCTTTATCCAAACCTAACCTTGATATAATATCGGAATTAATAATACTGTTTAAATGAAAATTCAGAACCTCGTACATTGGCGAACCGGTTTTGATAATCCTGTCCGCAGGAAGGCCTTCACGCAGGAGGTATTCTCTTGCTATATCACTGTAAGTAAGGTTGATGTCCGAAATATGATCCACAATTTTCCTGTTGGTTTCTTCAGGTACCCTTTGGTCAAAGCATCTGTTTCCGGCCTCCATATGGAAAATGGGTATATGTCTCTTTTTGGCAGGAATGGCACAAAGACAACTATTGGTATCTCCCAAAACCAGAAATGCATCCGGTTTTAGTTGTTCTAACAAGGGATCAATTTTGATCAAAATCTGTCCTACCGTTTCTGTAGCTGTGGAACCGGCAGCGTCTAAAAAATAATCAGGCTTCCTGATCTGAAGATCTTCGAAAAATATTTGGTTCAATTCATAATCATAATTCTGTCCTGTATGAACTAAAATATGATCGATAGCTTCTGATTCATCTAAGGCAGTCAATACCCTCGATAATCGAATGATTTCCGGTCTGGTACCGACTACGGTCATTACTTTTAATCTTTTCATATAAGTTTAATCAGCTTTTAAAGTATAGATTCAAAAAAATTCAAACAGTTTCAAAATAGGTGTCAGGATTGGATGGGTCATAATGCTCATTTATCCAGAAAATTGTGTACAAATCTTCCTCTCCAATATTTTTGATATTATGAGTGTACCAAATGGGCATATCCACATAAGCAGGCTCATTTCCATCAAGATAAAAATCCAAAACTTTATCAGTCCCTATTTTCCTAAGTTGGATCAGTGCCTTGCCTTTGATAACCGCAAAACGCTCTATTTTCCTGGTATGAAAATGGTTTCCCCTTGTAATTCCAGATACAGTAGTGGAGAAAGATACCTGACCTCCTATTCCCAATCGGATAACTTCAACAAAAGCACCTCTTGCATCTTTGTGTTCGGTAAATTTACGGGGAAAAGAATTTTCAACATCCATGTAACACCTAAAAGTATTGAACAGGTTATGTTCAAAATCGTTTAAAATTTGCGGAATTACTCCTTGGTCCTGGTATTCCGATTTAAATTTTTGGAGTAATAGCAATATTTCAGAAACTTTGGCTTCTGAGGTTTGTCCAACACTATAGGAGGGATTACCCCTTCGTGTTCTGATCAATTCAAGGATAGTTTCAACCATCTCGCCGACATAGATCAATTTCAAATCTCCATCTACTTCTATTTTTGGAATCTCACCCCTACTTACCTGATGGGCAAAAGTCGCCACTACTGAATTGTAGAATGGATTACCAAATGGTCCAAAAACATTTGGTATTATCAAACCTGTAAAAATGGCACCGTTCTTTTTTGCCCAATTAGCAAGGAGTTCTCTTCCTGCTTTTTTTGATTTTCCATATAGATTGTCTTTTTCCTCTTGGGTTGAAGATGAAATCAAAACATGGGGCTTACTTCCAGTTCTACCAAAGGAGCTAATTAGTTGTTCAACAAGATTGATGTTGGTTGAATAAATTACTTCTGGATCATTATGCCTATTCAGGGCTGCCAAATGAACTATGACATCGCACTTTTTTACAAATGTATCGAGGACTTCTTCGTCCAAAAAACATTCCCTATTAAATTCAATCCTTTCAAATTCATCAGGAAACAAACCAAGCGTATTAAAAAGGTGGGTTCCAACAAAACCATTTTGACCGGTAATTCCAATTCTCATAGCCATATCTTTATCAATCCGGATATTGTTCTACATCGGTTTCTCCCAAGATCTCTTTTCTTATGATCGGGAGTTTGAAAAGCAATTTTTTCATTCCCTCAATATCTAATCTCCTTGTATTGTGGGAATGATATTCTTCAAAGTTGGAAACATTTGGTTCGCCTTCTGAAAAAAATTGGGCATAATTAAGATCTCTTGTATCGGCAGGAATTCTATAATAATCACCCATGTCTATTGCTTTCACCATATCTTCCCTATTTACCAAGGTTTCATACAACTTTTCGCCATGACGGGTTCCTATGACTTTGATCTCGTTGGAAGCATTGTATAACTCCAAAAGGGCCTTGGCCAAAACCTCTATAGTGGCAGCTGGGGCTTTTTGAACAAACAAGTCCCCTTGATGGCTATTTTCAAATGCGAACCAAACGAGGTCAACAGCATCTTCTAAGGTCATCATAAACCTTGTCATATTTGGATCTGTGATTGTCAAAGAGTTTCCTGATTTAATCTGGTCAATAAATAGTGGAATTACCGAACCCCTCGAAGCCATGACATTTCCATATCTGGTGCCACAAAAAATTGATTTTGAATCATCAAGATTTCGTGATTTTGCTACCATCACCTTTTCCATCATTGCTTTGGACATTCCCATGGCATTGATGGGATAAGCAGCTTTGTCCGTACTCAGTACCACCACACGATTTACTTCAAATTTTTCTGCTGCTGAGAGTACATTGTCTGTTCCAAATATATTGGTTTTAACTGCTTCGAGAGGAAAAAACTCACAAGAAGGAACTTGCTTTAAAGCTGCTGCATGGAATATGTAATCAACACCTTTTACAACATTCTCAACACTCGCTAAATCCCTTGCGTCACCGATATAAAATTTAACTTTTGGATCGTTTATTTTTTTTCTGAGATCATCTTGTTTTTTTTCATCTCTACTGAAAATTCTGATTTCATTGAACATATCAGAATTTTTAAATCTATTCAATACAGCATTTCCAAAGGAACCTGTTCCTCCTGTGATGAGTAGTTTTTTGCTTTTTAACATTGTAGTTGTAAAATTTGATTAATTATTCCAGAGTTTTTCGTATTCAATAATGATCGATTTCATGGTATAAACTTCCAACACCTTTCTCTTACCCATTTCTGACATTAGATTGAGATCAACTTTTCCATCATTAACTTTTTCAACCACTTTTTTAATTTCATCCACATCTCTAGGCTTAAAACACAGACCTGATGCCAATTCTCCAGGAAAATCCAACATCTCAGAAATTGCCCCTACATCAGTTGCCAAAACCGGACATCCACAGGCCATCGCTTCCAGAACTACATTGGGAAATCCCTCCGCATACGATGGGAGTATCAAAGCCGCACTGGCTTTCAGGATGGAATAGATTTCGAATTTTCCTAAAATTCCTTCAAATGACAACCAATTTCCCTTTTCTTTTTTACTTGCAATAACTGTCAGTAATTCTTTTACCTCAGATTCCACAGGCCCAACTAGTCTGAGATTTGGAGGATGTGTAAAACTTGAAAAGGCTTCAACAAGCTCAAATATCCCTTTTTCCCTTATAAGATGACCAATAAAAACAAAATCATTATTTCTTTTGGAAGTGGTTTTGGATTTCGCTATTTCTTCCAAATCGGAAGAACAGGGATTTGGTATTTGATGTAGTTGAAATTTTTGGTTAATCGCTGCTAGTGCATGAAAAGATTTTCTATCCAAAACTATCACATCATTTGACATTTTTGTTAATAAGGCCACTAAATGCCACTCCCAATTACGGATCTGTGACAATTCCGGGATTCGACCAAATCTGAAATGAACAATTAATTTCGCTTTAAAAACTTTACAGATAAACGCTACTAAAATATCCCTTAAAAGCCCAAAAGAAGCTGAAGTCGTTAGATGTACAGCGTGAGGTCGAACCCTCCGGATTTTGGAGAAAGCTAACCTAACTATACGGATGGCATCTAAAACTCCATTGGAAATTCGTGCCAAATTACCAATATCAGTAACATTCCTGGATCTGATGGCGGTATCCAAATGAAATGTTTCCGGATATCCAAATTCCGCCAAATAAGTTAATAAGTGAGTGGACCAAGAAGCCATGCCGCCAACTGGAGGAGGCAGTGGTGACATAATTAATACACTCTTTTGATTGGTAGTAAGCTTCATCTAAGAATTATAAATCCACTAAATCCCGGAGAAAAATCCGGAGAATTTCTTAGAAAAATTGTGATAGTCAAAATAGGTTTCAGCAGATATTCGTGCATTTGCTTTCATATTCCGATAACTTTCTTTGTCTATTTCCAATGCCCTGTAGAGCGTCGATATTATGGATTCCACTTGATGGTCTTCGGCAATTAATCCATTATAGCCATCTTTGAGGTACATTTCCAAATCACTCGTAAGATTAGCCAGAACAGGCAAACCCATACTCAGGCTTTCAACGAATTTTGTCGGAAACCCGGCCATGGCATAGCGTTTTGTAGGCCTAAACAATACTGAATAATCTGCTGAACTAAGAAAATTGTTCACAAATGTCCTTGGTCGTTTTCCATAAGTTTTAACGCTGTCTCCGGGATGTTTCCCATACATAGATTCCAATTCACTGTCATTCATACCTAGAATATGGAATTCTATTTTTTTTTCGTCCTTATTGATAGTGCGAACAGCATCTATCACATTAAAAATGAAGTCTTTTTTTCCGGGAAATCCCGCATAAACTAAATTCAGGAAATCTGGATTCAATTTGATCTCTGAATGTTGGTTTTGTGGAGTTATATCTTTATCAAAAAGGATGGGAACTCTTACTGTAGGCAGCCCTTTATTTTGGTAATATTTTTTAAGTAGTCTGCTTATCGCAATCACACCATCGCATTTTGGAATCATCATAGTCATGGCAATATGAACATCCCAAGCCATAGGCCCATACTTGCCAAATGGTAGGTGAGAGTAATCATACCATTCCACAGTATCTACAACTAATTTTATGCCTTTTATTCTGGAATAAATCCATAAAGGAACAAGTATCCTTAAAGAAGATCCATAGTACACTAATGTTTCCGGATTCTTTTTCATCTTTTGTAATAACCAACAAAATGCTATTCCACGAAAAATATAAAGAAAAAGCTTCTCTAAATATCGTTTTCCTCTTTTTACATTATGTATATCAAACCCTTCTAAATTTAAATGGGGGGTATTGGAATACCCCAAAATCTTAACCTCAAAATTTTTTTCCAAACGGATCGATTTGCAATTGTTAATTATCCGAACTGTGGATGCAGTCAGATTCTCCTTAAAATCAAATTCTCCTATATAAATAATTTTCAACTTAGTTTTATTTGGGTTTGAAAAAATTAAAATTCACTCGACCATACTGGATTCACCTAAATTCCTCTTGAATTCATTTTGCTAAGGATAAGTTTTTTAAAAGGCGGAATCCTTTTCTTGATTATCTTCCTTTATTAAGTTAATTCTGATTAATATTTCAGCCATTATTATCCCAAATAAAACATTACTTACAGTTCCATTAGTAATATATACACCTAGTAAAGTTGCTAAAAGCATCATTGCAAAAGTTGATTCATTAATTTTTTTCAGAGAAATTTCTTTGATAAAAATCCTGATCGTGCAATAAGTTAGGTGAACTATAGGAATGAATATTAACAATCCGGCAGGAACTCCATAATAAGAAGCTATTTTCAATGGATAAATATGAGGCGGAGACCCATCAAATTTTTGACCCCATAAAGGATTGTTTGAAATAGCATTAAATCCATTTATGTAACCAACAAATCTGGAAGTCACGGATACGTTATCCTTATCAGGTAAAATAAAGCTTAAAACATTGAATTCAATAGTTACAATAACGACCAGACCAAATAGTAAAAACAATATAAAGGGAACTTTATTTTTTCTGATCTTCCAAGGCCTAGTATAGATATATGCAAAAACCAAAAATAAAAAAACTAAAGGACCCCGTGTTAAAGAGTTAAACCATAATATAATTGAAATAATCAAAATCATTATTGCAATTATTTTATGTTCATTTACCCTACCGAAATCTCCTATTCTAAAATAGCTGGCAATTCCAACACATATAGAAACAATGGAAAAAAAACCTAAAGCATTACTATTGTGAAATTGTCCAAATTTTTGAACCTCATATTTGTTAAAATTAAAAAAATATAATTTTGAATTAATTAATTTTTCAAAATCATACAATTGAAAATCTTCATCTACTCTATAAATATATGATAATCCATTTATTTCTGATAAACTTGATTTTCCTACAATTATAATTAAAGCCGAAATACAATGAAATAGAATCAGATAAACTATTAATTGATTTTGTCCTTTATAATATCTCCCAACATACCAAATAAAAAAAAAGGGAATGCCACTTAATATAAAGGTGGTTGTTATTTCAGCCCAACTATAATTATTGACAAATTTTGAACCTATGACAAAAAGTAAAGAGAGGGAAAATGGTAAAAAATACCAATAAATAAAAACCCTCTTTCTGATCCTGAATAAGATTAAATAGATAGAATAAAACATTAATGAAAATGTAGTTAGCCATATAAAAATTTTATAATAAGGAAAAAAAGAATCAATAAAGTATAAAATCCCTGCCGAATCTGTTACCGAACCACAAAGCATGAAAAACATTCCCCAACCTAGAACACCTTTATATCTAATCAATATAACTGAAATAGATAATAAGATAAAAACAAGAATTACTGCTAACATAGCGACCTATTAACGCGACCAAATACCGACTGCGCTTTCAGAGATTATTTTTTTAAATTGTATAGGTTCCCACACAGAATTGAAAAAAGTCCACGTAATAGAGACTAAAATTACTCCATACACATCTAAGTAATTTGCAGCTATAATGGCAAGTGGAATATGTAAAATAGCTTGAATACTAGTTACAAATAGTTGGAGTCTAATTTTTCCAACACCATTCATAAACATTCTAAAAGTGGAATACCTCATAGTGAAGGTAAAATTCAAAAATATCAAGAAAAGCAATAAATAGTCAACTTCTATATTTCCCTTCAGCCATATTTTGTAAAAAAATGAAGACCCGAAGATCAATAAAATTCCTATTAAAACTAATACCAAAAAAACCCTATTCAATCTTGACATTATATTTTTCAACCATACCCTATCATTATTAGCATAAGCTTCTGTAGATGCAGACCAAAGCGGATTGATAATAGCACCATGCAAAATAATAATTAACCATAAATATTTGAAAGCAATACTATAATCTGCAACAGATTCTGGCCCGCATACATGTGCAATAATTAAGATATTCGATTGAAGGATTATTAAATTCAATAATTGGATGATAAAAAATTTAAAGCCTATTGAAAAGATAGAATTAAGATTGGATTTAGAAAAATACTCTATTTTTGGAAAGATGTTTTTATATGAATTTGAAAAATAAAAAATAAAAGCAATTAATATTGGCAAAACTTGGGAAATTGAAAGAACGACACCCAGTTGCAGAAATGACGGGTTATAGAATTCTATTAATAGAAAAATACCAACCAGAGAAAGTATATTACCACTTGTAGTTAAAAATGTAGCTACAGAAGGTTGTTGGTCTGCTGTCTTTAAAACTGCAACAATATTTAAAACTAGTCTTAAAAAAAAAGTAGAAACCATAAATAGTCCTACATTTCTTAATTCATTTTTAAGATAATCCGGTCCATTTAACAATGTAGCCCAATTAAGATTGGAACCAACCAAAAATACAATTACAAATCCAAATAAACTTAAAAATAAAAGGCTGAAAAAAGCTGTACTAACCAAACTTTTTATTTTCAAAAAATCATTTTCTGCTTTAGCTTCAGCATATTTATTTCTTAAACCATGAGCTAAACCAATATCCAAAAAGCTGAACCATGTTACCAGTGAAGTCAAAGTAATCCAAACACCATATTCTTCTACTCCTAAAAAATTTAAAGTTATTGTAACTAATAAAAAATTTGATACAACATTTCCTCCTTGAAAAATAATTATAAAAAAAGTGTTTTTTAGATATTTAGAACTTCTGTCATTAGAAGTTGTGAATATTTTTTTTAACATAATTCCGGTTTAAAAATTAAAATATGAGTCACTATTTTTTAATTTTTAAACAATTTAATTAGATGTCAATGGGGATTTTTTTAATCTTCTTTTATTACAACCTACAGTCGACATCTTTTTTAGGCAATACAGATTTCACATCAAATATTACCTGTTTTTCGGATTTTTTGATAGACCATGATTTAAATTCCTTATGTGCGACAGCCAAAATTATTGCCGAATAGTCTTCTAGTACAGGTTTATTATTCCCATTAATAATTGTTATTCCATATTCATGCTCCACCTCTTTAGAATCAGCCCAAGGGTCATAAACATCCACTTCCATATCAAAAGATTTCAATTCCTTATAGATATCTATCACTCGTGTATTTCTCACATCGGGACAATCTTCTTTGAAGGTAAATCCAAGGATCAATACTTTGGAATCAATCACTTTTAAATCCTTTCGCATCATGTGCTTGATTACTTCAGTTGCAACATGCTTTCCCATGGAATCATTTAATCTTCTACCAGCTAGGATAATTTCTGGATGATATCCTACTTCTTGGGCTTTTTGGGCCAGATAAAACGGATCGACACCTATGCAATGACCTCCAACCAAGCCTGGTTTGAAGGGAAGAAAATTCCATTTGGTCCCAGCAGCTTCCAAAACTTCTTGTGTGTCTATGCCTAAAAGGTTAAATATTTTTGAAAGTTCATTCACAAAAGCAATATTGATATCTCTTTGGGAATTTTCAATCACTTTTGCCGCTTCGGCTACTTTTATTGAGGAAGCTTTGTGGGTACCTGCTGTGATGACAGATTTATATAATTGATCTACATATTCTGCTACTTCGGGTGTAGAACCGGAAGTTACTTTTAGGATTTTGGTTACAGTGTGTTCTTTATCTCCTGGATTGATTCTCTCGGGTGAGTAGCCAGCAAAGAAATCCTCATTGAATTTTAAACCTGAAAATTTTTCCAAAACCGGCACACATTCCTCTTCGGTAACCCCGGGATATACTGTGGATTCATAGATGACCACATCACCTTTTTTAAGGATTTTTCCGATCATTTCTGAGGCCTTCAACATGGGTGTCAATACAGGCTTGTTATGTTTGTCAGTTGGGGTTGGTACCGTAACGATGTATATGCTACAAGATGATATAGGTATGATTGCATCAGAAACCAAAAGCCCCTTATTCTTATCCTCCAATTCTACGACAGTTTTTACCAATACTTTTTTAAGGTCTTCATCTTCGACTTCCAGTGTTCTATCGTGTCCTTTTTGCAGTTGGTCAACTCTTTTAGGATCGATATCATATCCCACTGTGGCAAACTTTTCAGCAAAAGCTACCGCCAATGGGAGACCCACGTAGCCTAAACCAACAATTGCTATTTTTGATTCTGCAAATGATTTTAACATGTTATAATTAAAAATTATCTAAATTTTATTTTTTTGTTTGTTAGATTCCGATACCATAATGAGTGAACCCCATTTCAGAGAGATACTTTTTGTCGTAAATATTTCTGCCATCAAAAACCACTTTTCCATGCAATAATTTTCCAATCGCAGACCAGCTTGGTATTCTGAATTCTGACCATTCAGTTACCAAGAGTAAAGCATCAGTATCCACACAGGCATCATAAGCATCTTTGGCATAAGTAATTTTATCTCCAACATAAATATGCTGCGCTTCTTTCATTGCAATCGGATCATAGGCTTTGACTTTCGCACCCGCCTCAATCAATTGGTCAATAATTACAATAGCAGGTGATTCCCGCATATCATCCGTATTCGGCTTGAAGCTCAATCCCCACATGGCAAACGTCTTACCACTTAAATCATCACCAAAATGTTTTTTGATTTTTTGAACCAGAACATGTTTCTGATCATCATTTACATCTTCTACAGCCTGTAGTACCCTAAGGTCATAACCATATTTTTTCCCGGTTTTAATGATAGCTTTGACATCTTTTGGGAAACATGATCCTCCATATCCAACCCCGGGATAAATAAACTTATTGCCTATTCTAGGATCAGAACCAATACCTTTTCTTACCATATTGGCATCAGCACCTACCAACTCGCACAGATTGGCAATATCATTCATAAATGAAATCTTAGTGGCCAACATCGCATTGGCTGTATATTTCGTCATTTCCGCAGATGGGATATCCATATATATGATTCTGTCCCCGTTCAGTTGAAATGGTTTGTATAATCTTTTCATGATCTCTTCTGCCCTTTCATCATCAATTCCAATGACTATTCTATCAGGTTTCATAAAATCATCTACTGCGGCACCTTCTTTCAAAAATTCAGGATTCGAGGCTACGGCAAATGTCAGATCAGAGCTTCTTTCATCCAATGCGGATTGAATAGCAGCTTTAACTTTCTCACCTGTGGTAACAGGAACTGTACTTTTGGTGGCTACGACAATATAATCGGTCATCGTCCTACCGATTTCATCTGCTACTGCCAAAACATATTTCAAATCTGCGGATCCATCTTCTCCCGGAGGTGTTCCTACTGCAATGAATGCTACTTGGGAACCTTGTATGGCATCTCCAAGGTTAGTGGAAAACTGAAGCCTGCCACTTGCAAAATTTCTTTTGACAATTTCTTCCAATCCAGGCTCATAAATTGGCATGATGCCATTTACCAGATTATCAATCTTTTTTTGATCGATGTCCACACAAACAACTTCAATGCCGACTTCGGAAAAACATGCTCCTGATACCAAACCAACGTATCCTGTACCTACTACTGTAATTTTCATTTTTTAAAAGTTTAAAGGTTAATAATTTAAATACTGATTTTTCTAATGATTATAATTTAATAGAAAATTCTATTGAGATAGATTTTGATTAAAACTTAGGTTTATTAATTGGGCGAATAACATTTATAATGCAAATAAAATACTAAATAAATATAAATAAAAGTTTTTTGAATAAAAATAATTGTATTTCATTTAAAAAATGAACTTAATTTTAAATACTTATGATTCTGGATCCGAATTATTTTTAATTTCCCATTGCTCCTTTACACTTAATACGAACTCCCTACCAAATATATAGCCAAAGGCAATTACCAAACCCAATAACACAAAGACAATAACTATCAGTGGTCTTCTGGGAGCAGATTTTTCTATAGGTATAGTCACCGGTTGAATAATAGAAAAAATCGGAGTGTCTTTACTCACCTGCAGTTTAGCCTGTTCCAATTGTTTGGCGAGTTCGGTATAAATACTAAAAGCAAAATTATACTCAGCCTCTAATTTTTCCAATTGATTTAAAATCATGGCAGAAGAAAGATTCTGATTTCTATCCCTGAAAATGGCCAACTTCTTCTGGATTCCTTCAAATTCAATTTTCTTTTCCTCAAATCTTTCTTCAGTATATTTTAAATGCTCTCTTGCACTTTGGATTTTGAATTCAATGACTTCTTTTTGAAGTAATTCCTCTGCATACCTTGCCATTTGCGCTGCCATTAATGGTTCCGGCATGGAAAAAGATAGGGAAACAAATCCTTCTTTTTCATTGAATTCAATGGATACCTGATTGTCTAATCTTTTAAAATGTTCGAATTCACTTTCTGAGACATTGATCAAACCATGGTCATTTGAAGGGGATTCCATAACATTATTCCCTCTAATATTTTTTATAAATAATCCAGGTAATCCAATAGTGTATTTTGCAAATAATGGTATCAATCCTAGTCGGTGGATACTATCATAGTAGTATTGGTATGATATTTTTTGACTGTCTCCTTGAATGTTCAATGTAGCATTGAGTAAATCCTTCCTAAACTTTACCGAGGAAACTATTTTGGGATATAAACTTGGGGGTATTTCACTTCCTCCTGAAAGTCCACCCAGATTAATTCCTGCCAATGATGCAAGCCCTCCTAAATTGCCACCAACTTTCCCTTGTTCGGATGTTTGAGGAACAAAAGTTGATCCTGCTGTATATTCATTTTGTAAAACCAATGCAACCAAAACCCCAAGAATCGAAAAAAGCAAAATGGTTATAAAAATTATCCTTCTTTTAAGCCAAACAGTTTTTGCCAACTCCAATAAGTCGATTTCTTCATTATTTTTTGTAATAGGAAGTTCGGTTTTTTCCATCTATTCTAAAGATTTTTAAACAATTATATTTACTTATTGTAAAATATTATTCACTAATAAGCCTAATGTCGCTAAACTAGTGGCAATTGCTAACCATCCTTGAATTGGCATTGGTTCTCTTTCGGGTTTGGCCGGCACAATAATCTCTGATCCTGGTTCTATTGATGGATATATTTTAAAAAACAAAAAATTTGTTGTCCTTCTAACATCCCCATTGGCATAAACCACATAGGAACGCTTTTTCCTTGACCTGTCAGTAAATCCACCTGCCCTTGAAATATAACTTTTGAATCCTGCATTTTCCCTATATCTCGATGTTGTCGGAAACAATACCTCTCCCCTCATCCTTACCGTTTGTAATTGTTTGGGAATACTTAAAACATCTCCTTCCTGGATAATCAGATCATTTGGACCACCGGGATTTACCATAATTTCAGATAAATTGATCCCGATCATCTCCTGGGTTTTAATTTTGATTACTTCTTCTCCATCTTCATTGACTAAATTTTCAATAGTCTCCCTTCTAAAATCATCAATCAACAATCCTCCTGACTTATTGGACAAATCTCCTCCTTTTTCTGTGATTTTCTGATCAATTCTGGAAAGCAATATTTTTTCGGCTTCGGTTGTATCCCTTTCAATCCTTTGTAAATTTTGCTTGACTTCGGTCAAATTCCTTGACTTTATCTGATTATCACTTGGACTGGCAAAAAACTCATTCCTTCTGATTAAAGTGGCACCTTTTGGATATGCAAACTGGTTTATACCACCTGATCTTTTCAAAAGATCTGAGACTCTTTCATTGGCATGGGCAATGGAATATTCACCGGGAAAGAAAACCTCTCCCTCTACCCGCACCAACCTTTCCCTTTGAAAACCGAGACTTCTTCTCACAATGACATGATCAAATGGTGTTAAAACCATATCAGCGTTATCTCCTGTAATTTTGAGATTCCTATCAATATCTATATGGAAAATTTCAGCAAGCTTCCCTGAAACATCATCTTTCACCCTTCTGGCAATTTCAATCTGTGCGGAGGTAGCTGATTCTTTAAAACCTCCAGCCCTTAGTACCAAATCAGCAACCTTCATGTTCTCGCCAAATGCAAATGCACCGGGTTTATTTACCTCTCCACTAATGATTACATAAAATTCCTCTCTCAGGTCATAAATGCTTGGGATGTTCAACACATCTTCTCTTTGAAGGACAATATCATCTTCCTCACCATTCAATATAGCACTGATATTTATAGAAACTATTTCCAGTGAAAAATCCGGTCTAGTCCTATATAGTGATGCCCGGTTCATAAAGGCATCGTCTCTTAAACCTTCTGCCCTTTTCACAAGATCTTTTACGCCCATTCCCTGTTCCAATGCAAAAGTTCCCGGTCGCATCAAAGCTCCTGAAGCTTGCACCCTATTTTCATATCTTTCCAATAATTCTCCAAATATGAACCTATCCCCTTCCTTAGGAACAAAAGATACAAAATTCTGCCTATCTATATTCTCCACTTTAAACTCTTTCTCAGTTGTCCGGAAAACAGTAGCTACACCAGTGTATGCTGAACTTTCAAATCCCCCTGCAAATGTTATGAGGTTATCTAAGTTTTCATCACTTTTCATTTCAAATAATCCAGGTCTTCTGACAGGACCTGAAATCTCAACTCGCTTTTCGATAGGTGGTATCAATACCACGTCATTATCCTCCAACCTGATATTTGCAGATTGGTTTCCATTGACCAAAAAATCATAAATATCCATTTCAGCAACCATTTTGCTGTTTCTGTAAACTCTTATATTTCTAAAAGAACCGTTTTGTTTTATACCGCCTGCCGCATACAAAGCATTAAATACGCTTGCGAAAGAGGATAAAGTGTAATTGCCAGGCGTAAATACCTCTCCAACCATAGAAATCTGAATAGACCGTATATTACCTACCCTTAATTGCATAAAGGTATTTGGAGAGGAACCCCTTAAGCCTGAATAAATATTTCCCAACGCATTCTTCAACCTGCTTGTCGCAGCTTCAACACTCAACCCTGCGAGATTGATCGGGCCTACATTCTCAATAAAAACCATTCCCTCACTATTAATATTTAAATCATAGAAAAACTGGGAGGCTCCATAAATATCTATCAACAACTGATCACCTGATCCAAGAATGTAATTCTTTGGAGTGGGGATGTTTAAGTTGGGTGTAAAGGTCAGTTTAGAATTTCTGAACAATGAATAACCGAATATTTTCTCCTCTTCCTCTGTTAATGGTATCTCTTTTTCAATTTCGTCATCTCCCCAAAAGTCTTCCTGGATCCACTGTCTATTTTGAAATGTTTGAGAAGATGGTGCTTTTGAATCAAGACCACCTTTATTCCTTATCTGATTTATCCTAGCTCTTAATTTGGTTACTTCAGTTGCCGGCATTCCTCTTTCTCTGGCCATAGACTCAAGTTGCTGTTCGGACATGCCTGAAGATTCAGCTCTTTTTAACAGTTGTTCAATCTGAGCATCAGATAGGTTGTCAACTTTTAAGTTTTGGATATCAGATAGGGATTGACCATGGACGTATGAAACTGAAGTCAGTACGACAATTAAGGCTATCAATAATTTTATGGCATGAAATGATTCCCTGAAACTAGAGGTCATATTTAAATTTTTTGTTTTTAAAGCAAAACACATGAATAAAGTGAATATACAAATTTTGAACTTTGGAATAATGAAATCTACTTTTTGATACAAGTCTGCAAATTAGGCCAAAATGACCAAATTTTGATATAGGTCTCAAATTAAAACTTATCTTAATATCTATAGCTTCGCCCTTTCAGTCACATTTTGGATAAATGAACTTAGCTTAAAAGACCAAAAAAAATCCAAACTATTTTTTAAAAAGAACAAGCTCATCTTCGGCATTGGACTTGCCGTTGATATTGAATTTAACTTTTCTCTCAATCAATAGCTCGATCCTAGTTCCCAAGTGATCAAGATAATCTTCATTGAGGCCCTCTCCTTTGATGAGTACTTCAATGGTCCCGGAGTCAATTCCCTGAGCATAATCTCCTGTAAGCACCACCTCATTTACATCTCCCATTCTTTCAAGTACCGTTTCCAGTAGCCTGTCAAAACCTAAATATTTTCGGATAAGATCCTGCAAATTTGA
>NZ_JBGTCA010000118.1:0-9020 GCF_041749095.1 Aquiflexum sp. | reverse complement strand
AAATTTCTTGTAGCACCTCCTGTGTAACTGTAATAATTCTGAACATGATTGGTATAAATGCCCAAACGGTATCTCCTCCAAACCATTACTTCAGGGTTTCCTGACAATTCCAGAGCTCTTTGGTAGGAATTAAAATCATTTAGAGGGTCTCCGGTAGTAAAAATGGCATAAGGGCTATTATCCATCACTTCTTTTGCTGCATTTGCGGCTTCTCTCAACCACATTTCAGGATTTGTACCTCCATGGTATTTCCTCCATGTGCCTTCAAACAAACAGACCCTTGATTTTACCAGCAATGCCGCCCACCTATTGACCCTTCCGGGTGAATTGCCATCATTCCAGTTTTCGGGGATATTTGCAACTGCAAAATTCAGATCATCCAATACGTTTTGCATCACTTGCTCTCTTGGAGTCCGGGCTGCAAACAATTCTTCAGAATCAATGTTGAGCTCTCTGTCCACCCAAGGGGCATCCCCGAACATTTTTACCTTATCAGCGTAGAACCATCCCCTCATCAGCCGGGCTTCACCGACATATTTATTTCTTACATCTTCAGGTATTTGGGCTTTTGGGTAATTTGCCAAGCCTATATTCAAGGCCCTAACAAAGTGCCAGCCCTGATAGCCAAACCATTGGGGGCTATTGGGTACAATTTCCCTTCCTGACCTTATCCGCATGTAAAAAGTATGCCTATCATGGTTTGGTGCCAGATTATCAGCCAAGCCATCCAAGTACCAATAACTACCAAAATGACTGTTGAAACCCTCTTGATGTCCATGTAAAATAGGAACCTGAATATCATTGAGCGCAAGGTGGTAAAATGTGTTGTTATAAGTCAACAGATCGTTTTCCGTGTTCCAGTAGGTTTCATTGCTCACCTCGTCCAAAGGAAACCTTTCCAGAAAATCATCATTGCAGGCTCCCAGCATAAGAAGGCAGAGCAATGAGTATTTGAGGTTATATTTTATATTTTTCATATTGTTTCGAAATTTAGAATTAGAAAGTCAACCTTACACCCAAAGTATATATCCTTTGCATGGGATACTCAATCGCCCCTGCATAGATTGTTTCCGGATCGAGGGGTTTTCTGATGGGAGAATATTCCCATAGATTCATCCCTGCAAAATAAACGTTGGCCTGTTGTAAGCCCAATCTTTGTGTGACTACCGGAGGAAGGTCATATCCCAACATAACGTTTTTCAGACGGATGTAGCCTGCATTTTGTAGGAATCGGGTCTGAGGTTGGATATTTTTCTTGTCATTTGTAGAAATATGGGGATGGGCAAAATAAGCATCCCTGTTATCCTCTGACCAGGAATCTGTGAGGAAATATTTTTCCACGTGACCTGCATTGAAAGGAAAGAACCAAGTCCAGTTTCCTGAGGTAGGCCAGTGGTCTCTTCTCCAAATTCCCTGGAAGAATGCGTTCAGATGGAAATTCTTCCAGCTTACATTGTTATTGATCCCGAAGCTCAACCTCGGAGTTTCATTGCCTATGATTCTCCTGTCACCGGGATTGTCCAAAGTGTTGTTTCCAGGCGAAATAAACCCATCACCATTGAGGTCGGCATACTGGATATCTCCAGGTCTCCAATTGGCGCCGATTCTGGTTTGATTAGCTGCATTGGCTACCTCATCAGCAGTCTGGAAGATACCAACTGTTTCATACCCCCAGATTTCTCCCAATTTTTGTCCTTCATAATATTGGGCGTTTCCGCCACTGGCAGTAGTACCACCTGGTATAGCCCCATTTGGATTGTTGAATCTTGTGATTTCTGCAATCCAATCCGAAAGTGCCAAGGTTACATCATAGCTCAGATCATTTTTGATTCTTGTTTTATAGGTTAGGGCCAGTTCCCAGCCTCTTGTCCTCAAATCTGCAGCATTGGCCTGGGGGGCACCTGTTCCCAAGATTGAGGGATAAGTTTCCCGCATCAGCATGTCTTTGGTGTCCCGTGAAAAGACATCGAAGGAAGCATCAATTTTCCCTCCAAACAAAGTGAAATCCAAACCTATATTCTGCGAAACCACAGTCTCCCAGGTCAATGTTGGGCTGACCAAGCCAGCTGGTGATATGAAAGGTGTTCTCGCACCATCCGCCATCATAAATGGTGACTGACCTGTTCCCATGGTAGGAATGTAGGGATAAAAATTATTGCCCAACAATTGATTTCCTAAAGTTCCGTAGGAAGCCCTGATTTTCAACTCATCCATCCAGCCTTGGGTTCCTGACATCCAATTCTCATTGGAAATTCTCCAGCCGGCAGAAACAGATGGGAAAAAACCAAACCTGCTATCTTTTGGAAATCTTGAGGTGCCGTCATAGCGGCCATTAACTTCCAAAAGGAACCTATCGTCGAATATATAATTCACCCTATAAAACGCACCTCTCAATGCATTATGGTTACTGCTGCCGAAGGTTTGTTGCATACCAATGGTGGCATTTAAATCCTGGATCAAGGGAGTGATCAAAACATTGTTCTGAGCTCTAATGAATTTATTCTGCCCCCATTCCTGATTATATCCCACCATCACATTAAGATTGTGAATTTCAGGTAGGCTAAAATGGTAATCTGCAAAAGCGTTGATCACGTAATATTGATTGAACCTACTTTCTTCATTGATAAAGTCATTACCGCTGAACCCATTGCTGACCATAGCAGCAGGATTTCTCAAATTCGTAGTGACTACATCTACTTTACTGGCAACATCCTGATCGGTTCTATTGAAAAAGTTGTAGGAAAAATTACCCTGGATTTTCAATCCTTTTGCGGGAGTAAGGACTGCTCCCTGTGTCATCCAGACATCATTGGCGGTCCATGTCGACCGGCCACCATCTTCCAGATAGGGCCAAAAATTGGTGCCATCAAAATTCATCCCGATAAACCGTTCATAGACACCTCTGTCTCCCGGTTCAATATAGTGGGGCAAATCCGGAAACCGAATCGGCATAATGGGATTGACCCGGGCCAGAGTATTGATGTTTACATCCCAGTTATAGAAATAAGGTTTATCACTTCTTTGGGTATTGATCACCACTTTTTCTTCCAGTGTCAGCCAATCATTGACCTTAAAATCCGCCTTCATCAATACATTGTATCTCTTAAAGTTTTCATTTCTATCGGAATTGAGGTAACCATCTTTATTTAAGTGCCCAAATGAAACAAAATATCTTGAATTATCTGATCCTCCCGAAATGGTCATGTCATGCTGTTGGGTCGGGGCAAAGGTGGTCATGATATCGTTTTGATAATTATTAAAACCATATTGCCGTAAGACACCATCCACAACTCCCCATCTCGGTGCATTCAGGGGATCTTCAGACCATTTTCTCGTTCCTTCCACCATATCATCGTCGAAGGCGGGAACACCATTGGTCCGCATATTGGCGATGTTTCTTGCCAGAACAAATCGATGGGGGTCATTTTCAGGATCCATATTGAAAATAGGTTTGCCCAGTGCAAATTGACTGTTCAGGGAAACGGAAACTTTACCTGCTTTACCGCTTTTGGTAGTTACCAGGATCACTCCAAATGCTGCCCTGGCACCATATACTGCTGCGGCTGCTGCATCTTTTAGAACAGAGACACTTTCTATGTCATTGGGGTTAATCCTGTTAAGATCCATCGGCACATTATCAACCAAAATCAATGGAGAACCGCCATTGATGGATTGGAATCCCCTGACATTGAACACTGGACTTGCCGCTGGGTCACCATTTCTTGGGGCTATGTTCAAATTGGGAATGACACCCTGCAAACCTTCACCCACATTGGCAATAGGCCTGTTTTCCAGACGTTCGGAAGTAGCCACTCCGACTGCACCGGTCAAGTTTACCTTCTGCTGCGTACCATAACCTACCACCACTACTTCCTGAAGGGTTTCGGTACTTTCAAGAAGGACAATTTCAAAATTTGTCTGATTTCCAATTGGAACAGTTTTGCTATCAAAACCAATAAAACTGACTACCAGAGAAGTTCCCGGCGGAACGGACATGGAAAATCTACCTTCCAGATCGGTGACTGTCCCAAAGGAGGTTCCGGGGATTGATACTGTAGCTCCCGGTATCGGGCTGCCATTTGAATCTTTTACTGTTCCGCTAACAGTGACCTCATTGCGAACAGTTGCCTGAAAATCATCAAAATCCGATGCGGTTGTTTCGATGATTTCAACTTCTTCAAAGGCATTGAACAAATGATGTTCTGTTGCGGAACTTGCATCTGCTTTGGATACTCCATAGCTGAACAACTGTAATGTTACAGCCATAGCCATTAGAAGTGCTCCATTTGCCGTTTGGATAAACCGTAATCTTAAATCCATAAGTAATGAAATTTTGGGTTAGAAATTTATTTATAAATCGGGTACTCAATTAATTAATTCGGACTACTTCAATTATTCTTTTTTCTCATAAGCATCTATTTTTCTGTAATCAGATTGTCTGAAGAATAAATAAGTAAAGAACCTAAAGCTTATTTAATCTTTGACTGAAATGATACACTGCCATAAATCTATTTGGTGAAATAAAAATCCATATCTGGATAATTTGAAATTAGGATGTTTGGAAATAAATATAAAAAAAATATTTTTATTTTTACGCAATCGATTGCGGGGAAATATAAAGATTAATTGGTTTTTTGAGTAGGGGAAATGTAAAATTCATATTGGAAAAAAAAAAGGATGGCTTCATTAAAGCATCCATTGATTATGACCTCTTAAGCAATTCTAAATGGATAGACTTGAATTTTTGAAAACAACCTTGTTGGGAGGGTTTGGCATCTCTGGTTTAGGTGATATTGGTTTTGGTACGGACATGAAAGCCGGTCAGGTAAATACAGGTGACTTTTCCATATCGGATGTCAAAACCTATGTACACCGGAAAGCCTGCTTTGTCAAAATTGAAACCAAAGAAGGTATCAGTGGCTGGGGTGAAGGAGATCATGACAATGTCAAAATTATAGCTGAAATCATTCAGCAGTTGGCAAAGCCCATTTTACTTCACCAGGATCCTTTTCAAAGCGAATATTTATGGCATGAGATTCTTTACCAAAACGAAGACTTGGGTCTGGGAGGTGCGCTCACAGGGGCATTGGCAGGTATAGACAATGCCCTTTGGGACCTGAAAGGCAAAATTACAGGACTGCCTGTCTATAAATTGCTCGGAGGTTCAAATATTGAAAAAGTAAAAGTTTACGGAAGCTTTGGGGTGGGGACTGATAAACAGAGGATTTCTTCTGATGCAGCAGCTAAAATAGCTTTGGACTTTGTGGAAAAAGGATATGACACGGTCAAACTACGAATGCAGATCAGGGTATTGCACAGAAATCCGGATCCCGAAGTGACCCTGGCCTATGCCAAAGCAGTACGCAAGGCCATCGGAGATGAGGTAACATTATTTGTGGATTTCAATAATGGATATACATCAGGGGCAGCTATTCCTTTGATCCTCAAATTGTACGAGTTATATAATGTGCAGTTGGTGGAGGAACCAGTGCATTATAGGGATTATGATGGCCTAAAAAAATGTGTGGATGCCAGTCCGATCAAAATAGCGGCAGGGGAGCATGATTTCAATAGGTGGAATTTCAGGGACCTGATAATCAATGGTCAGGCGGATGTATTGAACCTGGACGTCATCAAGTCAGGAGGTATCAGTGAACTGAAGAAAATAGCCGCATTGGCTCAGACATTTGATAAGGAGATCATGTGCCACAATGCCAGGCCTACGCTGGCATCGGCAGCAACGCTTCAGTTTATAGCCTCCACCTTCAATCCTGCACGCATTCAGGAGTATGGAGGAAGGAGGCCGGAATTGGAATTGGATTCCTATTTTGAGAATGAATTGAAATTTGAAAACGGTTTTCTTTATGTACCCCAAATCCCCGGTTTGGGACTTGTACCCATTGAGCAAAAAATGAAAGAAATCCTGTACAAGGGTTAGTCTCCAAAATATCCGGATTATTATTAGGGTAATTTTCCATAATGTTTGGAATTTAAATATCAATCAGAAAAAATTGCAATATCTTGATGGAATGTAAATTAACTTTGAATATTGATATAATGAATAAAATACCAAAAACCAGGATTTGTTATGTAATATTTTACTTTCTCTTCATCTATTCCTACGCTGCATATTCACAGGATCAAAAAAAGGTAACCGAACCACATCCTGATTCGAGGTTTGCGGAAGCGGTTTTGTTAAACCGGCCATTGGAAGGGTTTAGGGGGATCTGGTATGCCAATCAGCCATCCAATGATGAGTATGTGTACAAATACAGTGGAGGATTGGCTACCTATACGGCCAATCATAACCCATTGGCTATATTTGCTCCCGAAGTGAACAGGACATTTTTTTGTTATGGTGGTGTCAACGACCAAGGAGACCTTATCCATTCCATTTCTTATTTTGATCATAATTCACGGAAGGTTTCAAGACCGGTGGGTGTATTGGACAAAAGGACTACCGACGCACACGATAATCCGGTAATGAGTATAGATGGAGATGGGTATATTTGGATTTTTTCAACCTCACATGGGGTATCGAGACCCTCCTACATTCATAAGAGTATTAACCCTTATGATATCAGCAATTTTCAAAAAATCATTCCCACAAAAACAGTAAATGGTCAAAAGGTTCCATTGGACAATTTTTCCTATTTACAGGTTTACCATGACAGGGAAAATGGATTTATAGGGTTATTTACTTATTATGACAAAAAGCAATTAAAATTTGGGGAAAAATCCGCACGGGTCACCGCTTGGATGACAAGTAAAAATGGGCAGGAATGGTCGGAATGGAATGACCTTGCATCCATAGAAGAGGGGCATTATCAAACAAGTCATTTCGGAAACGGGAAAGTCGGTTCCAGTTTTAATTACCACCCAAATGTCCAAACAGGTAGTGGGCTGAATTACAGAACCAATTTATATTATGTTGAAACCGATGATTTTGGAAAAACCTGGAGAAATGTCAATGGGACGGAGTTGCACCCGCCTTTAACAGATATAAATAATGATGCCCTTGTAGCGGAATATGCCTCTAAAAATCTCAATGTGTATATCAATGATCTGATATTTGACGGGGATGGAAATCCCGTCATTCTTTATGTGGTCAGCAAAGGCTATGAGGCCGGCCCGGAAAAAGGACCCCGTGAATGGTTTGTGGCCTTTAGGGAATCAAACCAATGGATTGTCTCCAAGGTAACTTCATCTGACAATAATTATGATATGGGATCCATATATATTGACTCAGAAAAGGTCTGGCGCATTTTGGGCCCCACAGAACCGGGTCCACAGCTGTACAATACCGGAGGAGAAGTAGCTTTATGGGAAAGCAGGGATAAGGGCCATACGTGGAATTTAAAGAAGCAACTCACAAGCGAGAGCCTTCATAATCATTCCTATGTGAGAAGGCCCTTAAATGTACATCCTGATTTCTATGCGTTATGGGCCGATGGTCATGGCCGGCAACCCTCAACTTCCCGGTTGTATTTTTCTGATAGCAAGGGAAATGTTTATCAACTGCCTTCCAAAATGAAAAAGGATTTGGTGAAATTAAGGCCATATAATAAAAGTAAATCGGATTGATCCTCTATGAAAAAACTTATCCTCATTTCCTCTTTTTTCTTATTCCTGTTTATTATTGGTTGTTCCAGAGAATCTTCGGAAAAATCCAATACCTACGATGTAGTCATCTATGGGGCCAACTCTGCCGGTGTCATTGCCGCTTATACGGCCAAGACCATGGGCAAATCAGTAATCCTGATTGAGCCGGGAACCCATTTAGGAGGTTTGACTACCGGTGGCTTGGGTTATACGGATATAGGAAATAAATATGCCGTGACCGGTCTGTCAAGGGATTTTTACAGAAGACTGGGCAAACACTATGGCAAACTCGAACAGTGGATATTTGAACCCAGCGTGGCCAAATCTGTTTTTCAGTACTATCTGGACCGGGCCGGCATTGAAGTCCAATATCAATATCAACTGATCAAAGTGGAGAAAGAAGACGGCTATATCCGTGAGATTGAACTGGAAAATGCAGCAGATTCCTCCTCACCCAAGCTTAAAGTAAAAGCTAAAATGTTTATCGACGCCACCTATGAAGGAGATTTGATGGCCAAGTCTGGAGTGACCTACACGGTGGGCAGGGAGCCTAACTCGCAATATGGAGAAACTTACAATGGGGTGCAGTTGATGAAAGGACATCAATTCCCTGATGGTGTGGATCCGTATCAATCAAAAGGTGACCCTGAAAGCGGATTGCTTTGGGGTATCAGTGACCATCAATTGGAACCGGACGGAACTGGCGACGATAAGGTTCAGGCCTATAATTTCAGAATATGTCTGACCGACAATCCATCCAACAGGATTGAAATCACCCGGCCGGAAGGCTATGATTCCACGATGTTCGAACTTTTGGTCAGGGTTTTTGAAGCCCAACCGGACATGAGAAAGATAAATGAATATTTTATCTGGAGCAGAATGCCAAACCAAAAAACAGACATCAACAACAGGGGTGGGTTTTCCACAGATATGATCGGGATGAATTATGGATATCCCGAGGCAGATTACCAAAAGAGAAATGAGATAGTCAGAAACCATGAATTTTATACCAAATCACTTCTATTTTTCTACAAAACAGACCCCAGAGTGCCAAAGGAACTTCAGGACTTTATTCAGGATTGGGGATACCCAAAAGATGAGTATGTTGAAAACGGCCATTGGTCTCCACAATTGTATGTAAGGGAAGTAAGAAGAATGGTGGGGGAATATGTGATGACTGAGGCCAATTGTGTGGGCACTGAAGTGGTGGAAGACGGCGTAGGGATGGCTGCCTATACTATGGATTCCCACAATATCCAAAGGGTGGTGATTGAAAAAGATGGAAAAAAAATGGTGAAAAATGAAGGGAATGTGGAAATAGGAGGTTTTGGTCCTTATCCAATTGCATACAGATCCCTGATACCCAAAAAAGGAGAAGTCAAAAACCTATTTGTTCCCGCCGCACTTTCTGCCAGCCA
>NZ_JBGTCA010000117.1:0-4774 GCF_041749095.1 Aquiflexum sp. | reverse complement strand
AATTGAACATATTCCTAGTGAAACTTACGAGGCTCCTAAAACAGGACTTCAAATACTATTAACTGCAATCTGGCAAAAAACACTTGGATTGGAGAAAGTTGGTATCCAAGATGTTTTCTTTGTTTTGGGAGGACACTCCTTACTGGCGATGAAAGTTATAGCTACTATTCGAAGTGAGATTGGAGTCGAACTTTCGATAAGGGAGATGTTCAATTTCCCGACCATTCGGCAGTTGGCTGAAATCTTAGCCTCCAAAAGTAGTGACGAAAGTGACCGAATTCCAATTGGAAATTCTGAAAGACCTGAAATCATCCCCCTTTCCTTTAATCAACAGAGCCTTTGGTTTATCCATCAATTATCAGGAAGTATCCAATACCATATTCCAATCATTTTCAGAATTGAAGGAGATTTAAACAAAAAGGCTCTAAAAACTGCGTTGGTTGAAATCGTGAACAGACATGAAATCCTTCGCACAGTTATTTGTGAAAAAGATGGAATCAAATTCCCAAAAAAATTGGAGAAGAATCAGTTTGCCATTGATTTCAAGGATGTAAGTAAGGATGAGTTGGATAAAGAAATCCATAATTTCCTAGGGACGCCATATGACCTGAACAATGACCACATGATCCGGGCATGTTTGATAAATCCGGGCAATGAAGATCATATTTTGATAATTGTATTGCACCATATTGCCTTCGATGGGGCATCCTCAGTCATACTCAAAAAAGAATTGTTAGGGCTCTACAGGGCTCATTCAAATGGGAAAGCAATTGATCTTCCTAAACTCCCATTTCAGTATGCAGATTATGCCATTTGGCAAAGGAAATTCACTTCCCATGATTTATCTCATAAAAAAATAAAATATTGGAAGAGCAGACTTCAAGGCACAAACCCAATTCAGCTTCCTACTGATTTCCCAAGGCCTGCTGTGCTTTCTACAAAAGGAGATTTATTGCAATTTTCAATTGAACAAGAACTGATTGATAAAATGTACACAATCGGTCAAGGCCAAAACGCCACCCTTTTCATGACCCTTTTAACTGCGTTCAATGTAATGCTCCACAGGTACTCCCAGCAGGAAGATATCTGTGTCGGAATACCTGTGTCAGGCAGAGAAATGCAGGAATTTGAGGATCTGATTGGTTTTATTGTGAATACCATTCCTATTAGGACTCAGTTGACTGGAAACTTGGGATTCAACAATCTTTTGGGACAGGTACGGACGAATACCATTGACGCTTTTGAAAATGGGCAAATTCCTTTCGAGTTAATTGTCGAATCACTTAAGATCAAAAGAGATCTAAGTAGGAATCCTCTATTTCAGGTATTGTTTGTTCTCCATGGCGCATCTGAAAAAAGCTTTCAAACAGATGACACCAAGTGGACATCATTGGGTTTCAATCTTTCAACTTCGAGATTTGACTTTGCTTTTGAATTAACAGAAACAGAGAACGGCCATGATGGAATGGTTGAATACAACACAGACCTCTTTTCGAAAGAAACCATAGAAAGGATGATTGGCCATTACAAGACCTTGTTGTATTCAATTTCTGATAATCCATCTAACAGGATTGAAAAACTGAAAATGATAAGCCTTGAGGAAGATGACCTTATTTTAAGAAAATTCAACAATTCAAAATCCAATTACGCCAAAAGTGAAACAGTTGTAAGTCTTTTTGAGGAAACAGCGAAGCAGTCACCAAACAAGCTGGCCGTTGTTGCTGGCGGTCAAAGTATAAATTATAAAGAACTTGACCAAAGATCTAACCAATTCGCCAACTACCTGATCTTAAAAGGAGTCAAGTCGGAAAACCCGATACCACTTTGCATAGATCGATCTATTGAGATGGTCATCGGGATTCTTGGAATTCTAAAGGCCGGGGGCGCATTGGTTCCTATCGACCCTTCGCTACCTGTAGAAAGGATTGATTACATGTTGGAAGATACTGGAGCTGATTTTGTCATTTGCATCTCAAGTACTTCAGACAAGGTCTCAAGTCACAAAAAACTGTTATTAGATCAAGAACGAGAGGAAATTAACTTAATGTCCTCCAACAAGCCACTCCCCTCGCCTAGTCCTGAAAATCTCTTTGATATCATATATACCTCTGGATCCACAGGTAAGCCTAAAGGTGTGATGGTTGAACACAGAAATTTGGTCAACTTTCTTATCAGCATGTCCAGAGATGTAGAATTCAATTCTTCTTCCAGTATTCTATCTGTCACCACATATAGCTTCGATATTTTTTATCTTGAACTATTTCTTCCGCTTTTTCAGGGAGGCTGCGTTTACTTAGCTGATAAAGAAACTACCCTCGATGGTTATAAACTTGCACAGGAAATCGAAGAAAAAGCACCTACTCATATGCAAGCCACGCCATCAGGATGGCAATTGCTTCTCGAAAGTGGATGGAAAAACCCAAGCGGGATAAAAATGCTGGTGGGCGGAGAAGCGCTCAAGGAAGATACAAAAAATACGCTTTCATCTTTAGGGACACTTTGGAATCTATATGGTCCAACGGAAACTACAATCTGGTCCACTCTGAATAAAATGGATTCCTCCCGCAAAGTGAATATTGGTAAACCCATTGCCAACACTTCCATCTATATTCTTGGTTCAGGAGATCAACCCAATCCAATAGGAATTCCGGGTGAACTCTGTATTGGAGGGGATGGTGTCGGAAGAGGTTACCTCAACAGGCCTGAACTCACTTCCGAAAAGTTTGTTCCTGACCCTTTCAGTGAAAAGAAAGATGCTAAAATGTACCGTACCGGGGACCTTGCAAAATGGCTCCCTGACGGCAATATTGAATACTTGGGGAGGATCGATGATCAGGTCAAAATCAGAGGCCACCGAATCGAACTCGGGGAGATTGAAACTGTACTTCAGCAGCACACGGGGATTAAACAGTCAGTTGTCGCAGTAAAACAGGATAACTGGGGCAACGATAGACTTGTGGGCTATGTGGTGTGCAAAGATCCCTTTAAAAGAGATGATCTTATTTCTTTTCTCAGCGAAAAACTTCCTGATTACATGGTGCCCCAAACTTGGATGGAACTGGATACTCTACCGTTGACTTTCAACGGTAAAGTCAACAGGAAAGCACTTCCTGAGCCTGTGGTGGAATCTTTTGAGACCTCAAAATTTGAACCTCCAAAAACCAAACCTGAAAAGCAGTTAGCTGAAATTTGGGAAGAAATATTAGGTGTAGAGAAAGTGGGGCTCAATGATGATTTTTTTGAACTTGGGGGCCATTCTCTTATGGCCATGAGGGTAATTGTAGCTTTAAAACAGGAAACAGGACATTCAATTTCTATCCGAGATCTGTTTTCTAACCCAACTTTGAAAAAGTTGACAGAAATCCTTTCTACCAAAGAAATTGATAATAAGGAATATGGAGTCCAAATCCTTAGCGAAAGACCCGAAAATGTTCCCCTTTCCTACAATCAACAAAGCCTTTGGTTTATTCATCAATTAGAAGGCAGCGTTCAGTACCACATTCCCGTCATTTTTAAAATAAGAGGAAAACTGGACAAAAAAGCATTGGAGAATGGTCTAAAACAAATCGTCAACCGACATGAAATCCTACGAACAGTCATCTCAGAAATAGATGGTGTGGAATATCAAAAAATACTGGAAAAGAATCAATTTAAACTTGATGACAAAGAATCCAACGACAAGGATCTTGACAAAGAAATCACCAAGCTGATCAGAGTGCCTTTTGACTTGAATAATGATTACATGATCAGGGCATGTCTTATCACATCTGGAACAGATGAATATTGTTTGGTCATTACCATGCATCATATTGCCTCTGATGGATGGTCCTCTTCCATAATTAAAAAGGAGCTTAAAGAACTCTATAGGTCTATTTCTACAGGAAACTCACCTGGTTTACCCGAGCTCCCATATCAATATGCAGATTATGCACTATGGCAGAGAAATATTATCGCTCAGGATTCTTTCCAATCAAAAATAGACCTTTGGAAAAAAAGACTTCTGGATACCACACCACTTCAACTTCCAACTGACTACACAAGACCTTCCATTCTTAGCTCAAAAGGAGATATTCATCGATTTACACTTGATTCAAAAATAGTCTCTCAACTGAAAGATTTAGGGAAAAGTCAAAAAGTCACACTATTCATGACATTGCTAGCGGCGTACAAAATCCTGCTTTATCGGTATAGTGGTCAGGAGGATATTTGTGTCGGAACACCTATAGCCGGAAGAGAAAACAAGGAAACAGAAGATTTGATAGGCTTTTTTGTAAATACACTAGCCCTTAGATCCCAAATCCAAAACTCTTTGGGATTTGATGAATTTTTGGACCAGGTAAAAACATCTACTTTAGAAGCTTTTGAAGTTCAGCAAGTGCCATTTGAAATCATAGTGAGTAATTTAGGCCAGGAAAGAGACTTAAGCAGAAACCCCATATTCCAAGTGCTGTTCGTTTTGCAGAATGTTCCAGATTCCAAATTCGAAATAGAAGGAGCAGAAATTTCCGAAAAAGCATTTGAGCATTTAACCTCTAAGTTCGACATGACTTTTGAGCTTACGGAGACAAATGGAGGAATTGAAGGTTTATTGGAGTATTGTACAGATCTATTTAAAAAAGAATCGATTATAAAATTTGCCTCTCATTACAAACAGCTTTTGCAATCCATTTGTAATAATCCCACAGAAAAAATCGGAATGCTGGAAATCCTTCAAAAGGAAGAAGAAAATCAGCTTTTGGAATCCTTAAATGGAACACAAAAACCCTTTACGGAA
>NZ_JBGTCA010000116.1:0-16932 GCF_041749095.1 Aquiflexum sp. | reverse complement strand
CTTACATAGCAGTTGGACTTTTCCATCTGTCACCAATTCATAAATTCCGTTTTTGTGATGGATAAAACCTGGATTTTCCTTCAATCTGATAAAATGAGTAAGAGTCGGCTCGAACAAGGTAAATGAGTTGATTTTATCACCCTGGATCAGGGTCTTTTTCCTGTGTACGGGATGGAAGGTGATTATCTGGTCTTTTTGGATATCATATAACAAGGGCACATTCTCATAGGACAGTCCATTGAGGGTGATGTTTCCCATTTCAAAATTTTTGGTAAATAAAAAAGGATTTCCTTCTATATGGTGCGGGGGGTCAACATAATAGCCTCCACTGATTACCTCTTGGTGAAAAGGAATGTTTTGGGTATAGTGTGGCTCTATTTCAGGCTGCATTTGAGCAGGTGAATATCCAACAACACATAAACTGATAAGAACAAAAAAATACAAGGTTTTCATAGGTTTTTGGGCACTTCTAAATTCGACTGACAATATAACAAAATAATTAGGTGTCAAACTTCTTCCTTTTATTATTTATATAAATGGTTGAAAACTTTTTTGATATTGAAGTAATTTTAAAAAATTAAGATGAACCGTATGGGTACGAAACTACATCAGGATCTATTTCATTATATCATTTAAATCCAAAACTGTGACTTCAAGAAGAAATGCCATCAAAACCCTGGGGCTGGGTGCAGGAGTCTTTTTAACTGCGGATTTCGCCCATGCTGCAGACCGCAAAGAAAGCCAATTCAGTTATTGTCTCAATACGAGTACGATCAGTGGGCAAAAACCCGGACTAAAGGGATATCTGGATATTGCGTCCAAGGCAGGGTATGATGGGGTGGAGCTATGGATCAGGGATATAGAGGAGTATTTGAATGCGGGGAATTCCCTTGCCTCCCTCAAAAGCTATATCCGGGATTCAGGCTTACGTTTTGAGAATGCCATTGGATTTGCGCCATGGATGGTGGATGATGATCAAAAAAGACAAGCCGGATTTGAGCAGATGGAAAAGGAGATGGAGATCTTGGCGGAATTGGGCTGTAAGCGGGTAGCTGCGCCTGCTGCGGGAGTTACAGTCCAATTAGATCTGTTCAAAGCAGGGGAGAGGTACGGTGAATTATTGGACCTTGGAAGGAAAACAGGGGTGATGCCACAATTGGAGTTTTGGGGAGCTTTTCCTTATTTCCACCATCTGGGGCAGGTTTTGATGGTGGCAGCAGTGGCCAATGATCCGGATGCAAGGATTCTGCCGGATGTGTACCATCTTTATAGAGGAGGTTCCGGATATGATGGTCTAAAGATGTTGAGTGGGGATCTGATAGAGGTTTTTCATATGAATGATTTTGTTGATACCATTCCAAGAGAAAAACAGGAGGACAAAGACCGGGTGTATCCCGGAGACGGAGCGGCACCTATGAAGCAAATCCTAACAGATATCAGGAATATGGGAGGAAAAAAAGTGCTATCATTGGAACTTTTTAACCGTGATTACTGGCAGCAGGATGCCCAAAATGTGGCTAGTTTGGGTTTATCTAAAATGAAAAAATTGGTGGAGGGAATTTGAAGTTACTGTTGTTTCAATCGGATTTTAATTCTTAAATGTAATGATGAATTTGGTCCCTATATTAACCTGACTTTCAACACTGATATCTCCACCAAGACTTTTAATATGATTATGTATTAGGTATAATCCTATGCCTTTACTATCTGGACGGCTATGGAATTTTTGATTAATCCCGAAGATTTTATCCTTTACTTCATCCATATCAAAACCAAGACCATTGTCTTCAAAAAACAATTTCTTTTTACCATTCTGAATTGAGCTAGTAATCGAAATGACTGGAGCAACATCAGGTTTTGCATATTTGATGGAGTTTGTGATCAGATTCAGAAAGATACTTCCCATGTAAGCATCATTGAATTCTATTTCTTTTAATTCCTCAAAATCTTCCGTAATAGTTGTTTGAGAATTCTTGATCAATGAGGGGATAGATTTCAATACTGAATCCAATGCATCTTTGAAAGATATTTTTTCTATCTCCTGACTTTTTTTATCCTCATCGTACAAAATATCTACATAATTATTGAGCGTCTCTTTCAGTTTGTCACTTGATGATTTTAGGACCTCAATTAATTTCAAAGTCCTAGGATCCTCAATTTTTGATGGATCTAAAAGTTTGAAAATGGAAATGAAATTATTGACAGGAGCCCTAAGGTCATGGGTAACTGTATAGGAAAGGTTCTTTAGTTTTTGATTAATGTCCGTCAAATTTTGTAACAAAAGATTTCTCTCTAATTCCAAACTTTTTTTAAGTGTAATATCTTTAGCAATGGCAAAGATCAATTGTTCATTTTCCAAATACATGGATGTCCAGGAAAGCCATACTGTTTCACCGTTTTTGGTGAGATACCTGATTTCAAAATTTAAGAGTGGATGGCTCTTCATAAGTTTTTTTCTTGCTTCCGCAGTAATATCCTTATCCTCAGGATGAACAAAATCATTGATAGGGCTGGCAAATAATTCCTCTTTGGAATAGCCCAATAGAGTCGAAACGGCAGGGTTTATTCTTTTAAAATATCCATCGTATCCCGCAATGCAGAACAGATCCGGAGATATATCAAAGAATATTTCAAGTTTTTGAAGGATTCCTTTTTCCGAGTGGTACGTACTCATTAGAAATTAAAATTTGAAAGCTTGGGATGATTTTTAGGTGCTGAGCGGCCTGTTGCGGTCAAGTTATAAAAAAAAAAGATTATCATCTTTCAAAATTGTTATTTTTTGAATTTTAAGTGGTAAGATGAAAACTTGTGTGAAAATTTTCCACAAAATTCAATAAAAAATAAAAGCATATACCATCACCGAAATAAAAGCCAGAACAGGACCGAGCAAAATCATCATCAAGCCACCGGGCCTGAAGCTTTTTTGTCCGATCATCCCTGTAGAAAAGGAAATGGCATTCGAAGGTGTTGAAACTGGCAACAACAAAGCGCAGGAACAGCTTAACGCAACTATCAAAGGTACAGCGAAACCCCAAATACCGGGAAGTGAGAGTCCAAGTGGGACCAATATTGAAGCAGCCGCAGTATTGCTCATGATATTGGAAATCATTACCGCGATGATGGAAAATACAATGGCCACTCCGATCATTGGGATAGGTAAAAGAGTGATTTTTTCCATGATAATATCAGTCAGCCCCACATCTACCATGGCAATACCCAAAGCCAATCCTCCCGCAACCAGCATCAGCGTATCCCAAGGCAACCTCCTTACATCCTCAGCTTTGATTACCTGGAAAAGGGTCAGTAGGACTATTGGAATTGCCGAAGTGGCTGCAATAGGAATCCCGTGGAGGGGTTCTGTCAACCACATCGATATGGTTACAAACAAAGTGAAAATCACGGCATTTTTTTCAAAACCTTTTTTTAGGTTAGATTTTCCAACCAATTCAGTAAGGTCAAGGACAACATTTCCCAGATGAAGCTTTTTGGTCAAAAACTTCCAAAAAAGGTAAACTGATACCATTGCTACAGGGACACCAAAAATCATCCATTCGATGAAAGTAATATTGATGCCTTTTTCCTGCAATGCGCCTACAGCTATGGCATTTGGGGTGCTTCCTATGATGGTTCCCATGCCTCCAAGGGTCGCTGCAGCAGGAATTCCGATCAACAGGGCTTTGGTGTATTCCGAATTTTTGCCCATTAACCTGGCCAATGGTAAAATGGAAGAAATCATCATGGCTGTAGTCGCGGTGTTGGACATCACCATACTGCCGACCGCTGTGGTCAGCATTAGACCTAAAAGCAATCTGTTTGGGTCTGATCCAAATTTATCAAGGGTGAACTTAAACAGTGCCCTGTCCAACGAAACGATACTCATCCCCTCTGCCAAAAAAAATCCCCCAAGCAACAACCAGATGACATTGCTGGTCCAGGTGCCAAGGTACATTTCAACGGGGGTTTTCTGTCCTTCAAGGATAAAATCTGTCCCAAAACCAAATAACAATCCTGCAATGATGAATATACCCACCGCAAATGGAGGAATTGCCTCCGTGACCCAAAGCCCAACTGCCAAAACTCCTAAAAAAAACACATAATTGACATCATCCTCATATCCTAAATTTCTGAAGAATGAGGTGATGAAAAATGCCAGAATAAAATTCCCGGTAAACGTGGAGGTAGCCCAAATCCAACCTGATTTGAGCTTTCGGTAAAGCCGGATTGAAGCCCTTCTAGAGTCGTTGTAAGCCATGTAAAAAGTAGCTTGATTGATGTCGCGGGTAAAAATATAAAATTAAATCTAGTTGAAAGACTCATTTCTTTTTAATTCAAAGAACAAACTAAAATTATTTAGATTTGACTTCCTTTTCCGGAATAGTCAGGGAAATTAATAAAACATTAACTATGAATCAGACTCCTCTTGCAGAACGCATGCGGCCAACCCGATTGGAAGAATTGATCGGGCAGGAACACCTTTCAGCACCGCATTCATTTTTGCATAAAGCCATCAAGAGTGGGAATGTCCCCTCATTGATTTTGTGGGGACCTCCAGGGGTGGGA
Organism: Aquiflexum sp.; assembly: GCF_041749095.1. Lineage (GTDB taxonomy): Bacteria > Bacteroidota > Bacteroidia > Cytophagales > Cyclobacteriaceae > Aquiflexum. The sequence continues at coordinate 12,372 of NZ_JBGTCA010000116.1, read as the reverse complement.
AAGACGACCATAGCCAACATCATTGCCAATGAAATTAAAGCTCCCTTTTATACATTGAGTGCCATCAGTTCGGGCGTGAAGGATATCAGGGAAGTCATAGACAAAGCAAAATTCCAGATGGGAGTGGTGCTTTTTATAGATGAGATCCATAGGTTCAACAAATCACAGCAGGATGCACTTTTGGGGGCTGTTGAAAAAGGAGTGATCAGATTGATAGGCGCCACTACTGAGAATCCATCTTTCGAGGTCAATGCTGCACTACTTTCCAGATGTCAGGTGTTTACACTGAATTCCTTGGGCAAAAAAGAACTTGAAGCCATGATCCATCAGTCCTTGGAAAAGGATGTTTTTTTGAAAAAGAAAAAAGTCGAATTGAAAGAAACAGAAGCACTGTTGAGACTTTCGGGAGGAGATGGCAGGAAGCTGCTCAACCTATTGGAGATAGTAATTGATGGCATCAATGAAGAACCTTGCGTCATAGATAATAAGATTGTCATAGAAATAGCCCAACAGAAAGTAGCTTTATATGATAAATCAGGTGAACAGCATTATGATATCATTTCGGCTTTTATCAAGTCTATCAGAGGTTCTGATCCCAACGCAGCTGTTTACTGGCTCGCAAGGATGATAGAAGGAGGTGAAGATGTGAAGTTTATTGCAAGGCGGTTGGTGATTCTTGCCTCAGAAGATATCGGAAATGCCAATCCAAATGCACTGCTTTTGGCGACAAATTGTTTTGAAGCAGTCAAGATCATCGGATATCCCGAATCAAGGATCATACTTTCGCAGTGTGTGACCTATCTTGCAAGTTCGGCAAAAAGCAATGCTTCATATATGGCCATCAATAAAGCCCAGGAAGTGGTAAGGGAAAAGGGAGATTTATCCGTGCCCCTTCACCTTCGGAATGCTCCTACCAAATTAATGAAAGACCTCAATTACGGAAAAGAGTATAAATATGCCCATGATTATGAAGGTAATTTTGTTGCCCAGGAATTCCTTCCTGATGAAATTAAAAACCTGAAACTTTATGAACCAGGCAATAATTCAAGGGAAAATGAATTGAGAAAGTTTCTAAAGGAAAGATGGAAAGGGAAGTATGGGTATTGAGAAATATGAATATCCGATTATCTATTTGCATAAGTTTCCTATTTGGCAGGAAGACAGGAGACAGAAGACGGAAGACTGGCCCCAAAATTATCGGGCCAGAAATTTGGAGTTTGACAAAATATTCGAAGGTTATGACGGTAACATAAAGCACTTTCTGACTAAGAAGTTATCCGACCAATTGTCTTTTGATTTTTCTGGCGAGGTCTATCATGTCATCCAATTTGGTATAAACAATTGATTTCAGATTCAGTTTTGTAGTTACTTTTTCCCCAATAAGGCTGTTTAGCATTTGGAGCATCACCAAGGAAATATCCTTATAATGTTTTCTTTGGAAATGACCGAGGTCGGAAATCAGGTGTGATTCGTGCGTGATGATTTTTCGGATGTCCAACAGATGTGTGTTTTCACTTTCCGAGATAAATTGGTCCATAGCCTTGTTCATCTCATGGAACCTTTGGTACATTTCTTCTCCAAATTCATGAAAGCTAAGTTTTACTTCCGGGCAGTTGATCAAGATAATGGGAATATGGAGAGGAATGTTCTGCCTGATTTCATGGAGATTTTTGATGAATTTTTCGGTGGTGATTCTGCCAAGTCCCATGAACTGTTCAGAGAATTCACGCAGGAAAGGTTCATTGATATTGGTGACTTTTCTGCCGGAAAAGAATTCAACGATTTTATCCCTGTCATTTTCATCAGTAAAGTCATTTCCATACCCTCCGTAGGAAATCAGGAATTTGTCCTTTTTATGTTCATAAACATGATGTTCATAATCCATTCTTGGGTTATAGACAAGACAATCATACGTGAAATCAAAAATGCCCGAGTCAAAATATTTATCATCTAAAAAAGGCAACATAGGATGGTTGAGAAAATTTTCTTTTTGAGTTGCTGAAAATTTCAGTCCGGCGAGGATGGTTTCTGTATGGGAAGGTCTTACAGGAATGTTTTGATCGGTGTTATAATTGACATAAAGTTTGACTTCAATGTTGTTGCGTTCGAGGTAAAAATACATTTGGTCATATTCGCACCCACCTGCAAATAGTATCTTGGTTGTGCCTGTCCCGTTAATCTTTTTCCTGTTGTCAATACTGTCAATATTAAAATTGAATTCGGATATCCAATCAGGATGGGAATGATCAAGATTTTCGGCAATCTCCGGGACAATCTCCAATTCCGGAAAATTATACTTCGCATAGATATATTGAGGAATTCCAAGGTTAAGGATACGGCAGGAAAAGACAAAGTGATTGAATTTGTTTGCAGCGGGGTCATAACTGTAAAATCCTACGATACCGTAATCACCATACCTGTCTTTAGCCCATACGGCTGCATTTTGAAGGGTCTCGTCAAAGAGGAGGTTCCCGACTTCCTGATCGTCCAGCCTGATTTTGGTGAAATTTAGCTGATTTGCCCTGCCTATCAGTTCAGTAATCCTGTCTTTATATTTTATAGGCTTTTGGATTATATTAATCTGAATATTGGAATCCTTCAAAAACTCCCGGTTACTGTCATAGCTGATTTTGGCCATGGCTTTTTTCTCCAGGACCTTATATTGTTTTAACCTGCTTAACTCAAGGTCTTCTTTACCTTTAAAAGCAGGATGTAGGAGAATCTCCGGGATAAAATCCGGTGTTTTGGTATGTATGTTTGCGTTGTGAAACTTGGCTTCATTGAGGTTCGTTGGGTTGTCATCAATGAACAGCACATTGGTATCTCTGAGTTGGCAATTCTCTATAATCTGCTTGATAAGTATTCCTTTCGGATTCCACTCAATCGCCGGAAATACAAAGTAATCCCATATACCAATTTCAACCAATTTGGATTTGGCCATCTCAAAATCATTTTTTGAAACAATGGTATTGATGATTCCCCTTTCGGTAAGTTTTTTGACGGTTTCCAAATTTTCTTTGATGGGAGTAATGCTTTCCTCTGAAAGTGTTCCTTTCCAAAAAGTCTCATCTAAATCCCAAATCACAAGTTTAATGCTATCCATAATTTTACTTTTTCAATAATAATTACATAACAAATGAATATATTTTCAAATGCAAAAAAAGTATTTAATATATAAAATCGTTATTTTATAAATATTGTTTCCTCATTTGGCACCCTAAATCTCTTTCCATAAATCCCATCAGGCAATCCTTTACCACAGCCAATGATCATCGAAATCTCTGCGCCTTTGGGTAGGTTTAATAATTTTTTCACTCTTAATGAATCCATTCCTTCCATGGGACAAGTGTCATAACCTTCGGCTTTCATTGCATACATAAAGGTCATACCGGCCAAAGCGGCACTTTTATGTACAGAAACCCTAATATCGGTTTCAGAAACTTCTCTGATCATGGGTCTTTTCAATCCAACGAACCAAGCAATGAGTTGTTTTAAGAATGACCACAAGGGATATTTTGAATATAATCTTGGTATAAGCTTGCCATAATAGGCAAGGGCTTTTTTTTGTTTGCTTTCCGGTGAATTTTTGTAAGTCTCCTTGATATATTCCTGATTTGCTTTTGTCCGGATTTTCCATTTGTCCCTTCTAGTGACCACGACCACCAACTCCCTGGCAGTTGAGGCTGCTTTCTGTTTCATACACAATTGATCCAAAGGCTTTTTTAAGGCGGAGGATTCCGGAATCCTATAGAATTCCCACAGTTGCAGGTTGCTGCTGTTCGGTGCCAAAGTGGCCGCCTCAAGACATTTTTGGACAACCTGATGATCAAAAGGGCTTTCTTGGTCAAATATTCGAACTGACCTCCGGGTCTCGACGACATCAAAAAATCCTAGTTCCTGTATATTTTCATTCATTTGGTCAATTTTATTTTTGTTGATTCCTCCACTTATTTAGTTTTGACTATCTTCAAAGTCAAAAATACATTTTATATCCTGTTTCACTTTATTATTAGCTTATGGTTTTACAATTTATCAAACTGGAAATACTGAAAAGTATGCGATCCACAGCCTTTGCAAAAAGTGCCTTGGTAGCAATTTTTCTGGCATTTCTCGCTGTGGTGTTGCTTGCTTATGTATTCCTGATGGGGCTGGTTCTTAAGCAGGTCATTGAAAAAGGATTTGAAAGTACTGATGCCTATGCGACGCTTAGTGGGGTTTTGATTTATTTTTTCCTGTTTGAATTTATGTACAGGTATTTTGTTCAGAAACTTCCTGTGATTGAGTTGGAGAGATTCCTCCATCTACCCATCAAGAAAAGCATGATTATTCATTTCCTTTTGGGACGGTCTTTTGTTTCTCCTATGACCTTGATTGCACCACTGTTGTTTGTTCCATTTGCAGTGCAGGAGGTTGCTACTAGGTTTGGTACTCCTGCAGCTTGGTCATGGATATTGTGTATTATGTTTACCAGTTGGTCCTTGCATTGGCTGATGCTATGGTTCAAGCAGAAATTTGAAGATAGTGTTACGGGTATTGGGGTGGTTTTTTTGGTTTTATTGCTTGGTGCTGGATCCAATTACCTGGGCTGGTTTAATTTGGGAGATATCATGAAACCGGTTTTTGATTGGTCATTGACTAGCTTTATTCCTGTATTGGTGATGTTTTTGGTATTTTTGGGACTACATCGATTGGCATATACATACTATTATAATAATGCATACCTCGAGGATCTCACAGAGAATGAAGATGTCCGCTTTGTCAATCAGGAGTTTGGTATCTTCAACCGATTTGGACTGGCCGGAGAATTGGCCAATCTGGAATGGAAACTGATCATCCGTCACAAGAAAAGCAGAACCTATTTGATGTTGGCAGGGTTTTTCCTGTTGTATGGTCTGATATTCTATGCCAATCCACAATATTCCACCGAGGAAGGCTTTTCACACATGTTTGTCTTTGTCGGCTCATTTATTACCGGGATATTCATGCTGCAATATGGTCAACTGTTTTTAAGCTGGAACTCTGCAAACTTTGATTTTTTCCTTCAAAAAAGAGACGGAGTGGAGGGTTTGATCAAAGGAAAATATCTGCTGGTTATCGCCACTTCCTGTTTGTGTTTCCTATTGTCAGTCCCATACGTGTTTTTTGGATGGGATATTTTACTGATCCATATCGCTACCTTTTTATTCAATATGGGTGTGATTATGCATATGGTGATTTATTTGTCCCTTTGGAAACCAAAACCTATGGACCTGAATAAAGGTGCCATGTTCAATTATGAGGGAGTAGGTATCGCACAGTTCCTGATGATCATTCCGATGTTCATGGCTCCATACATTATTTACCTTCCCTTTGCATTATTGGTCAATCAATACGTAGGGCTACTTGCATTGGGAATTATTGGTGTGGTTGGCATTTTAGCTTTCCCTTATCTTTCTAATTTACCTGTGCAAAGAGTACTTAATAATAGATATGAAATTTCATCTTCATTTAGACAAGAATTATGATAAGTGTACAAAACCTTAAAAAACAGTATAAAGAAGTAGTAGTGCTGGATGTGGAATCCATTGAGATTCCCAAATCTGAATGCTTTGGATTGGTAGGGAATAATGGTGCCGGTAAAACCACGCTTTTCAGAATCATGTTGGATTTGGTGAGGGCTACTTCCGGTAAAGTTTTTATTGACGGTCTTGATGTCAGCAAAACCGAAGAATGGAAGGCCAGGGTAGGTGCTTACCTCGACGAACATATGCTTTTGTCCTATCTTACCCCTGATGAATATTTTGAGACGTTGAGAAAAATTTACAGGCTTTCGGAAGAAGACCTCAGGTTGCATCTAGAGAATTTCAAAGACCTGTTCAATGATGAGATTTTGGGAAAAAAGAAATATATCAGAGACCTGTCTAAAGGAAATCTAAAAAAAGTCGGGATTGCAGCGGCCCTGATGGGCAATCCTGAGGTCATTCTGCTGGATGAACCATTTGAAAACCTCGACCCAAGTTCCCAAATTAGATTGAAGAAGTTGATTCTCCAAGAAAAGGAGCGGTCTCAAATTACTTTTTTGATCTCATCCCATGACCTCAACCATGTCACTGAAATCTGTGATAGAATAGTATTGTTGGAAAAAGGTAAAGTGATCAAAGACCTGAAAGAAAAGGAGCTGATGATGTCAGAATTGGATTCCTATTTTACAGGTTGATGTATCCGAATTCTTCCGTCTCCTGACTTCCGTCCATTTTCAACAAACCGCTTTTTCCATATAAATAAAGGAAATTCACCATTCCCTCAATCCGAATGAAAATTTGTCTCGTAGATAGGTTTTCATTCGGATTTTGTTTTGGTTTTCAGGCCTTTCCCTGCTAGCACCAAAAGTAATTTTGAATGATATCCACATTGAAATTTTACTTTGTAAAAAAAATATTTGAAAAAGTATTTGTTTTTTAAATATATAAAAATGTAATTTGTATTGTTATAATTGTTGTATAAGTCAATAATTAGTGATTTCGGTTCAGCTATCTCGCTGATGATATTAATAGTGTGAATTTTTAAGTAACAAAATTAAACTTGTTTAAAAATGATGAAATATTTAATCAAATTGGAAATCAACGGAATTGAGTTCCAAGTTAAAACTCTCGCAGGTAGTGAAAGAGAAGCAAAGGATAAAGCTTGGGATGTAATTATAGAAAGAACATCTTTTATTTCTATTCGTCCCGAACCATTGATGGAAGTAAACCGCAGTTTCACCCAAAAAATGGTAACAGGATTTAAAAGTGCAATGTTGTTGTAAGTAAGTAGTAATATTTTTTAAATTAAACATCCGGGAAGTCTTAAGCTTCCCGGATGTTTTTTAAGTTATAAAATCTCAAAAGATTCCGTTTGATTTAAGGGATTGAAAAGCATAAATTGGGAAGTCGAATATCGTTTCTTTCATTCTCAGCTTGTTCTTTCCCCAATGCCTTCAAAAAATTATAAAAGAAGAAAATTTATCAAAGAATCCACCTTGGCGGTTTTTTCGGGAATTCTTGGTATGGACGTGGTTTTTGGTTCCAATATGCCGGAGGGGTATATCCCCGTTTTGTTGCAGGACCGGGAATCTTTGAAATCTTTTGGAAAAAACTCTGCTCTGATTGTGCTCAACGACAAACCTTGGAATGTTGAGACTCCGGCCCACTTACTAGATGACAAGATTACCCCGGCGGATAAGATGTTTATCCGCAACAACGGACTTTTGGCTCCAAAAACCGATCCCTCAAACTGGAAACTCACCATTAAAGGTGAATCGGTTTTAAGTGAAAAAACTTACACCTTTCAGGAACTGAAAAGTAAATTTGTTTCTCATACTTATCAATTGGTATTGGAGTGCGGGGGAAATGGAAGGGGTGAGTTTTATCCTCCCACCGAGGGCAATCAATGGGGAGTCGGGGCAGTCCATTGTGCAGCCTGGACAGGTTTGAGACTCAAAGACCTTTTGGACGATGTGGGTATCAAAGCCGATGCAGTATATGTTGGATATCACGGTACGGATGTGCACCTCAGCGGTGACGCCAACAGGGAAGCGATATCCAGAGGTATCCCAATTGGCAAAGCCATGCAGGATGAAACATTGATTGCTTATGCCATGAATGGAAAGGATATTCCAATGGTCCATGGCTATCCCCTCAGATTGGTAGCTTCCGGATATCCCGCCTCTGTTTCAGGCAAGTGGATACATGCCATTTCAGTAAGGAACAAAGTCCATGATGGGTCAAAAATGGAAGCGCCCTCCTATATGGTACCCAAAACTCCTGTGGAACCGGGAGCAAACATTTCGGATGAAAATTTTCAAATTATCGAATCCATGCCGGTCAAGTCTTTGATCACCTTTCCGAAATCAGGGGCTGAATTTGGACTGACCAGAAAACTTGAAATCAGAGGCCATGCCTGGGCCGGAGAGAAGAAGGTCAAATCCGTTTCTTATTCCATAGACTTTGGCAGTACCTGGCAAAGCTGTAATCTGGAATCTCCGGCAAACCGTTTTGCATGGCAGCACTTCAATGCACAGATTCAATTCCCACAGAAAGGATATTATGAAGTTTGGGCAAAGGCCACTGACGATAGCGGAATCAGCCAACCCATGGTGGTTCCCAATTGGAATCCCAAAGGATATCTTAACAATGCCTGTCACAGGATTGCCGTAAAAGTTGTATAGAATGGAAGATGATCAGTGGAAAAAATTGATGGTGGCAATGGCAGGGTTAACGGTATTCCTGCTGGTTATAATGGGCAGCATGATTGCTTTTCTAATTATTCTACATACTAATCCCGATCTGTTTTATTCTCAAAAGGAACCTCCCCAATTGGTTCAGGAAACATTTCAGGAAGATGAATTGATTGAAGATGGAGTCCATATGGCCACAGGGTTCGTGGAGGGAGAGGGACTGATGATGGTGGTCAACAACTGCACAAACTGTCATTCCGCCAAACTGGTTACCCAAAACAGATTTACCAAAGAAGGTTGGATACAGGTAATCCGATGGATGCAGGAAACACAGGGCTTGTGGGATCTGGGACCCAATGAAGCGGTCATTGTGGAGTATTTGTCAAAGCATTATGCACCTGAACCCAGAGGCCGGAGGAAACCGCTGGAGGTGGAATGGTATTCTTTGGAGGAGTGAGAAGTTGGGGAGAAAGGAGAGGCGAGAAGCGAGATGCGAGAAGCGAGAATTAAGACACAAGATTCAAGACGCAAGACGCAAGACACAGGAGGATTCTCATTTATATCATAGAATAGGCTCGGTAAACCAACCACGTTGTGCTCTCAGTTCTTAAACTCTAATTACTACTTGTAAGAATTAATCAAAAAAATATGATGATATGGACTTGGGACTGAAAGGGAAAAACGCATTGGTATTGGCTTCATCCAAAGGGCTTGGAAAAGGAGTGGCTGTGGAACTGGCCCGTGAAGGTGCCAATGTAGCCATCTGTGGGAGAAATCTGACGGCCTTGGCAAAAGCCAAGTCGGAAATTGAAAAATTAAAGTTGGGGAAAGTAATCACCATAGAGGCGGATCTATTGAAAGAAGGAGACAGAAAGCGGCTTTTTGATGAAACGGTTTCCGCATTTGGGTCAATTGATATTCTGGTCACCAATACCGGTGGTCCTGATGCCGGTAACTTTGGAGATTTTGGTTTGGATGATTGGAGGAGGTTTTATGAATCCATGTTTGTCAGTGCGGCGGATATGATACAGATGGTTCTTCCGGGTATGAAAGAGAGAGGGTTTGGCAGGATTCTGACCATCACCTCTGTTTCGGTCAGACAGCCCGTGGACAATCTTATTGCTTCCAATGCAGTCCGTAGCAGTCTGCTTGGCCTGGTAAAAAGCCTCTCCAATGAAGTAGCCCCAATGGGCATAACCATTAATAACATCATGCCTGGATTTACACTGACAGAAAGGTTGACCGGCTTGCTCGAAGGCAATCCAAATGTGGAAAAAATAAAAGATTCCGTGCCGATGAAGCGATTTGGAGAGGTAGAGGAATTCTCTGCGGCAGCAGTGTTTTTATTGAGTGAGCGCTCCAGTTATATTACAGGGCAATCTTTGGCTGTGGATGGTGGGCTGATAAGGGGATATTAGGAAGGATGAAGGTAGAGGGATGAAGGGAGTGAGTAAGGGGATTAGAGCAGAGATGCGAGAGCAGAGTAAGGCCTGAAACCCACATAGAGTGTTTTCAATATTTTTTGATAAAGTTCAGAAAAGAAATTATGTTAATTTACTCTCATTTGGTGGAGACCAAGTTTTTTGAATCATATAATGACACACAAGAGTAACAAACAACTTTACCTTGTCACCTCGACGGTAGGAGAGGTCTAATAGCCAGAATTAGAAAAAAAAAATCCTCCATTGCCGATGTGAGTATTTCCACTCACATCATAGAGGGAATGATTATCTAAAATCCTTTTTTTGGTCATAATTGGCATTATATATTAGATAATTGTTATTTTTAACAAACTTTTAAGATATATGAAGTATTTAGAGTTAAGAGAAGCCCTGAAGTCTTTTCCTTTATTCTCCATTAAGGACATAAGAAAACGTTTTCCTGATTTCGATCAAAGACGATTGGTTGAATGGCAGGGCAAGGGATATATATCCAAAATAAGGAGAGGTTATTACAAGTTTTCGGACCAAAGAATAAAGGAAAATTATCTCTATCATGCGGCAAACTCGATGTATTCCCCTTCCTATGTGTCCTTGGAGAGTGCCTTGTCCTATTATGGCTTAATTCCCGAAGGTGTGTTTATGGTTACCTCTGTTAGCACCAGAAATACAGCCAATCATGAAACTTCCATTGGGACGTTTGCCTACAAACACATTAAGGCCAACCTGTTTTTTGGATATAAATTGATAAAAGAGCAAGATTGGTCTTATAAAGTGGCAGAACCGGAGAAAGCTATTCTGGACTTTTTTTACTTCAAAAACATACAATCTATTGAAGATATCAAAGGGCTAAGGATAAATCCCGATCAGATGAACAAATATTTGGATTTTGATAAATTGGTGAAATATCAAAAAATTTTTAACTCTCAGGTTGTCAATAGAAGATTAGATTTACTAAATATTGAGATCAATGCTTAGCTTAGAGGAAATCCGCAAATTTTATCCGAAAGAGTTAGAAGGTTTTGAGCGTTTTATGCTTCGGGAATACCTTCAATACAAACTGCTTGAAATAATTTTCGAAAGTGCTTATGCGGAAAAATTATGCTTTTTGGGTGGGACATGTCTTCGGATTGTTCATGGAAATTTAAGATTTTCAGAAGATTTGGATTTTGACAATTTCAATCTTTCTTCGGATGACTTCGATGCACTCAGTATTGATATAAAGACCAAACTTCAGTATTTGGGCTATGAGGTTGAAATAAAAAATGTGAAAAGAGGAGCCTACCATTGTTATATTAGAATTCCTGAACTGTTGTATAAAGAAGGCCTGAGCCAATTTAAGGAAGAGAAAATTCTCATTCAGTTAGACACTGAGCCACAAAATTTCAACTATGAGATAGACCAACCCATCATCAATAAGTTTGATGTGTTTACCCAAATAAATTCATGTCCTTTGGATTTACTTCTTGCGCAGAAATTTTTTGCAGTACTCAATAGAAAAAGGAACAAAGGCAGAGATTTTTTTGACATTGTTTATCTTCTTGGTAAAGGCATTAAGCCCAACTATGCTTACCTGACCCAAAAAATAGGTATTCAATCCCCAGAAGAACTGAAACAATCTATTTTGGAAAAATGCAATAAATTAAACATGAAAGAAATGGCCGTTGATGTTCACCCATTTTTATTCAATACCAATGATGATAAGAAAATCAAACTGTTTCCCAAGTATCTGGAGCAGGTAAAGTTGGGTTAGAATAAAATAAAAGGTTATGTATTATTCAGGGAACAGAAATGGTAAATCCACCGAGCTGAGTGTACCGAATATTCCGAACCCACCGCTTACATTTGACAAAATGGTCACTGGCTCCTGAAAAATCTGGTTGGCGTTGCTGTTATCATAAATAGATCTGGAATAATCCATCATGGATTTTGAGATTTTGGATACCCGGATGGATTGTACGTATTCTACTTTTACAGTTTCGTTGGGAAAATAAACTACCTCATAATTCTGAAAGTAATCCGTTGTCAGTAGTAATGTGATTTCCGGGCTGTCAGCAAAGGCTTCATTACTGAAGTAAAGCGCTTTCTTGATACCTGTATCGCCGTAGCAGTTTCCGAGGCAAGTATAATCCTTCAGGAGCGGATTGCCGGAGGCCAGTTTGTACAAGTTGATGATTTCCTCTTTCTGAATATCTCCATTTTTATAATGTTTGGCCCGGATATCCAGGCTGATTTTGTAGTATGCTGTCTGACCCGGATTATTTTTGAGTGTCAGGGTATGCTCAACCAAAGGATTCTGACCGTTGTTTAAAGGGCTGTTTTTAGTATATCGATGATCGCTGACTATGGGCATGGCTGGCATTACCTCAACATCGGTGGTCACCTCAGGCAGGCCGTTAGCCGTCACCGAAATACTGTAAAGGTGATTTTCCCTGGGAAATTGGTCCAACACATATACTCCCGCACCCTCATGGGTCATGGTTCCCAGCAGCGCGTCGTTCTCAAACACCTTTACTTCGGCATAGGCAATGGAATAGAGGGCCCGATCGTAATCGACCCGACTAGGAATGGGAATGGATCTTGTCAGGTCAACGGTCATCGGCTTTTCCTTTTCAAAATAGGCATGCAACACTACCTTGGGTTCCTCCCGGATGATATCTATGCTGATGTCGTCCTCGCAGGAAAACAGCATGAAAGTGAACAATGAGAGATATTGGATCTTTTTCATATCAGAAACTT
>NZ_JBGTCA010000115.1:0-5299 GCF_041749095.1 Aquiflexum sp. | reverse complement strand
ATCAGGTGAATTTCCGAAGGGTTGTTTAATGGACTTAAAACATCCAGCCTTACAAATCCTTTTGCATTCTCCACAAATCCGGGTCGGTTTTTAAATGCTTCCTTCACTTCCTTTTCCAGACCATTTTGAATTTCAAATTTGCTGATTGCTGCTATCATTTGGACAAGATTGGAAATTTATACATAGGAAAGGTTGCCAAGAACAATAACCCAGTTTGATCATGATGTTGTCCTTTTTGTGACATGCTATTTTTTTTCTAATATATTGTTATAAATCTGAATCTCTGATATATACTTCCCCTTTATAAGGATGAATGGAGGAATGATATTTATAATTTGCGACGTGAAGCAGATAATAGGTCATAATATCGACCAGCATATCTCTTGTTTAAAAATATCTATTTCGGGAAAATCTCCTTTCTGACAGCTGTTTTCTTTATCATACAAATATTTGCCCTTGTTTAATACACACCATTTTTCAAATTCGAGCATTTCATGAGGATGGGAGAAAACAATTTTAAAATGAGTTTCTTCTTTAACTGATTTTAAATCATCATTGATATAATGATGATGCTTGTGTCGATGGCGAATTATTTTTGCGGTATACATTTTTATTTCATTTTATGAATTAGGTCATAATTATTCTTTCAAGAAAAAAAACAATTAAAAAGGTTTTGTAGGTGCCTAATGCCTCCAATCACATTTTAATTGGTATTTGCACCAATTTTGAACTATGTCAGCTTTTTGGACATTCCTTATTATTGTAAAATTAGCATTTTCGTGTATTCAACAATTTTAAAGTTCAAAACAACTGAAAGAAAATGTGTTACACATTTTCAGAAAAAGTCATAACATTCACACATCCGGAAAAAACTGAATTAGTATTATCATTGATTTGAGCTATTATAATGGATTAAGAAAGAACGTATTGTTGTCCTAATCAAGGGTATTGAAGTAGGATTCTAACATCCCTGAATAAGGAAGAGATGGATTGAGAAAAATCTTACACAAATCGGGTCAATCCTGTTACTCCTTTCATTCTTCCATTTTGAGTTTAACGGACTTTAATATCGGTATATGGCAGTTAACAGCGGATTTTCTAAACAGAATTTTTACAAGGATCAATCGGAGCAATTTTTGATTCCAATTACCTCAATAACCAAAAAAAATTGTAATGGCAGAAATAAAAATAGAAAAGAAAGCTCCTATATGGCCTTGGATACTTTTGATCTTAGTCGTCATTGGTATTCTGGTTTACTTATTTGCCTTTAGTGGTGATGAAGATGACAATAGACGAGATGATAGGACTGAGCAAACAACTGAACAATCTTCAGATACAAGGCAGGTTGCTCCGAATAATTCTACAGTAGTCGCCTACGTCAGTTTTATAAAAGATGATCCCGATCAGATGGGCCTTGATCATGATTTTACCAATGAAGCCCTTTTAAGATTAACCAATGCTACCAGTGCAATGGCAGATGAAATTGGCTATGACATCCAAAAGGATTTAGATGAGGTAAGAAGTCACGCAGATAAGATTACCAGAGATCCTTTTGAAACTACCCATGCCAATTCTATCAGAAAATCAGCAGACATTCTGTCCAATGTATTACAGAATATGCAAAAGAAAGCTTTTCCAGGCCTGACCAGTGAAGCCAATGGAGTAAAAAACGCAGCAACAGCCATAGAACCTGAAGTACTTACCTTAGACCAAAGAGAAGATGTCAAAAATTTCTTCAGGGAGTCCGCCGATTTGCTGGAAAAAATGAACAATAACTCACCTCAAAAGTAGAATCATGTCAGAAAACAATAAAAATCTTTATTACCTGGATGAACTTTCCGATTATAAAGTAGCCTCGGATGACAGCGATGTCAGGGGTTGGGAAGTAAAAGATGCCGATAACCGCACGGTAGGAAGAGTAGATGGACTATTAGCAAATAAAGAAGCCAAACGGGTGGTCTATCTGGATATAGAAGTAGATAAATCCCTGATAGAGGACGGTCATGAAGTTTATAATAAATCCGCAAATGAAGGAACGCATGGATTTGTGAACAAAGATGGAGAAAACCATTTGATCATTCCCATAGGACTGGTCAGGTTGGATGAAGAAAATGAAAAAGTGCTCACGGATGAAATCAATCACGGTACATTTACCAAAACCAAAAGATTCAGTAAAGGAGCCAAATTAGATCGGCAATATGAGGTAACTGTTTTTAAAAATTATTTTCCTGAAAAGGGCTTAAATGACGATGAGCTGGAAGATGAAAATTTTTATGAACGTCAGGAGTTTAAAAATTCCTCAGATAATAGGTAAATACTCTTCTTGTAATGTAGCCAATCTGATTGAACGACGTGATTCAGCTTGGAGACGGCGGGCATTCGGAGCCGTACCCTTCAAGCTTACTCCGAACTTCTTAAAGATACTGAATTTTCAATTTACTCAGAACCGCCCGCTGTATCCAAGGTGATGTTGGCAGCTGGCTTTATTCCCACCAATCCTTCACTTTACATTTATCTTCTTTTCTTACAATTGCATTGTTAGGAATTTGATTACTTAGGGCTATGTCCAACCATCCTTTCTTCCAATATTTCTCAGATACATTAAATTCACCAACCCCAATATCAAAGTCTTTATTTGCATTTGGCACTCTATAGTCAGCCCAATTACAAATCTTCTTTTTATCTGTTGAGTAGCTTTCCCAAATTCCAACAAAAGCATTATTAAAATATCCATCTGAAATGAATTCAATATTATCATATTCTATCTGATTCTTTGAATTCAAATACCATTTGGTATAAAGTTTACCTTTAAAAACCCCACTGTGAGTTTGTTCTTTATTCTCTTTAAAACTGTAATCAGCAATTAATACGCCTTGTGAAATAATTCCCTCCTCTGCAAATTCATCGTCAACTCCATAATTGAGTTTCTCAACTTCATAAATTTCGACCAAACTTATTGTGCCTTGAAAATCACAGATTGTTTCATTTACATTTGACTTCCCAACAACTGAGTATTCAATATCTTTTCCTGGCTTTTTTATAATTGTTAATAGCTTTATTCTTATTCTTTGGTGTTCATCTCCTATTATTCCATAAACATTGCTGTTTTCTGTCTTCAGCCAAATATTTGAAAAATCAAATTGAACGTATTTATCTAAAACATTTTCTGTCAGTAATTCACTGCCAAGCATAAAGTCAATCAGAAACTTTTCATTTGTTTGAGCAAACGAAACATTCGTTAAAAATAGTAATATGATAATTGTTCGTTTCATTTTTAAGCTTGATGCCAACGGTAAGTGTATTAGCCGTGCCGGATTTATACGCACCTCACTTTCTGTCAGCACTAAAGATAGTAAGAAGCAGAAAACTTCCATTACCGCTTCAGCCGGCATGGATACTAAACAGTGTTAGGGGGTCGTGCTTTTTGTTCAGTCTGCGGTTTCTTTCTTTTTCGGTGTTTTACTTGTCCTTGAAAGCTTCTTTCTGTTAGTAAGTTTAGCTTTGTCTTTAAGGATAAATTCACTGATTTTTTTCCTTTCTTCCTCTGTTAAAGGTTTGCTTTCTATAATAAAATCTACCCCTTTTGGCTCTTTTATATGTCCCATAGTCCTTATGTTTTAAAATATCTCTCAACCAATAATTTCGCTGCTTTTGCAGATATTACCATTCTTTGTCCACCTATATGAACCGAACCTAAAGTTTCCTCATAATGGTTTATCAATTTAGTTTTTGACGTAAATGCTACATAACCGTCAAAACCTTGTTGAAAAGAAATTTTGCAAGCGTATGCAACTAAATTTCCTGCAACACCTTCATATAATTTCTCTTTACCTATATTAAACGGTGCGCTTTCCAATAAATTCACCAAAACATGGTCTTTTTCAATTGTCAAGCTCAAAAGTCCTTGAATAATATCAGAATTGTTCACTATGGTTAACTTGTAGATTTCTTTTGAATTGTCTGCTAATTCTGATTTCCAATTAAAATTCCACCCGTTTATATTTGTGATCTTTTTTAGGTCCTTTATGGTTAATCTGTGGATTTCTGTTTCAAAACTGTCACCAGAGATTGTATTTAGGATAGAATTGGTCAATTTATCAATTACAAAGTCTAAAGGTACAGGTTCTTTCTTTTTCATTACTAGTAGTTTTATACTTAAAGATACGTAAATCGCCTGTATTTCAAGACTGATTGTATGAATAGCTAGTTTCCTTGCATGCCCCCTAACGTTTTGCTTTATTCTATAATATTGGAAAGCAATCCTATTTGGCATGCTTTCCGTAATATTGTGGAAAGATAACCTATAAAACTAAAAGAATTTTTATAAATCTAACCCATCTAATGGACTTTTTATTTGGTCAAAACCCTTAGTGGTAATATGTGTGTATATCTGTGTCGTTTTAGGGCTTTCGTGGCCTAAAAGACTTTGTATATATCTTAAATCAGTGCCTCTTTCCAATAAATGGGTTGCAAAGGAATGTCTTAAGGTATGAACGGTTACGTTTTTTGCAATTCCCACATTTTTTACTGCCTTATTTAAAAAAGATGAAATACTAGTTGTAGAATACCTCACGGGCATTTCCTTTGTACTTCCCTGACCTTCAAATAAATATTCAAAAGGTCTATTGCTTAATATAACTCCTTAATATTTCCAAAGTCCTTTGTGACAGAACAGTGTACCTATCTTTCTTACCTTTGGCCTGCTCAACTCTTATCTGCATGCGATTTGATTCGATATCTTTGATTTTTAAATTTACCAATTCACCTATTCTAAGCCCCGCCGAGTAGATAGTCATAAGGATGGCTTTATGCTTAATGTTTTTGGTTACCCTTAAAATTTTTGTCACCTCTTCTTCACTCAGCACCTCAGGTAAAGCTTTTTCTCTAATTGGTCTGTCAACATGGTAATATTTACGTTCCCCTCCTCTTACTTTTTCAAAATAGAATTTGATGGCATTTACCCCGTTGGACAAAATCTCTTAAATCACACATAGGAAATATTTACCATTACCAAACTATATATACATTATTTATGTCATGACCCTATTTGTCCTACGGGGTGAATTGCTTGGTTTTGATACGAGCTTGAAACTTTCCTTTCATTTACCAGAAACCTAGAGAACTCCATTACCTCTTTTTCACCTAAGTCTTCTATTGCCATGTTTGGAAAATAATTTATAAACTCTTCAAATAATGGCACATAGGCCTTGATTGTACCTACACTATACCTCCTTTCCTCCAACTTATGCACATACTCATCAGGACATTTGCGATAGTTCGGAATATCATAAGGAGATAC
>NZ_JBGTCA010000114.1:0-6424 GCF_041749095.1 Aquiflexum sp. | reverse complement strand
AAATACTCGTCGTGGGTCAATTGGCCAAACCGTATCAAAGCAGGAGTCTCAATGTCCCGATCACCCATTTTTCCATGACCTTGCATCATGATCAGACCATAAGCGGCATTGTCAGTAATGGTAACTGTTTGTCCGGGTAATACAGTCAGTTCCTTGGCGCTGTAATCATGGGATAGATAGCAGATCCAGTTTTCAATATAACCATTCGATTTCATACTTTCCAATTCGGATACAGGTTTTGGGACCATAAAGCGGGTTTCCAGAATATTTGGGTTGGTGTTCAGTTCCCAGTCTATTACCTCCACCAAGAGATCATAATCGCCTATTCGGTCTTTTGGAGTACCGTTCCAAAGCAATTCTTCCGGAATGATTGCTTCATTGACCAAGGATTGGTACATGGCAAAAATGTCCGAAGCTTTTTGCGGCTCATAGGTACATAGACTGCCCGGGGCATGCAGCATTCCTGGAGGGACATCCCAACCTGTACCGGGTTCCAATTTGAAGGCTTGGGAAAAGTTGGTGATCTTATTGTCACCCTTTTTGAAATTCATGAGGCATTCTTTGATCTGTTCTTTGGTGGTTCCCGGTGCAATACCGAAAAAGGTGTATGGAAAATTCCCGCCATGATTATTGAGCTGCGGCGGAAAATAATAAGCTTCAGGTTTTCCTTTTTGGCCCGTCATTGCTGCATATTCATCATTGTGGTGGATATGGTGGGGGAGAGGCCCCATATTGTCAAAAAATTTGGAGTACATGGGCCAGCTTTTATACTGATTCCAAATACGGTCGCCGATGATTTCACCTCCAAGTTCATCAATGGCATCTTTGAGCAAAAACAGTTTTTCTTCATTTCCATCCTGAAAGACAACCGGACTCAGTCCTTCATTTTTTCCTGTCAAAGGACCGTTTTGGGCCGGTGTCGTGGAAGAAAGCCATCTTTCATCGATACCTCCTCTGACTCCACCTAGGACATAATAATCATCGGGGTGGAGTTTGATTCTTCTTCCGGGTACACAAAAAGATCTGGGCACCCAGGTCGGGGCCAGTCTGAGGATTCCTTCTCCTTGTTCTAATGCTTTTTTTGCCAAACTCATGTTTTTCTTGTTATTGGTTATTTGGTTAATGGATATTTTCTTACAACTATCTTATCTTTTGATACATTCTCGATATTAATTGATACCTGCCCAAGGCAGGCGGGTTGGATATTTGTGGATATTGAAACCGATATCAGTGATTGATTTTGATCAGGTTATTTATTTCTTTTTCTTCGGTCAAAACACTGATTTCAAGATTATAGACTCTTTTTTCACCAGGAGCCAATTGGATCAAGGTGCCTTCATTTCGTGCTTTGGTTTGTCCAATTGGTGGATTGGTGGCAGGTTCCAGGGCGGTGACATATTCTCCTTTTCCCCAATGCTGCCAGTTGATCAGCCATGGGAGTTGGTTGGTGTTGAACTTTATGGACAGGCCGATTCCTAGATTTTGGTTGACAAATCCACAGGTGCAATTCCCATCTTGATCTGATTGAGGAGTAATGAATGCAACATCCTCCCCAAACCCGGCGTGTGCATCCATGGGGGCAGGGCATTTTTTATAATTATTGTCCGTATTAAAAATCCTGTTTTCAGGATTTTTGTCCATGGATTGCCATTTGCCTCGCCATATAATATCAGTGCCTTCGTCAATCAGGGGATAACCGCAGTTAATATGATACAATAGCATGTGGGGTGCTGAAGTATTTCCTCTATTGGTAACTTCATCATGGATTTTCAACTTGGCTTGGCCAAGTGTTCCGGAGATTGTCCTTTTCAATTCTATACTTGGCCCAAAAGTCGTCGTCTCTCTGATGATGCCTGTGATGCTCATTTCCGGTTTCCCGTTTATAGTATCTGGTTGTTGGATTGATACAATCTCTGCCGGAATATTGCTGTAATTTCCATGAAGCCCCCTTGAGCCATTCTCATCAGATTCAGGACCACCGATATGGGATAACCCGCATGTGGTCAGCAATCCTCCTGCAAAAGTCCGCAACCAATCGATTCCTTTATTGGAAAAGGGTTGAGGTGCCACGACCCCTGCATGGCTGATCCAGGCCAAACTGCCGGCATTGAAAAAAGCATCTGCAATGTCCATTCCCCTATCCAACACAATTTTATATCTCAATCCAGTCCCAGTATTAACCCAGGCAATCCTAACACCTTTACCGGGACCGTTGTCCAAAACTGAGGTTTCTATTCCGCCTAGCTGTTGAGGATTTGATATCTTGTCTTTCCACAAGGGGTTTTTCATAAGTTAAAATCTTTAGGTAAATAAAAAATAAGTTACCATCAATAAATTACTAATGTGTCCTGTTCTATCTTGTTTTTTCAGTTTAAAGTTGAAATGAATCTCTTGAAAAGGGATTGACATTACAATTCTTTTAATATCAGGTAAAATACATAATTTATTGATCAAATATCTTTGAGTTGCTGTTGAATTTTGCCAATGCAACATATGTTGTTTAAATGGAAAGTTAAATCCGAAAAGTGGAGGTTAAAATGTGAAACAGATATTGGTTTTGATACAATTCTCCCATCCATAAAATAACTTTTCAGGTTATCATTTATTGACAAGCCATTTTTTTTTTAATTCTATAATTTGACAGAAGATTAACCTTAAATCTATAAAAATGAAACTAGTCAAATTACTTCCTATCATACTATTATTGATACACTTTTTGATGGTGTCCGATCTATACGCCCAAAGTTCCAAACGGGATATATATGAAATGAGGACCTACCATATTGAAAATAAAGACCAGGAAAACCAGATAGACGACTATCTAAAGAATGCCCTTCTTCCTGCTTTACATAGAAATGGTGTTGGAAAAGTGGGTGTTTTCAAACCCATCTCCTCACAGCCTGATGCGGGTAAAAAAATATATGTTTTTATTCCCTATAAATCAATGAAGCAATATCTGGCCATACCTTCAAAACTTGAAAAAGATAATAAGTATCTGGAGGCGGGAAATTCTTATATCCATGCTACCCACGACAAACCGCCCTATAAAAAAATTGAAACAGCATTGCTTCAGGCTTTTAAAGGCATGCCAAGATTTAAAGAATCAAATGTAACAGGCCCCAAAAAAGAGCAGGTATATGAACTGCGAAGTTATGAAGCAGCTACAGAAAGACTTTACAAGCAAAAAGTAAAAATGTTCAATGAAGGAGAAATTGACATTTTCTTCAAACTGGATTTCAACCCTGTGTTTTTTGCTGAGACTTTGGCAGGTGCCCAAATGCCAAATCTGATGTACATGACTTCTTTTCCCAATATGGAGACAAGGGATGCCAAATGGAAAGCATTTGGGTCTGACCCTGATTGGGATAGAATGAAAGTAATGGAGGAATACCAAAATACTGTTTCAAGGAATGATACCAGGTTACTTTATCCAACTGACTATTCCGATTTATAATAATCCTAGAAATTAAGGAATATGGGCTAAACCCACCTTTTCAAGTTATTTCAGAAGGATCGAAACCTGACAGGTTTTTACAGCAAAGTGTGTTTTAAATGTTTTTCCTGTAAATAAACCTGTCAGGTTTTCCATTTTTTATCAATATGATAAAATGGGCTTAATTTTCCTTCAAATAAATATCCCGGAATTCTACTTTCATGGGAGGTCCCACATGAACCTGAACCCCCAAAAATCCTTTTGAGCTCCTGTTGACCGGATCATTATCTTCCACTTCACTCATCAATACTCCATTGACATAATGCTGCAGCACATTCCCTTTAATGACCAGGTGCATGCTGTTCCAGTCCTTTGCATGGATCAGATTTTTCAGAGAATCCCGATCACCTATGTTTTCAACAACCATTAGTCCTTTCCATGCGTTTTTCTCGACATTATCCCTCAATGCCCCGGGAGTGTCTTGGGGTTGGATGTTTGTCTTTTGACCCCGGTAGGCTAAAGTAGTCCGCTTCCTTTCTTCGTAATTTTGGCCTGTATAAGAATTTTTGCCATCTATATCTGCCTGATATCCCCTTAGGGCATAGGGCAATTCCTCCAATCTTTCGCTCCTGTAGTTGATTCCGGAATTCCCATTTTCACTGATTTTGAATTCGAGTTTCAGTTCAAAGTCAGCCGGTACACCTCCTTTCCAAATCAGGAAAGTATTGTTTTTCACAATGGTTTCAGGAGTTATCTCTCCTGTGAGAATGCCATTTTTTACGCTCCAATAAACTGAGTCCCCCTCCCATCCATCAAGACTCTTTCCATCGAAAATAGAAACGAATCCATCATTTTCATCAACTTCAATGATTTCAGTACTCTTTTCGGAAGTTGAGTTTGTAGAACAACCTAAAGAGGTAATTAGAATAATTGATGATATTATTAGATTTAGCTGTATGATTTTCATGTGTTTTTAATAAATAGTGAAATGTTAATTATAATTGAATTTTAGATGTCACCCTTCCTTCTCGTTTGTCAACGGGGCAGGCAGTACCTCGTGTCTACAATGACGTAATCGGAGCGGCCGTCATGCTGATAAATGCAAAGTAATTAATGCTTTCCAATCAATTGCCTCCTGCTTTAGCGGGAGGAAAAAAAGAGGCCAGATCCCCCCCGGCTTTAGCCAAACATAACCGCCAACCTTATATCTTACTTTTCTGTTTTGGCTAAAGCCTATTGGTATTTGCATTTGTTTATGAATGGGCTAAAGCCACATTCCTATTGATACCGACTACACTTAGATGTCATTTCCCTTTCTGTAAATGCCAATTTTTATTACTCCGAATGACAGATTATTGATAAACCTCATGATCCGAGTTGCCACCTGAAATCAGATAAGCCATCAAATCTTTCAATTCTTCTTCATTCAGTCTGTTGATCAGCCCGGGCATCATGATGGATATGTCTGATAATTTTTTGCTTGTCACATCCTTTTTCGGGATTTCTCTGATGGTCCGCGGATCAAATGGATTTTGGGAAATGAAATATTTCTCTTTGTCCTCATTGATCAGTTTCCCCAATACCGAACTGCCATCTGCTAAGTAGAAAATAGTCGCGGCATATTGGTCACTGATGACTGCATTGGGGTTGATGGTGGATTCAAGTATATCTTTGGGAGAAAATCTTGTTCCCAATTGTGTCAGATCAGGTCCCACAATTCCTCCCTCCCCCTGCATGGTGTGACAGGACAAACATAAGGTAGCCGCATACATGGCTTTGCCTTTAACCAAATCCCTTCCTTTGAGATCATCCATTAAGGGCAATGCTTCTTCCACCTTCCAGTTTCTTCCCGGTCCCTGGGGTTGAATATCGGAGACTACCAGGTCATTTCCACTTCCGGTTAATAGGGACGCACCGGAGAGATCATTGTAATAATCGAATTTATCATCAGCGACATGGGTAAGCGCCATTTTTCTAGCCCTGTCTATAAAACCCACATAACTTCTCCCGCCTTTATACTTGAAAGAATCTTTGATCCAATTAAAATATTCCTCCCATAATTCCGGGGTCCAACCGGTTTTGGCATTTCCCAGGACGGTCGCATAATAGGTTTGTTGGGCAGGAGGGACATTGGCCAACATGTCTGCGATATCCAATCCATATTGGGGATTTCTCAAAATCAGATCTGAGGATGAGGTGAAATTCTTTTGAAAATCCGCATCATCTTTGGCCACTTTCAATAAGGCCAATGTTTTTTCCACAGTCTCAGGAGCATTCAAATGGACCAAAACCTTACTCAAGAGCCTGTCGATATAATTGTCGTTTGCAGGGAAATTTGGGTTCAGGAAATTGACAAGTTCGGTTCTCAGATTATTTGAAGGCATTCCTTGCCTGAAAAGGCTTAGTTCGATTGCCCTGACCAAATTCACTTTTTGTGTTGCGTTCAATTTGTTAAAATCAATCTCAATCAATGCCTTTAGAATTTTTGGCTGAAGGTTTTTATCCCCATTCCTTGTAAGCGCAATCATAGATTGGGTCAACGTTTCGGGATCTTTTTCCATCAAAGCCCTGCTTTCCCATTCCTTGACAGGTTGATGCTCTAGGGCTATTCTAGCGGCATACTGGATAAACCTGTCCTCGTGCTTCAAATAAGGCCAAAGGAAATCAACTGCACCGGTTTTTGGCCCACCTGTGTGAAACTCTTCCAATTGTCTTCTGATTTGGTTGGCTTCCGGTAAATTGATATTTGTGCTTTTTTGATCAACATCTCCATCGAAATAAATTCTATAAACATCAGATTGAAGCCTTCTACCTCCTGTCATAAAATACATGGCGCCATCCGGACCAATGGCCCCATCGGTAAGCGGAAGGGGAGAGCCAGAAATGAATTCTTCGGCGGTAGCTGAGTATGTTGCACCGGAAGGCTCCAAAAACACCGCATAAATAATCCCGAAACTCCAGTCAAACGCAAAAAGTGCTTTCCTGTATTTC
>NZ_JBGTCA010000113.1:0-4337 GCF_041749095.1 Aquiflexum sp. | reverse complement strand
ATCTCGACCTAAGTATGAATGCCCTTGAATGGAACAGGGACCTCAAAAGACCTGTTGCTGAAATCAACCAAAGGGAGAAAGGGCAAAATGACAAGCCCGATAGGGGCAATGCGGTCGTTTCGCTTCCCGAATTAAGGAAAGGAAATATCGGATTGGTAGTTGCTACTCAGATTGCAAGGTATGTGAAGGAGGGGAATCCTTTACCAGGCTGGCATTCTGCTGAACAGGCCTGGGCCCAGACGCAGGGACAATTGGCTTGGTATAAGGCCATGGAAGAGGAAGGAGAAATGGTTCAGGTCACAGATCTAGAAAGTCTCGAAAAGCATCTCCAACTTTGGATGCACGAGTTGCCTTGGAGTACCAAACCCATTGGATATATCCTGTCCTTGGAGGGAGCGGATTCTATAGTCAACTTAAATTATCTTGAAAAAGCCTATCAGAATGGACTGAGAGCATTAGGGCCAGCACACTATGGTCCAGGGAGATATGCCAACGGAACTGATGCCTCAGGAGGACTTGGGCAAGATGGCAGAGAACTTTTAAAAGAGATGGAACGGATGAACATCATCTTGGATGCAACCCATCTTTGTGATGACAGTTTCTGGGAAGCCATGGATATTTTTAATGGCCATGTTTGGGCAAGCCACAGTAATTGCCGGAAAATGGTGGTTCATAAACGCCAATTTTCAGATGAACAGATTAAAGTCCTGATTGAAAGAGGTGCTGTTATCGGTGGAGCATTGGATGCCTGGATGATGGTGCCCAACTGGGAAAGGGGAAAATCCACACCAAAAGGAATGAATTGCAATCTTGAAAAAGTCATTGACCATATGGACCATATCTGTCAGATTGCAGGGAATTCCAATCATATAGGAATAGGTTCAGACTTAGACGGTGCTTTTGGTAGGGAACAATGTCCTTATGATTTGGAAACTATTGCAGATTTACAAACCATTTCTTCGCTTTTGAGGAAAAGAGGATACAGTACCAAAGATGTGGAAGGGGTGATGTTCGGAAATTGGGTAAGATTTTTAAGAAAAGCCTGGAGTTAGAATTTATAAACCAAATAAAAACTTAAATATCTGAACATATGCCTTTTCATTTTTCTTGCATTGCCACCGGATGAGCATGTGACATTCTAAAAGGCTGTAGCTTTAGATAGGTAAGTGATCGCCATAACCACTCAAAAGCTCCATATTTAAATTGGCAATTGCTTACCCAGACCAATGGGTTGCCGGATTATCAGGATATCATGGGCAAGTATTGGGACAAAACCAAAATGGCCGACAATGGAGACTTGCGCAAATACCATCCTTCTATGCTGGCCCAGCCGAGAGAAAAGTATGAATACAGCAATTCAGCTATATTTTTCTGGCAAGTATTGTTGAAAAAATTACTGGCAGGGATTTTATAGAATTGCAATTTATGTTTGTAATGGCACACTGATAACGCTGATTTGGCAGATTTTCACTGATTTTTTTACATGAGTAAATCAGTTAAATGTTTTGGTTTTATCAGTTGGCTAAGGAATTTTTCATCTATCCAGCCTGTTTATTTCGATCTCCAAATCATGGATCATGGATGCTACCGATTTCCTCAGGTTTTCATAAAAGTAACCAACATAGGACCGGGTACGATTCTGTTGGGTTTTGATAAAGTAAATGAATTCTTGGTCAGTTTTGAGGGATTCAAAATCCAATGGAATCATGCTTCCTTCAAAAGTATCTTTCCCCGAATAATTCCATCCTGATTCAAATCGTCTAGCCAGGATATGCCTCATGTTGTATTGTACTTCGGCCAATTCCTCAGCCTCCGCTTTTAGGAAAAAATCATATTGAGAATCGTAGACAGCGATCAGCTTATTTCGGATATCGGTGTTGGAAATGATGTCTAATCCCTTGGATTTAGCGGTTTCGAAGGAACTTGTCGAGTGGACAAAATGGAGGGGTAAAAGTGTATAAATGAATTGAGAAGCCAGGGAATCGTGGTAGGAACCGTCATTTTCCAAAACTTCAAGGATTAGGTTTAAGGCGTTCTGGCTTTTCCTGAGTTCATCCATATTGAAATTGATTTCCGCCAAGTCGGTCACTAATTCCGTTTTGCATCCCTTCAGGATTTCAAGTTCTGCCCTCTTGCGGTTTTTATTTTCCCCATAGTTTGACAGCTCAAAGGCGCCCCAGATACCGATGATCAGCACGATAATTTCGAGGATGTATTCCGGCCATTTTTCTTTGAGGGTGGATAGGATTCGTTTCATGTGTTTATATTTTGTTTTTTAATTGCCACATGGAATCTTCGCATGGAATATAATCATCCCTCTGTGTGTCGCTTCGGGTCATGCTTGATTTCATCATTTGAGTTCTTTTTGGATCAGATCTTTTAAGTACCTGGAGTAAGTGTTTATCTCTTTTCTGATGTACACATTTGATATTTTGTCAGCAACAAAAGGATCATTCTTAATTGCTATGGGATTATAATAGATCAGTCGCCTGATCAGATTGGGATCTTCAATTTCCGAGTCCATCCCTTTGACGCCGATTTCATAAAGTATCTGATGTAGGTTATTAATTTTACTTAAAATATCAAGATTATCATTGAAGGCGAGCGAATTTGCTCTCAAATCTTGGATAAGATTTTTTAAAACGACCTGTTCAGATTGCTTTGCCTTGTGTGCCTCATTTGCATTGTTGATTTGTAAGGCTATAAGAATTCCGATGACGACCAGCAGGATTTCACCAATGGAAAATCTGTTTAGTCGTTGAATCCAGTCAACTTGTGTTTCAGGTATTTTTCGAAGAGGGAAGAGCATAATAGTCTTATATTTTGGTGATTTAAGCTAATTTAGTTAGCTACTCGCTCAATCTCAGTAGCTCCTGACTGATTTTATCCATAACAATTTTTGTTTGGGTTCTCATACTATTGAGGTGTCGGACAAAGTTTGAACCCTCAGCAGCAATATAAGAAAGGCTGTTGATGAACTCCTGATCCTTTTTGAGCTGCTCGAAATCAATCGGTATCTTATTGTTCACTTTTTCCATTGTGAGGAACCTTTTGTTATAAAGGTTGACGGAATTGATGTGCAAATCTTTCCGTAAATCAAGCATCAATGCGTTTAAAGGATACTTTTCATCATACAGTTTGATGATCTCTGAGCGCAATGGTTCACTTTCAATGATTTCCAATCCTTTAACTTTAAGGGCCTCATAGGCCATTCTTCGAGGTGAGAATACATCATACCTGCTGATTTCGCCAAAATATGTTTGCAGCGAGTCATTATATTTTGATTGTGGATCAAACATTAAACTTAGCAGCAAACGGTTTTTCACTGTCTGAACGGAATCTTCGAACATTACTCTTTGAATTTCAATGAGATTATACCTCAGATCATCTCTAAGACTTTGAAGGATTTTTTCTTGTAATACAGCATCTTTTCTGCCTTGATTCCAATCATTAATACTCACCGCAATCAGAATACCAACGACCACCAGCACAATCTCACCAATGGCATAGAGCAGGTAGGTAGTGAACTTGTTCTTTTGCATAAGCTTGCGACGGATTTTTCGGAGGAGAAATAGCATATTATTGAAAACCTTTTAAATGGAATTTTTTGAGTTCTGATTGAACGGAATCCCGGATCTGTAGCCCTTGCGAATTGTAATCTTTGAACATTTCTAAAATTGCATTCCAGGATCTAGACTGTTTGGAAATTTTATTGATAAACTTTTCATCTGCCGCCATGGCTTGGAAATCATAAGAAGGAAGGGAAATGGTAGAATCTGTTAATGCATTTTCGAATCGAAACCGAACATAGGTTTCGAAAAATTGACTGTTTTGCATTTGAATTTCTGTATTCATCCTATTTACCTCCATTATGAATTCCCGGTGATTAGCAAGACTGGAGAACGCATCTCTAATCCATTGATTTTCAATTAAATTAATCTCTCCCACACTCATCATCTCAGTGTAGGTCTTTGCATCCTGTATCATGATGTAAAACTGGTGGTACTCACTTAGGTATAAATCAAAATTCTCTTTTTTTGATATGGATAGTTGTTTGGCTTCCAAAGCTTCCTGGACAATAATTGAATTTTTTAACTTTCTCTCTGCTCCTTTCAATGAATTGTCCACATCTGAGAGTATCAGGTCTAAATCCTCATTCAGTCGCAGCAAATAGCTGTATGATTTGATTTTGTCCTTGCGTTTTTCATTCCAGTTATTTACCTGCAAAGCAATCACACTCCCGATCTCGACAAGGAAGATTTCTCCAATGGCGTATTTGAGGTAACTACCTATTTTGTTTTGCTCAAGGAGTTTTTGGCGGATTTTGCGGAAAAATT
>NZ_JBGTCA010000112.1:0-27362 GCF_041749095.1 Aquiflexum sp. | reverse complement strand
ATCAAGACAACAGCAGCTGCTCCTGCAAAAATCCACCAGCTAAGGTTTGTTTTGTAAGCATAATCCTGAAGCCAGAAATTGGAAAGATACCATGCCAAGGGAATCATAGCCAAGATTGAAATCAGAACAAGTAGAACAAAGTCCTTTACGATCAAATATAAAATTGAATTGATTGAAGCCCCCAAGACTTTTCTCACTCCAATTTCTTTTTTCCGGTTTTCAACTGTAAAAGCCGCCAATCCAAACAATCCCAAACAGGAAAGGAAAACAGCAACTACCCCAAAATATTTTGCAAGCTTGGATACTCGTTGCTCCTGAAGATAAAGGGTTTGAAAATCTTCGTCCATAAAGCTGAAATTCATCTTTTGAGCAAAAAGATCTTCAAATAATCCCGAAACAGATTTAATAGCTTCAGCTTGATTTTCACTGTTTATCCGGAGGATAATCTTCTGCATAAATGAATTGTCATATTTTAAAAACGCCGGCTTTACTGTTTCTTTTAAAGATTCAAAATGGAAATTTTTCAAAACCCCGATCACTTCCATATCATTTCCCCAAAGATTGACAGTGGCACCAATTGGTTCTTCCAGACCTATCACTTTTACAGCTTCTTCATTTAGGATGATTTTACTCTTTTCATCCCCAAAATCCCTCGAGAATGACCTTCCTTCCAACATCTCAAAACCCATGGTTTCGATCAAATCCATGTTTACGTTAATATTCTCAAATTTGACCTGTTCATCAGGGTTTTTTCCTTCCCAATGCAATCCTATCGTCGATGCCATCAATCCAATCAGGGGGTGGGATAAACTTGATGCATTTTCAACACCGGGCAACCTTTTTACCTGATTTAAAAACAGTTCCAATTGGGTGTCGGATAATGAAGAGGAACTCACCTGAAGCAAATTGGATTGGTTATATCCAAGATTTTGACTTTGAATATAAGACATTTGCCTTCCTATCACTACGATCCCAATTATCAATAAAAGGGAAATTGAAAATTGAAAAACCACCAGACCCCTTCTCGCCAAAAGTTCTCCGAAACTTCCTTTGATATTATTTTTTAGGATTTGGATAGGTTTAAATTTTGAAAGATAAATTGCCGGATAAATCCCAGCCATCAAGCCTGTCAATATCCAAATCGAAAACATTATCAAGACCAAACTAAAATTAAAGTCTAGTCTTAGATCTTTTATAGATACCTGATTGAAAAACGGCTGCAACAGTTTTGCTAAAATCAATGCGGAAATCATTGCAAAAAAGGCAAGCAACAATGTTTCTATCATGAATTGACTGAATAGGCCGCCACGGCTTGCTCCCATAGATTTCTTGACACCTATTTCTTTGATCCTGTTCATCGTCCTTGCCGTGGTCAGGTTCATAAAATTGATACAAGCAATCATCAGTATAAATAAAGCTATCGCCGAAAAAATCCATACATAATTGATCCTTCCACCTACGATTTTTCCATCTGCATAGGTCCCATACAGATAGGTGTCCTCAAAGGCCTGAACGAAAGGACTTACATTGCTTCCAGCTTCTTTTTCCTTGATAAAATCTTTAATCTGTGAATTGAATGCATCAATATCTGTACCCTCTCTTAACAGCAAGTAAGTCCCAGCATTGAAATTGTCCCAATGGGCTCCATCTCCAAGCATATTCTTGAAATAAGGAAATGACAACAGAAATTCCGGTTTATCCACATCCTTGGAGCCAAAATCCTTATAAATCCCACTCACCAAAACATCATTTCCAAATTCAAACACTGACCATTTCAGGGATTTCCCCAATGCCTCATTTGTAGAACCAAAAATTTTATTGGCAGTGGATTCTGATAATACTACAGCATTGATGTCATTTAAAGCCTGATTTTTGTCCCCTTCCAGAAACTCAATACTGAACATATCCAGGTATTCCTGATCTACAAACAAACCGTCAGCAACTTGTATTTCTCCTCCGTTATCAAAAGAAACATCTTCTATAAATGGAGAATAAGCTGCTGCCATTTCCACTTGGGCAAGTTCTGTTCTCATGGCTGATGCCATTTCAGAAGGTGTGATTCCTATGGTTACAATACCTGTGGAGTTGTCATGATTGGTAAATACTGCATAAATCCTGTCCCCTAGTGCATGATATCTATTGATCCCCATTTCATCCTTCACCCACATCATGATCAAAATCACAGTAGTGAGTCCCAAAGTCAGTCCCAGAAGATTGATCCCGAAGGTCATTCGGTGCTTACGAAAACTTCTTAAAGCGATTTTGAGATAGGTGGATAACATGGTGGGAAGTTGGGGAGTATGGAAGTAAGGAGTTGTGGGGGTTGGGAAGAATGAGAGTTTTATTTTCGTAATTGTTCCTCATCTTTTAATTGAATATTGGTTCTAGAAAATCATAAAGTGAGATGATTTCATCACCAAGGAAGGTCAATAAAGCCAAAGCTTGAGAGAGATTTCCAAAGTTTTGAAAATCCCTCCTTTTCCTTTTCCAAATATTCTAGACATCCCTTTGAGTGAGACGGGTCTTAATATTTCTTATTTTCCCAAATCTTGTGTCTTGTGTCTTGAATCTTGTGTCTCAGATCTTATTCCTAAACATGAAACTGCTCCCTGATATTCTCAGTCACCACTTTACCATCAAATAAGTTGATGATACGGTGGGCATAATTGGCATCGTGGGGAGAGTGGGTTACCATCACGATGGTGGTGCCTTCATTGTTGAGTTCTTCCAAAAGTCTCATCACTTCCTCACCGTTGGCAGAATCCAGGTTACCTGTAGGTTCATCGGCGAGTATCACAGAAGGCTTGGCTATAATAGCACGGGCTATGGCTACCCTTTGCTGCTGACCACCGGAAAGCTGCTGTGGAAAGTGGTCTTTTCGGTGCATGATTCCCATTCGGGTCAGTACTTCCTCTACCCTTCTTTTTCTTTCATCTGAGGGAGTCTTCAAATACAGCAAGGGAAGTTCAACATTTTCAAATACTGTGAGTTCATCGATCAGGTTAAAGCTCTGGAATACAAATCCGATGTTGCCTTTTCTGAGTTGGGATCTTTGTCTTTCAGAGAATCTCGCTACTTCATTTTCGATAAAATGGTATTCCCCTGCATCGGGATTATCCAATAGCCCAATGATGTTGAGCAGCGTGGATTTACCACAGCCTGACGGACCCATTATGGCTACAAATTCCCCTTTTTTGATTTCAATATTGATATCATCCAAGGCAGTGGTCTCTACTTCTTCAGTGGTGTAGAGTTTTTTAAGATTGACGGTTTTGATGATGTTTTGCATGTGATTGATGTTTGTATTGAGGTAGTTATGATCTTGTTTAATTAGATGTTGTTTTTTGTTTTAAGGTTGCTTGGTTGTTAATGACCGATGTCGGATGACCGATGACCGATGCTGGGTTTCTGTTAGCTATGAAGAGCGTCGAATGACAGATAATTTCATTGTAATATTTTAAATAATTTATTTGATTTTTGATTTGAAGGAATTCATCATGTTCATTAGATAAAATGCTTCGTCATAAAACATTTTGAAATCACTCTCACTGATATATTTCCTTCACTTGGACTTGTGTAAACATGTAACTACTTCAGCCAGTGATCTAATAGCAAATCCTAAGAATCTTTTGAATTCCGGATTTGATTGACCTATTGAACCTTCCGAAATATTTAAAGCAATAGAATCGGAAGCCTTCCTGATCTGGGAAATCAGGTTATACTTTTCCTCTTTTGGAAATCCCGAACTCATTTCAAATATCTCCTCTCCAAAATCCATGGCCTTCTGCCAAATGGTCAGTTTTTCAAATTTAAATTTCATGATTTCTATGGTTTAGGTTTAGAATTTTACTTAATCCAAAATACCAAAACCAAATCAATGAAAATAAAATACTATTAATCTTAATCGATTATTTTAAAATCTACCTTTTTTAATTAATTGAAACCCAACATCGGTCATCGGTCATCTGACATCCGACAAAATTGCTATTTCAAATTCAACACCTCATTCTTCCCAAAATTCTCATAGCCACTGACGATCACTTTGTCACCTGCTTGCAGGCCTTCGATGACTTCGTAGAATTCGGGGTTTTTGCGGCCAAGGCGAATGTTTCTTTTTTCGGCTTTGCCGGTCTGTTGGTCTACGACAAATACCCAGTTACCTCCGGTGTCCTTATAGAAGCCGCCTGTAGGTAATAAGATGGCCTGATTGCTTTCCCCTAATTCCAATCGGATCCTGACAGTCTGTCCCCGGCGGATTCCTGTAGGAACTTCATCAGTGAAAAACATATCAACCTCAAATCTTCCTGCATTTACATTGGGATATATTTTACCTATTTCAAGTTCATAATTGCCACCTGAAAATGAAAATGTTCCTTTAAGGCCTGTATAAATTCTTGGTAAATACAGTTCATCTATAGGCACCCTGACCTTAAACTTATCGAGGATATCTATCTGTCCATATCTCTCTCCGGCACTGATGGATTGGCCCACTTCAATTTGTTCGGTGGAAAGTTGTCCGGTAATCGGTGCCCTCACAGCCAGGTTATCCAGGATATGGCCTACCCCATCAAGGGACTGATTCATCCTGCTTTCAGAATCCCGCAGCTGTCGTTTTTGTGCCACCCGGGACATAGAATCATTTCGATATGCCGTATAGGTCAATTTTCTTCTTTTGACATTATATTCATATTGTTCTTTGACTTCTTCGAATTCCCTGTCAGAGACCAGTTTCTTTTCATGGAGCTCCTTGAATCTTTGGTACTGAGGCTTCAACAAGCTGATCTGATAGTCGATCTCTGCAAGCTGACCTTGTTGACTAAGGTCATTTTGATCCAATTGCAGGCGTACTTGTCTGAGGTTGTTGATCTGGAAATACAGACCTGATTCTCTTTCCATCACCTCCAACTGAAGCTTGGAATTGGAGAGGAGCAAAATAGTATCCCCTGCATTGACGAAAGCCCCTGATTCACGGACTATTTTTTGGATATTCCCTCCTTCCAATGCATCCAAAAAGAAAACTTCCCCAGGT
Source organism: Aquiflexum sp. (assembly GCF_041749095.1). Classification (GTDB taxonomy): domain Bacteria; phylum Bacteroidota; class Bacteroidia; order Cytophagales; family Cyclobacteriaceae; genus Aquiflexum. Next base: position 22,333 of record NZ_JBGTCA010000112.1, on the reverse strand, counting down.
TCTATATTGCCACTGACAGGAATATAATCCGTAAACTCACCTTCTTTGACTGTTGCGATGGTGACGCGCTCCATATTGACATTCATGGACGACCTGGAGTCAGCAAATACCAATTGGTACAAAACAATGCCCACCAATAAAGTCCCACCGGCTATAATTGCGATAAACTTTGGGGTCCAGGTCTTTTTTTCAATCTTTCTATCCATTGCGGTAATTTCCATTTATTCGGTTGATCTGTTATTGCCAATTAATATGCCACGAACAAAACCGCCAAAAATACCCAAATAAGGCATCTTGGGAATCAGACCCGATTTTTTTTCGAACAAAATTGTCCGCCAGCGACCAAAATATACTGATAATGGCTCAATGGATCCTGATATTTATTTTGTATTGAAAATGAAAAAATAGCGTAATTTTAATCCAGTGCCCGATTTTGGAAAAACATTGTCCGTTTGTATCATTTCGGTACAAGTTTGGCGAAAGGATGAGAGAAGTATGAACAAAGTACGAAGTACAATCCGCCACGGCGGACAAGTTGTACCAAGTACGAGATTAGTGGCGGAAGTAGGTGGGTGATGATGGATGAGGGAGGAAGGTAGATTTTAGATCTTAGTCCCAATAGCTATCAGGATAGATTTAGGTCTCAGTCGAAATCGGGATTAGTTTAGAACTTATCTCGCTATTGTCTCTCAGTTCCCGTTTCTCGCCTCTTGGCTCTTGCCTCTTGGTTCTTAGCTCTCGCTTCTCGTTTCTCGCTTCTTGAATCTCACATCTCACGTCTTATATCTCACGTCTCACAAATGAAAGAACAAAAAACAGGAAAAATTCTGATTGTCGATGATAATGAGGATTTGCTCAAAGCGGCCAAAATATTTTTAAAGCGGCATTTTGGTCAGGTGGATACCGAGACCAACCCAAGTTTGCTGCCGATCCTGATCGTCAACGAACAGTATGATGTGATCATGTTGGACATGAACTTCACCAAGGATGTCAGCAGTGGACAGGAGGGTTTTTATTGGTTGGACAGGATATTGGAGCTGGATTCTTCTGCTGTGGTGGTTTTGATCACCGCATACGGAGATGTCAATACCGCTGTCAAAGCCATTAAAGAGGGAGCAACTGATTTTGTGCTGAAACCCTGGGAAAACGAGAAATTACTGGCTACCCTAAACTCTGCACTTCAACTCCGTCAATCCAAACTGGAGATATCCCAACTCAAAGACCAACAACAACAGCTTTATCAGGATATAGACAGCAAATTCAAGGATATCATCGGCCAAAGCGCTCCAATGGTCAGGGTATTTGAAACCATAGAACGTGTAGCAGCCACGGATGCCAATGTGCTGATATTGGGAGAAAATGGTACCGGCAAAGAACTGATAGCACGGGCCATACACCGGTATTCAAAGAGACACAGGGAGGCCTTTGTTGGAGTGGATTTGGGATCGATTACCAGTACACTTTTTGAAAGTGAACTTTTTGGCCACAAAAGAGGGTCATTTACAGATGCCAAAGAAGATAGGGCAGGGCGGTTTGAACAGGCCAATAAAGGCACTTTGTTTTTGGATGAAATTGGTAACCTTCCTCTTCCCCTTCAGGCAAAGTTACTGGCAGCAATTCAAAACAGAGAAGTCACCCGGGTAGGTTCCAATAAAGTGATTCCGGTAAACATCCGCCTGATTTCTGCCACCAATATGAATATCCACAACATGGTGTATGACAACACTTTTAGACAGGACTTGCTTTACAGGATCAATACCATTGAAATCACCTTGCCGCCATTAAGGGATAGGATGGATGATATACCATTGTTGGCAAACCATTTTATAGACATCTACTCCAAAAAATACAACAAGGATATCCGCAAAGCAGGGGAAGCCCTGATCAAAAGAATGCAAAAATACCATTGGCCCGGCAATATCCGGGAACTGCAGCATAGTATCGAAAGGGCTGTTATCATGACATCCCACAGTGTACTGCAGCCGGAAGACCTCTTTATGCATAAACAAATGGCCCCCGAAAAACAGGAGGAAATGGTCAGCTTGGACCACCTCAATATAGAAGATGTGGAAAAAATCCTGATCCGAAAAGCACTACAGAAACACAACGGCCATATTACCCGTGCTGCTGAGGAATTGGGACTGACAAGATCATCCCTTTACAGAAGATTGGAGAGGTATGGGCTTTAAATCATTTGCTGTCGGCCTTATCATCCGAGTCGTAATGATCGTGGCTGTGGCCTATGTAGGGGTTTTCTTCTTCCAAAAAGAACAATCTGTCCTGCAAGGGATTATGTTTTCGATGATTGTGCTCGTATTGACTGTAAACCTGATTTCCTATGTCAATACCACCAATAGAAAAATCACCCGTTTTTTGGAATCCATACGTTACTCCGATTTTTCATCTTCCTTTACTAAAGACAGTAAGCTGGGACCATCATTCCGTGAAATGAACATGTCTTTTAACGAAGTCATTGATGCCTTTAAAAAAACCAGGGCAGAAAAAGAAGAGCAGATGCTGTTTCTCCAGATCATGATTCAGCATATCAATACCGGAATTCTATCCTTTGACAATGATGGGAAAATCGGTGTCATCAACGGTGCTGCCAAGCAGTTGCTTCAGATTCCCCAGTTCAAAGATATACATGACTTGGGCAAACTTTCCAGAGCATTGCTTCGGAATGTGCTGCAATTAAAGCCAGGAGGCTCTTTTTCCATCAAGATCAATAATGACCTACACCTCAACGTCCAATCAGCTTCCTTCAAAATGGAAGGCCATAGCTGGACCCTGATATCCTTTCAGAACATCAAATCAGAATTGCAGAAAAATGAACTGCAGGCCTGGCAAAACCTTACCAAGGTATTGCGACATGAAATCATGAATTCGATGACGCCGATTGCGAGTTTGGCCAATTCCCTAGGGACTATTTTGGAGGAAGATGTAGAGGAAAAAGATGACGGAATTCTTGTCATGCAAAGAGACTGTTTCATGGACCTGTCCGAAGGTCTGGAAACCATCAGTAAACGAAGTGCGGGATTAGTGGAATTTGTCAATGCTTACCGGGATTATACCAATATCCCACAGCCGGTCATCAAGCGGTTTGCTGTCGAGCAGATGTTTGAAAATATCTGCGTATTGCTCAAAGAAGAATTGACCAAAGCAGATATCAAACTTATCCCCAAGTTGCAGCCCAAAGATCTGGAAATCCTTGCAGATCCTGACCTGATACAGATGATATTGATCAACCTGATCAAAAACGCAAAAGAAGCCATGGCCTTGGCAGTAAACAGGACCATCATACTATCTGCAGGTACAGACAGCCAATCCGTCCCATATATCCAGGTAATTGACCATGGAGAAGGAATAGTACCCGAAGCCATCGAACGGATTTTTGTCCCCTTCTACACAACAAAAAAAACAGGCAGCGGCATCGGCCTTGCCATCTCCAGGCAGATCATGAACCTGCACAAAGGCAGCCTTGAGGCAGAGTCTGTGGTCGGGGAGAAGACGGTGTTTACGTTGAGGTTTGGGTAGGTAGGGAAGGATGAAGGGTGAAGGGTGAAGGAACAGAATTTTAGATTTTTTAGATTGGGGGAAGAGTGAAGGATAAGGGATTGAAAAAGGGAGAAAGGATGTAGAATGAAGGATGAAGGATGAAGGTGGTTCGTCATTGCGAGGAGCACTTGGAGAACTTTGGTATTTTGAATAGTCCTTGTGCGACGTGGCAATCTCTAACTATGCCCCAGCTTCTTTTAGCCTTCTTAGGAAATCCTCCTTTGAAATTGGTTTAGCCAATTTTCTAAGAGAATCCCAAATTTTTCCCCTTCCTTCAGTAGTATTGGCATTGGCAAAAGGATTCTCTGTATTATACTTTTGAGTCTTTTCTTTTTTGGATTTCATAATAATTCAGAATTTAGGGGTTTAAAAACCAGAGGTTATGCTTCTGTTGAGTTATTTTAAATAGTGAGAATAATATAACAAAATTCTTTCATCTTGAAGGGCGTATTCCAAAAACCAACAAATACCCAATCATCCAAAATTCCCCGATTGTAGCCGGTATCACGAGGAGGTCCACCCAATTGGAAGAAACGCCAGCGTAACTGATGAAAGTGTTCAGGATATATCCCATGCCACCTATCATTAACACCCGACCAAGCCAGATGGGCATTCGCTGGGAACTCGCAACAGTATATCCCATTGGTATAAGCCAAAGCCCGAAGAACAGCCCTCCTACTCCCCAAGCATTTGAACTGAACTGCTCCAAAATATGAATGGCCGCAAGTTTAAAGTCAGGAGTCAATATTGTGCCATTGGCAATCTTAATGGCAACTCCCATAGAAATCGCACTTACTAAAATAACCACCGCATTTACTGTCCCCCAAATACCCGTTGCCCAAGCTGCCACTGGGTTGATATTTCTAAAAAGCTTGAAGAACCAAACAGCAGCCATTGCCTGCGAGCCCACAACGCCAATTTCCAACAAAAGCCTTCCCCTCGCAAAGGATTCCCTGTCAGCCAGGTTTTTGAGCGTTTGCTCAGGATCTCCTGAAATAAACAGCTGTGGATGAAACACCAAAAATCCCAATACCCCGGTAATCGCCAGGGCCAGATACCAGATGCCGGCAATCCTGGCAGTTTTTATCAAATCTGAGTGTTGCTCGTGAGTTTCCATTTTTTTGTGGGTTGTCATGGGTTATGTTACCTATGAATCTGGGTTAAGGGTTATTCCAAAAATTAAAATCAGAGGGTTCGATATCGTACATTGAACCTCCCTAATATAAGGTTCTGATTTATTATTTTGATAAAAGTTGGTGATAAAGGGTTGGAGGCTATATGTGAATGGGCTAAAGCCACATTCAAATTCTTAATGGTTAAAAAAATTGATAAAATCTTACTTATCAATCAACAATCATTCGAAATCTTCTTCTTGAAAATACGATCAGTGTTTTCTCGGATAACGATTTTAAGTTTTTCAATTCTGTTTTCCATAAGGCGATCGATTTCCAATGACCTCTCCAGAGAGATATCTCCTTTTGGTAAATTTCGATCGTCAAAACTATTTGGGATGTGTTTTTTGGACATATTGAATATTAAGGAAATTAAAGATGAATACCCAACTATAATTAAGGGCTTCCGCAAATTTATCGTAAAGTCTTAAGCGGTTTTGTGCAGTTTGGAAATTAAAAGTGGAGCGATTAAAAATAGGAGAATGATGCTTCAAGGTCGATTTTTACCTTTCAAGTCTTTTGCCCGTTTCAGCAGATCCGCCTTGAAAACGTGTTTGGCATTTTTATATAACCTTTCCCATAGTTTGTCTCTTTCAGGACCTAGGAAGGGATTTGAAAAGTTTTCAGGTAAGGTGGCAGTTTTTGTATCAGACATATTCAACTATAAAAGTTATTTTTTTTTATCCGAAAGAGCTTTCATCTGGCGTATCGCCTCTTCCCGAGAAATTCTTGGTCCTTTTTGCTTTCTTATTTCTGCCCAGACAATATCAGGGTCACGGTCTTCAAAAGGATTAAAAACATGTTTGTTAGGATTACTCATAAGGTTGAAATTTCATTCCACTCTGATTTGATTTCAAATGTAATATATGAAAAGTACTTAATGAATTAATAAAATGAAAATGAAATGCTCAAATTTTGTTAAAAAAGTCCTCTACGATGACTTTCAGGTCTTTAACAACTTGGGTCTGAAGGAAATAAATGGTCTCATCTTCATATTTAAGGAAAATTTGAAGAAACCTGTAATGTTTGAGGCTGAACCCAATAAGGTAGTAATAAACACCTGGTTCTTCATAACTGGTCACGGGCTCCCAAACGGTGTATTTATAATCCCCATTATAAACGAGGATTATTTCATCGTTAAGGATTTTGTTTTTATCCGATGGATACTGATGTATGAAAAGCTGACCGAAATTAAGATTAAATTCCATATGCAGAAGAAATTAAACCCTGGAAGTCAGGCTTCCGGGATTGGAATTCCAAGACGGCGCCATTATACTCTTCAAAAGAGTAAAATGTTATGTTTCAATTCCTTGCTTGGATTTCAAAACAAATATAAGAGTTCTTAATAAAGATTGTTGCTGAGGGAAAGCTGATCGGTGAGACAACCTATCAGGACAGGTCTGTCAAATATACCGAACTGGAAATCGATGGCATCAAGATTGATTTTTATGATGCCAAGAACAAGGTCATCCATAAAGTAAAGAAGTTTGATAAGGTAGAGCATGCCCACTTTGCCCAAGTAAAATAATACCTGTACATAATTGATACAAAATGGGATCCAGGAAGCCTCTGCGGTAATTAGCTTAAAAAGCAGAAAGTGTGACAATACCAGTCACAATCAAAAAATACCCTGTTCCGGGTATTTTTTTTAAAATTGAAAACCCTTAGGTTAGTCATATCAAAAAACATATAGGTTCAATCAGTTGCCCTGATTCTTGGATTTCTTTTGGATTTCCTCCATTCCACAAATGGCCCGGGTTCCCTAATCTTTAATAGACAACAGCTTCAATAATAAATAACAAAAAATAATTGTGTTTCTAAGTAATATTTTTTTACTTTGAAATACAAAGTACTTTTAAAAACAAAATTAAAACAACTCACTATGCTCCTTAAATTATTATTTGTGTCTTTATTGTCACTGACGATGCTTGTCAAAGGCAATGCCCAGATTTATGACAAAGCCACGCTGGACAAATATTTTGACCGGCTCGCAGAAAAAAATAAGGCGATGGGCACACTTGTCATTTCCACGGAAGGAAATGCTATTTACTCCCGGTCCATCGGCTATGGACTGATCAGCGAAACTGTAAAGAATCCACTGACGGAGGCAAGCAGATACCGGATAGCTTCGGTCACCAAAATGTATACCGCTGTAATGATTCTTCAACTTAACGAGGAAGGAAGATTAAAGCTCACTGATCCACTCAGTAATTTCTTCCCTCAGATCCCTAACGCCGGAAAAATCACCATCGGGCATATACTCCAACATCGGAGCGGTATCTCTAACATAAGGCGCGAGCAGGATTTGCAGGGAGTCAGCAAATCCCCACTTAGAACGATTCCAATAACGAAAGAAGAAATGTTGGCCCTTATCGCTAAAGGCACCCCGGATTTCGAGCCGGACACAGATCATTTATACAGCAACTCCGGCTATTTTCTATTAGGTCTTATCATTGAAAAGTTAACCAATAAAACCTACGAAGAAGAACTAAAGGAAAGAATCAGCTCAAAAATTGGACTCAGGAATACATACCTCGCAACAGGAAATATTGATGTAAGCCAAAACGAAAGTCTAACCTATTCTTATCTCGGAGGCAGTTGGAAACAGCATATCGAAATGCATCCAAGCATCCTTTTTGGTGCCGGTTCGATTATATCTACTCCATTTGAAATGTGCACATTCATCGAGACACTGTTTGGTTTAAAACTGATATCTCAGCAAAGTGTTACGCTGATGAAAACGATGAGGGATGGAGAAGGGATGGGAATGGAATCCTTTCAGTTTGCGGGCAAGACCTTCTATGGCCACACCGGAGGGGGAGACAACTATGGAGCCTGGCTGGCTTACTTACCGGAAGAAAAACTGGCGATAGCTTATACTACGAATGCAAAGGTTCATCCGGTGGCCGATATTATGAAAGACATAACAGATATTTATTTCAATCAGCCGTTCCAGATTCCTGAGTTTGAATCCATATATGTCAGCCCTGAGATCCTGGATAAATATGTTGGCATTTATACAATTGAGGGAGCGCCAATGATATTTACAGTCACCCGAAACGGGTCTACCCTTTTCATTCAACCACACGGTCAATCCGCAGCACCTCTCGAAGCAATTGCGCAGGATAAATTCGAAATCGCACCAGGAGTTGTTTTTGAATTTCATGCTGCAAAGAATCAGATGATCGTGAAGAGACCTAACGGTGAAAGAATATTTACAAAGGAAAATTAACTCCTAACGGTTGAAGCGCTCAGAGTAGTACGCTTAAATCTTGGTTTCAAAAACATTACTCGGTCCGACAAACTAAAATTTTGCAATGAAAGTAAAAAATCATCATTCTCTCAACTAATCCCACTATTCCCTTCTGACGAAAAAAAGGGATTGATCTGCTTATCAATCCCTTTTTTATATGACACTGATTTCACTCTCCCTTTAGAATGCTGGCCGGGTTCCGGAGGGCGGCTTTTATGGACTGGAAACTGATTGTAAACAAAGTGATCACTCCGATAAGGATAGCTGCTTTGATAAAGATTAATGGGGTAATCTCCACGTGATAGGCAAAATTCTGCAGCCATTTATTGGCTCCGTACCATACTAATGGTGTGGCCAGTACAAAGGAGATCAACACCAAAATAAAATATTGACGGGTAAGCTTGAGCAGTATGGAACCTATATCGGCCCCGAAAACTTTCCTGATGGATATTTCCTTTGCCCTTTGGTGAACGTGGTATTCTACCAATCCGAACAAACCCATACAGGCTACCAGTATGGTAAGTCCGGCAAACAAGCCCAGTAGTTTTGAAAGCTTCTGTTCTGACACATACATTTTCTCAAAATTCTGATCCATAAAACTGTAGGAAAACAGCCTATCAGGCACCTGTTCCTTGAATATTCTTTCTATGGAACTCATTTGTTCCTGAATGTTTGCGGTATTGAGTTTTACAGTAAGTGTATAATAAAAATTGGGTTCAATCTGCATGACCAGTGGGGTGATTTTCTCTTTTAAGCTTCCTGTGTGGAAATCCCTTACTACGCCGATCACCTCTCCGTGCTTGGTGGAATCTCCATCCCAGCGTTCCCAGCTTAACCGGCTGCCAATGGCCTCTTCGGGATTGCCCATTCCAAAATTGCGGGCGGCAGTTTCATTTACAATAAAAGCATTCGCACGGTCTGTCCCAAAATCCACAGAAAAATCCCTTCCGGCCACCAATTCCATTCCCATCGTCCTAATATAATCATAGTCCACCATAAACAGTTTTGTACTCAGCCGTTCACCTGCCGGATTCAGTACTCCATCAGTGGCAAACATATCACCGGGCAAGCCATATCCCCAAGTAGCATTCTGTACTCCTGTGATGCTGAGCACTTCATTTTTGATAACATCCAATTGTGTGGTTTGCACTCCTCTCCCATACACCACCAACAAAGTGTCTTTGTCAAAGCCAAGATTCTTATTGCTTAAGAGGTTATTCTGGTCTATGACCACCCAAGCTCCGATAATTAATAAGAATGAAAGGACGAATTGAAAAACCACAAGGGATTGACGGAAAAAAGCATGACCTCCTTTATTTGCACCCGAAATAACCGCAGCGGGTTTAAAGGACGAAAGCATAAATGCAGGGTAACTGCCCGATATCATACCCAATAATAGGCCGAAACCCAACAAAACAAGTATTGATTCAATTGTAATGGGCAGCCTTAAATTCTTGCCCGTAAGCTCCGCAAGGTATGGAAGTGAAATCCAGGAAATCAACAATGCAACCACCAACCCGAAAAATGCAAATGTACAGGATTCAATCAAAAACTGGGTTTTAAGCTGAAGGGTCTGAGCGCCGATTACCTTTCGTACGCCCACTTCTTTCATTCTTTTGACTGCCCTTGCCGTGGAAAGATTGATAAAATTGAAACAGGAAATCAACAGGATCATGACCGCTGCTGCCATCAGGATATAAATGGTATCCTTATTGCCAATCCTGGCATGGTCATATTGAAAATGCGATGATTCCAGGTAGATGTCCTGCAGGTTCTGGAAAAAAGGCTTGGAGTTGGAAGGTTCCTGAAATTTGTCGGTTTCCTGCTTCACATAAGCATTGAATTTGGATTCCAGCTCGGGCACGTTTGTCCCTTCCACTACTTTAAAGTAAGTGTACATCTGATGCCAGGTCCAGGAATTGATCCTTTCTTCCAACCATGGCAGACTATTGAGTGAAACCAAAAAATCAAGTTGGGCATGGGAGTGCTCAGGAAAGTCCTGATAGATATGCGTTACTTCATGGTCTATGTTCTCAATTTTGATGGTCTGCCCTACGGCATTTCTGTTACCGAAATATTTGGTGGAAAGACTTTGGGAAAGAGCAACGGTATTGGACTTTTTGAGAATGTCAGCAGGATCACCCTCAATTATTTGAACTGCCAAAATCCCGAACAACCCGCCTTCACCGTAAGCACCGCGGGGTTCGCTGAAAATTTTTTCATCAACCTGTACCTGCTTCTCTGTAATGGTACCTAGGATTCTGGCGGTCTGTTCCACTTCCGGAAATTCTTCCCGGAGCTTGGTCGCAAGCACCGGCTGAACCATCGATGAATATCTTTCACCCGATTCAGGCGAAGACATCAGGGAATACAATCTAAAAACCTGATCTCCTTCCGGATGATAGCGGTCAAATTTCATTTCGTCGATAACAAAGACCGTAATCAGGATAAAAGAGGCCAAACTGATCCCCATTCCCATGATGTTAATGGCAGAAAAGGATTTGTATTTCATCAGATTTCTGAAAGCGATAAGTATATAGTTTTTTAACATGGTATGGGCTTGTTTGGTCTTATCTTCTCCTGTGCCAAATCACATACCAATCCAAATGGGGCAAAATATTGTGCATTTGGGCTTTCCCACTTTCTGGATGATCCTTTGTTGGACGTTTTTGTTCGCCGGCGGTCAAGTTTAAGATATGGATATTTATTATTGGAAGCTGCCGTAAAAAGGGAATTATTGTCAAAAACTAAATTTAAATCACATTGTCAAAATTTTGTTTTAAATTAATGGCCAAACAAAATAACCCCCACCATGAAAATAGCTGGAATAGTATTATTGATTTTAGGAGCCATTGGCACCGTAGTTTTTGGAATTCAGGCCATGCAAGATTCAGAAAGCTTTAGCTTTTTGGGTATGGATATTGCGGTCAGCACAGCCAATTGGACACCTGTGATTATTAGCGTCATCCTGCTGGTCATCGGTTTGGTCATGACTACCCGAGGTAAAAAATAGACCATAAACGGATTTCCTTTCGGAAATCCGTTTTTATTTTTTCCTTTAATTATCAATAATATATGATGCATGGGTAAAAAATTCGTTTTTTCATTCATTATAAATATTTTACTTAGGTGGAAAATAAGGTTAAATACTATTTCAAAAAGAGTATTTGTTGTATTATCCGTCTTTTTTGCTCCTTTTTTGGCGATTTCTCAAGATAAGGAATTAGGCCACCTTATTATCCTTGAAGCGGATGTGCTAATCGGTATAAAGCAAAAATTAATTTCCAATAAGGATAAAGCTTTTCCTGTTGGATTAAGGCAATTGATGGATCGGGCTGATAAAAAGTTAACGGAAGGGCCGTTTTCTGTGGTGAAAAAATCACAGATTCCTCCCAGTGGCGATAAGCATGATTATATCAGTATGGGTACCTATTGGTGGCCTAACCCTGATACTGAGGACGGGCTTCCCTATATCAGAAAGGACGGTCAGGCGAATCCTGAAATTAATGAATACCAGGATCCTTGGGCCCTTGAAGCATTGATGGATGCCTTGGAAGTGTTGACCATGGCCTATTATTTTACAGAACAGGAAAAATACGGAGCCCAAGCCATAACCCTTATGCACACCTGGTTTTTGGATCCGAAGACCCGGATGAACCCCAACCTGAATTATGGTCAAGGAATTCCCGGGATTACCGAAGGCAGGCGCTCAGGTATAATTGATACCAGAAATTTTGTGATTTTACCGGATTTGATCTCCATGCTTTCTACTTCCAGTCATTGGCAACCATCCTACGGTGAGTATATGGAGGAATGGTTTCGATCCTATGGCAATTGGTTGATCAACAGCAAACATGGCAAGGAAGAGGCAGTTCATGGAAATAATCATTCAACCTGGTATTTTGCCCAGTTGATTCCCATGATGATTTATTCCGGTCAGGTGGAACAAGCGGACAGCTTGGTGCAAATGGGAATTCCAATTATCATGGACCGGATGATCGCCAAAGATGGGGGGCAGCCTGAAGAATTGGGAAGAACCAGGACCTGGGATTACAGCACCATGAACCTCGAAGCCATGCTGTATTTTGCAAAAGCAAGTGAGTACCTGGGCAGGGATCTGTGGGAATATAAAAATGAGCATGGAGGTGGCCTAAAAGAAGCTTTGGAGTTTTTGGCTCCATATGGAAAAGGTGATAAAAATTGGGAATACAAGCAGATTTTGGATATGGATCCCGAAAAGCTCAAACTGAGCCTTAATATTGGAGCTTATAAATACCAAAAAGAAGAGTTTAAAAAAATAGCCGATCAGTTAAATTTAGGAAAAGGTGAATTTATCTATTGGGATCTGGCTGAATATGGTTTGATGAGAAAGGAGTAATTTTCTATAACCACAATTTTGGAATACCGGATGATAAGTCAAAGCTCTCTGCAATTTTATAAGGTATTGGGTTAATTACTCTATAACCCAATCCCTATCCTGAATCCAGGACTGACCTGTTGAAAAAATCCATTGAAGTAAAGCTGCGGGGATATGCTAATGTATTTCCCAACATTCCAATTGACACCCAGTCTCATAGTGTTAGCCTGAAAGATATCCCCGCTTCTTTTGGTCACGGTACCGAATTCCACTCCCAGCCAATTGGGCTTTTCTCTTTCATTGGAAAGGTTTCTTCTGTATCCTATGCTGGTAAAATTGTTGATTATTGCGGCATTTTCAGCATCAAATGCAAACATCAGGTTGTTGGAAACATAGAACTGATTTCTTAAAATCCCCTTATGGTTGAGTTGCAGGCCGATTTCCCCGGTGATATCTGTCAAAAACCTGCTTCTGTAAACATTGGCACCAATTCCTGCCTGCAAACTCAACATATCGAGGTAACCTGACGATCTGTTTTCCATCAATTTGACTTTACCGCTTTGATTGTCAGGTCGAAATTCCAGGTATTTCAGATGCCTATCCTTTTCCGGAAGTTCCCCGATGATTTCTGACAGCATCGCAGTAAGGTCAGTATTTATCAATACTCTAACATCATTGAAGCCGATATTTACAAGATAACTGCTGTTAGAGTCGGTGATAATGGCCTGGTTCCGGAAATTTTCGGTCAGTCCTTTTCCTTCCGAAAGGGAATAGCTTTTGATTTTATCGCTTTGGAGAATATCAAGTTGTTCCTGATATCGGTATTCAATGATATAGGGATTTTCAGGAATACTCCCTTTGATTTGAATCAACCTGTCATGAAAATCATTCAAAATAAGCTGAAGGCGATTTTCTTTTGTCAGGTTGTGATAATCTGTAGTCAGGATCAGCATATTCATGTGTTCAGTCCCTTTGAAGAAAACCGTGTCTCTGGGGATTTTGGTAGACTGGGCAAATACAGTGTTGATATAGAAAAGGCAAAATGCTGTCAGGATTAAGTGCATGGTAGTTTTCATAAAATAAGTTGGTTTAGTTTTCTATAATTTGATGTTAAGTGCATAAGTGTTCTGATAGTCATGGTCTTTACTTCCATAACCGAATTTCAATCTTAGTTTCGCCTGTTTTTTTGATTTTGGTTTTGTTTCTTCAATCAATTCAGGTATTTGAACCACTAGGGGATTCATTTCCTGAAGAAACATTTCGGGGATACCAATTTCCAGATTGGGTACAATCATCAATGTTAAATTTGATTCCGAAAATATGGGCTCGGAAGTTTCAATACCTTCATCCATCTCTCTCTCAGGGTTCCTAATCTGCGAAATGGTTTTTTCACTTTTTGCAATTAAGATGGATTCCTGAATGGCCGAGGGTTTCTTGTCAATAATTGGTTTTTCTAAAGGGAGAACCATTTCAAAGGTTGATCCTTTTGATGAAATTTCATTGCTCACAAAGGTTTTCAGCGCAATGAGTTCCTTTTTTTGGGATTCCAATTTCAGGAAAAGGAAAGTTGAAACGAAGAAGAAAGAAATCGCTGCTGCCATAGCTGAAACAAACCACCAATTCACTGTTTTCCTGTTTTTGGGCTTACCAATGGCATCCCAGACCCTTGGTTTGGCTTGATTGACAAAGATTTCATTTCTCATTTCCGACTCCTTCAGTCCTTTTATGATGATTTCGTCTATTTCAGTATTGTTCATGGCTATACTTTTTTTTTAATTTTTGGACCATGTAATTTCTTGCTTTGCTAAGTTGTGATTTGGATGTATTTTCATTGATGTGCAGCATTTCACCTATCTCCTTATGAGAATAGCCTTCGATGGCGAACAGATTGAAAACCGTTCTGTATCCCTTCGGCATCATATCCAAAACCTGTTGGACCTCCTCTACATCCAAGAGGTCGGAGTGGTCAACAATTGGGATATTCAGGATCAATAATTCTTCATCTTCCTGAAACATCAGTTCCTTTTTGGCTTTCAGAAAACGAATGGATTCATTGATAAAGATGGTGTTTATCCATTTTTGGAAACTTCCCTCTCCCCTGCTTTCAAACTGGCATATATTTTTGAAAATCCTGGTAAAAGAGATAGAAAGCACATCTTCGGTATCGTGGTGGTTGGACAGGTATCTCATGACCACATGGTAGCTGCGTCTGTAATGCCTGTCAAAGAGGTGTCTCTGTGCAATCGGGTTGTTCTTTCTGCAACCTGCTATGATTTCCTGCTCTTCCAAATGATTGTGTGGTTTTCAAAAGTTGGAACCTGAAAATTTAAACAGACGTTGCCCGGGGAAAAATTATATATTGTGAAAAGATGTTAAGGGAGTTTACAAAAGTATTTTTGTAAAGTGCTTTATTTCTATTGATACCTTTTCTTTGGATTGAGGACGGAAGACCGAAGACCGAAGACGGAAGATGAAAATCCGCAGGATAAAGCATCATTTTATTGATCCATGAAAATATATTGAAATGGGTAATTATTTTTATGCTTCTAAATAAATATCAATAAATGGAGTTACTTTCTTTCCAAACCGCAAAAACAGCAGAAGATCTTCAGGGCATCCTTGACCTTCAGCAGCAAAACCATCTCAGTACCATTGGTGCCATAGATAATGGGTTTGTATTTGTCAGACATGACCTAACGAAATTGACAAAAATGCAGTCTTTTGAACCACAGGTAATCTGCAAGGATGATGGAAAAGTCGTGGCATTTACACTTGCAATGACGTCTGATTGTAAAGAAGATATTCCTGAACTGATCCCTATGTTTGAGGTTTTTGACCAGATTGAATTACGGGGAAAAAAGGTATCTGAATTTAATTATATTGTTGTAGGGCAGGTTTGTGTTGGGGAAAAACACAGGGGATTGGGGGTTTTTGACAAAATCTACCATACATACCGTGAGACTTTCAAGGATAAATTTGATTTTGCCATAACAGAAATATCCACCCGAAACCCACGGTCTATCCGTGCCCATACAAGGATCGGTTTCGAAGAAATCCATCAATTTACCGATCCATCAGGCGAAAACTGGAGTATTGTGGCCTGGGATTGGTAGTTTATTTTTTATGTCTTTCAATCAGTACATCCATTACTTCATCCAATTCATACCCTTTGGCTTCGAGCAAAACGAGGTAATGAAAAAGCAGATCCGCCGCTTCACCCATAAAAAGGTCTTTATTGTCATCCTTAGCTTCAATGACAATCTCCACAGCCTCCTCCCCTACTTTTTGGGCGATTTTATTGATTCCTTTGGCAAAAAGTGATGCGGTGTAAGATTGATCAGAGGGATTGTTTTTACGGTCTTTGATAATGCTTCTTAGGTGGTCGATGAACATGGTTTTGGAGTGATTGGTATCTCCAAAGCAGGTATCATCACCAGTATGACATACCGGGCCAATTGGCTTGGCTTTGATCAGCAGAGTATCATTGTCACAATCAACGGTGATATCCTGCACCAACATAAAGTTACCTGATGTCTCTCCTTTTGTCCACAGACGCTGTTTGGTCCTACTGAAAAAAGTCACCTGTTTGGTTTCCAAAGTCTTATCCAATGCCTCCTGATTCATATATCCCAGCATCAGTACCACATTGGTATCCACATCCTGAATGATTGCAGGTACCAGCCCGTTTACTTTTTCAAAATCTATTTTTAAGTTGTTCATTACTATTCTTTAAGCTCTTCGATTAATCTACCTTGAACTAAGTGGAATTGGAAATAGGATGGAAATATAGTAGATATAAAATTGAAATATGGTGGAAATTGCCGCTAAACTAAGATTTCGAGAATATAAGCGATTTGGAATACAGTTGAAATATCATTGAAAAAGAATTGATATAGAATAGAAATATCGTTGAAATATGATTAAAACCGAACTGGAGATCCTTGAAGAAATATTGTTGAAATATGATCGAAATATTGTGGATATAAAATGGAAATATGGCTTAAACGGATCTAATTTCTGTGTATTTCTATTTATATCGCCTAAGGCATATTTCTATTTATTTCATTCTGGTTATTTCGCCGTAGGCATATTTCTATTTATTTCAGGGACTATATTTCTATTTATATCACTTTGTATATTTCGTCTTAGGCATATTTCAATTTATATCACTTTGTATATTTCGCCGAAGGCATATTTCTATTTATTTCAGGGACTATATTTCTATTTATTTCATGAAGTATATTTCCAAATCATTTCCTCACAAAAACCCCTTCAAACTCCAAATAGGTTTTTAAATCATGAATAGGGATTTCTTTGAAATGGAAAATACTAGCGGCCAATGCTGCATCTGCCTTGCCAAAGGTAAACACATCTTTGAAATGTTCCATATTTCCTGCGCCACCGGAGGCTATAACAGGAATGGTAAGCATGGAAGAAATCTCAGCGGTGATATCATTGGCAAAACCTGCCTTGGTACCGTCATGGTCCATAGATGTCAGCAGTATCTCCCCTGCGCCTCTATCGCAGACTTCTTTGGCCCATGATTGGGTGTTTAAGAGGGTCGGATTTCTGCCTCCATGGGTATGGACAAAATCAATCCCATCCAAATTTCGGGTATCAATGGCCACGACCACACACTGCGAACCAAATTCCTTTGCCATTTCATTGATAATGGACGGGTTTTTTACAGCCGCTGAATTGATGGATATTTTGTCGGCACCTGCATTGAGCAAAACTTTGACATCCTCAATGGTAGAAATACCCCCACCCACTGTAAATGGGATATTGATCGTTCTTGCCACTTTACCAACCAGTTCTGCCAGGGTTTTCCGTTTGTCAACTGTCGCGGTGATATCCAAAAACACAAGTTCATCAGCCCCCTCGTCAGAATAAATTTTTGCCAGCTCTACAGGGTCACCTGCATCCCTCAAGTCTATAAAATTCACTCCTTTCACTGTCCTGCCTTCTTTGATGTCCAGGCAGGGGATTATTCTTTTTGTCAACATTCAAAACTTATTTTTACAAAAACCCTCCAAGATTCAATTAAATTCATTGAATCTTGGAGGGTCTATTTTGTTGTTCAACCACTTATATCACGGGAAAATTCCCAAGTCAAGATAACTGATGGCAATTCTTTTCAAGGCTAATATAAAACCTGCTGTTCTGAGGCTTTGTATTTTCTTTTCCTTGCGCATATTATTCATGTCATGATAAGCCGTCACCATGGTTTCTTCCAAGCCTGATAGAACCAGATCTCTTTCCGAAGCGCCTTTTATCAGTAAATCTCTTTCTTCTTGGGTAAATTCTTCACCGGTGGCGTTTTCAATGGTTCCCAGGAGTTTCCTGTATTTTTCCATATCATAACGCTTTTCCAGTTTTCCAAAGGATACCCTGGAAAGGTTTTTCAACCATTCGAAGTAGGAGACCGTTACACCTCCTGCATTGAGGTACATATCAGGAATAATTACCACCCCTTTTTCCAGCAAGATCTTCTCTGCTTCCTGGGTCACCGGACCATTGGCAGCCTCTCCAATAATTTTGGCCTTGATCTGATCGGCATTTTCCACAGTAATTTGATTTTCCAATGCAGCAGGAATTAAAATATCGCATTCATAGGTCAGCATTTCTCCACTGTTTTCTATAAACTTTCCATGTGGATATCCCTTGTAACTTTTATTTTCATTCTGATAACTTTTCAGGTCTTCGATATTTATTCCTGTTTCATCCCAAATGCCACCGTTCCATTCTGCTACTCCAATAACTCTCGCCCCTGCCTCACTGAGGTATTTGGCTGAATAATACCCTACATTTCCGAGACCTTGAACAATGATTTTCTTACCTCTTAGCCCTTTTGTAAGACCAAGTGCCTGCATATCCTCTTCCACATTGACCGCCTCTCTGATCCCGTAAAAAACCCCCTGTCCGGTCGCTTCAGTTCTCCCATCTATTCCATGTTGGGATAGTGGTTTACCGGTGACACAGCCTTTGGCGTTGATCAACTCAGGGTTAAAGGCTTCGAAAGTATCCACGATCCAGGCCATTTCCCTGGCGCCTGTTCCATAATCAGGTGCAGGAACGTCAATGGCAGGACCAATGAAGTTTTTCTTGATCAGCTCTGCAGTATATCGTCTGGTGATCCTTTCCAGTTGGTTTTCATCGTATTTCAAAGGATCTAACCTGATTCCTCCTTTAGCACCTCCATAGGGTATATTTACCAAGGCACATTTGTAGGTCATCAATGCTGCCAGTCCTTTTACTTCCTCTTCATCTACTTGTTCGCTGAATCTTATCCCTCCTTTGACCGGGAGTTTGTGATGTGAATGTTGAATTCTATAACCTGTAAAGATTTCATAACTCCCATCATTATTTCTGAGTGGGAAATTAAATTTATAAATGCTGTTACATTCCTTGATCTGATCCAATAATCCAGGATGTAAATCCAGATGTTCTGCCGCTTCATCCACAAAACCACAAACATCATCGAATAAGCTGTAATCTGTTTTTTTGACCATAAAATCATTATTTAGGTTTATTCACGAAGATACAAACCATTGACCGAAGTCTTATGCAGAAGGCATGATATTTCGAAGACTTTGCCAGATGTCATTCAAAAAAGTGATAGGAACCAAAGCATTATCAGGATAGGAACCCATCCTTACCAAAACCAGATTTTGAGAAGGAATGACACAGACATATTGACCATCCCTGCCCAATCCACAGACCATGTCTGAAGGGGCTTTAGGAGCATAAGAACCCGGCAATTGAACCTGAACCTGCGGTATCATAAACGAATCCGAATCATTTAGCCACCAAAGATACCCATATCCTTGATTCAAATTCTGCGACATCCTGAGCATTTGTTGCAAATATCCCATATCCTTGATGACCATATCCCCATCCCAATCACCATTGGCCAAAATCAAGAGCCCAAATCTTGCCATTGACCTGGCATTGCTAAAATATACATTGTTAAAATCAATCCTTTGCCATGAACCTGTCATTCCGATTTTTGATGCCAATCTATCATTGAAATACTGGGGGAATGATATACCTGTGCTTCCCTCTATGACCTTATCCAATAGGGTATAGGGTGCGTTATGGTAAGCCCATCGTGAGCCAGGTTCAGCAAGATATTTGAGATTTTCCGAAGAAAAATCATCCCTGTTACCCACGCCATCATCCAGGCCCGAGGTCATGGTCAACTGATGCCAAACCCTGATTCTATTCTCTTGGGATTCTGTCAATGAAGTCCAGCCTTTGCCTAGATAATCCGAACTTGGATTTTGGATGTTCAATTTTCCTTCCTCCTGTGCTATACCAATCAAAGTTGAAGTCAGTGTTTTTCCTGCAGAAGCCCAATACCAAAGCGCATTTTGATCAAATGGCTGGCTAACTGCAAGGCGGGTACCAAAATATTCCTCCACGACTATTTTCCCATCTTTAAGGATAATAAAAGCACGGGTTCCGTTATCCTCCAATAAGGTCATGAGATTTCCCAGTTCAGATGTATTCCAACCCAAGGAAGTGGGAGAAATACTTTCCCAAGTATTACCTGTCACAGGTGGGAAATAAAGTTCTGTTGGACCTGGATCCGGGTTTTGCTTTTCGGTACAGGAAAACAACAACAGGATAAAGGAAAATTGATAAATCAGGTTTTTCATAACTAAATAAAATTTGAACTCTTTTTTAGGTTATGGGCTGATGATATAACCATCCTCCATTTCGATAATTCTGTCCGTACCCTCTGCAAATTCAGGATCATGGGTTACGATCAACATGGTCTGATGGAATTCTGCTGCAAGGTCTTTAAAAATATTGAATACAATGTCTGAGTTTTTTTTATCCAAATTGCCTGTTGGTTCATCTCCCATGATGATCAAAGGATCATTCATCAGCGCCCTTGCTATAGCGACCCTTTGTTTTTGACCGCCTGATAATTGGTTAGCTTTTTTGAGAGCATGGTCCTGCATATCAAAAATCTTCAGCTTTTCCATCGCAATATGTTCAAGTTCCTGTCTTGACTTCTGATTCAATTTAAGCCCGGGAATCATGACATTTTCCATAACAGAAAATTCATTGAGCAGGTAGTGAAACTGAAACACAAAGCCGATTTTTTCATTTCTGATCCTGGATAAATAATTGGCGGATTTTCCGGTGGCAGGTTCTTCGTCTATCCAAAGCTTTCCTTCATAATCGGTATCCATTGTGGACAGTATGTACAATAAGGTGGACTTACCACATCCTGATTTGCCCATTACAGATACAAATTCCCCTCTTGTCACCTGAAATCCCACATCCTTTAGCACCCGTGTTTTTTCAGGGCTGTAGAAATATTTGTTTACTCCTTTGGCTTCAAGAACGGGTTTTCCTTTCATAAGTGGGTGTTGAACTGGTTGTTTTATTTTTTTGGATGCGGGACTACCTGCCCACATGACATCGGTCGGACTGGTTTGTCGTTAATTTGAGGAGATAGTTTGCCAACTTTTGGAATTATATAGCAGGCAAAAATCTTCGAGGTCAGAAAAAAACCGGAAAGGTTAACCAATTTCGTTTTTTGTTCTTGCTTCTTGTATCTCGTTTCTCGCATCTCGTTTCTCGTTTCTCGCATCTTTCCTCTAGCTTCTCCTTAGGCAAAAACCTTCGAGGTTAAAAAAAACCTCAAAGGTTACCCAACCCCGCCTCTCGCTTCTTTTGTCTCATGTCTTATGTCTCACATTTCATGTCTCAAATTTTATTTCCCCCTAATAATCTCAACAGGATCTACCCCACTGGCTTTTCTGGCCGGAAAATAACCAGCGAGATAGGTGGTAATCAGGCTGAACACGCCTCCAATGATATAATATTTGGGATTGAAGTCAACCGGGAATGTTTTGACCGTGGGTAGCGCTTCGGTTTCAAAAGGAATACGCTCAATACCCAATCCGGCAACAAAACCCAAAACCAGACCTATAGCTCCACCAATAATTCCAATGGTCAGGGCAATGGTGATAAATATCCTGTTGACATCACCACCCGAAAATCCTATGGCTTTTAGAATGGCTATGGTGTCCATTTTTTCATAGATCATCATATTGAGGATATTGTAAATCCCAAAACCCGAAACAACCAAAAGTGTGATACCCACAGCATAACTGATCATAGTTCTGATCTTGGTACCTGTTTCAAACTGTGCATTAACCGTCTGAATATCATCTGCGTCTATTCCAAAGATTCCGCTGTATTCCCTGGCCATGGCCGGGGCTTTGTCAAAATCGTTCAGCTTCACCTGTATGTCGGTAACATAGGATGCCGGTTCTCCGAGCATTTTCTGGGTGGTATTGATAGAGGCATAGCTCTGTACATTATCCAGATCACCCAATCCTGACTGATAGTATCCGACTACTTTAAGTTGAATTCTATTGCCCTGAGCAGTGGTAGCCTGGATTACATCTCCGATTTCGGCCATCATCCTATCCGCAGCTCCTTTGCCCAAAATGATACTGTTAGCTGTGTTTTTCAAATCAATAAAATTTCCTGCGTTCACATAATCTTCAAATGCAAACAACCTGTTTTCTTCCTCCACATCGATCCCATTGATCACTCCGGTGATATCAATGGTTCCGACATTATAAAAAACCTGGGCCGAAATTTTCGGAGCAACACCAAGCACCCTGGGATCCTCCTTTAAGGTTTTTATGATTGCCTCATTGTTATGGATATTTTGTCGGCTCGCTGCAGGTTTTATGGAACGGATGATGTTATAAAAATCAGAAAATCTACCATCGCTATCGATGGGCTGATTCGGACTGGGCTTGACCTCGTTATAAAATCTGATATGCGGCGTCCGGTTCAAAATCAACCCATCCAATAACTGGTTGAGGCCGTTCATAAATCCCAATAAAGCCACAAACATGGTGATACTGAAGACCACACCTACAGCAGCAATGGCAGTCTGTTTGAACCTGGCTATCATCAGGGCTTTGGCGATATTGATTATCAATCCGATTTTCATTTTCC
>NZ_JBGTCA010000111.1:0-2405 GCF_041749095.1 Aquiflexum sp. | reverse complement strand
CTCCGACTTTTCGGACTATGTGCCTTTTGTGACCACACCTGATGAGGTGGTGGAGGCCATATTGAAATTGGCGGAAATTAATGAAAATGACCTGCTATACGACCTGGGTTCCGGTGATGGCAGGATTCCGATTGCGGCAGCCAAGCAGTTTGGAGCTAAAGCCATTGGTGTAGAAATAGATGCCGAGCTTGTTGCTTTGGCCAATGAAAATGCCCTGAAATTCGGTGTTTCAGAAAAAGTGACTTTTGTACAAGGTGATCTTTTTGAAATGGACTTTAGTGATGCCACTGTTTTGGTGATTTATCTTTTTCCAGATATCAATCTGAAATTAAGACCAAAGATCCTTAAACTGAATCCCGGGACAAGGATTGTTTCCCATCGCTTTGACATGGGAGATTGGGAACCTGAGAGAACGGAAAAGATAATCCTACCGGATGGAAAAGAACATGTGATCTATTTGTGGAGAGTTCCGGATTAAATTTTTTTTACAATAATCATTCTTTCCTATGTTGTCCGCTTTTTTTGTACATCGGTCTTCCGACTTCGGTCTTCCGTCTTCCGTCTTTCTTCACCATCCAAGCTTCAATAAAAACAAATAAGCTTACTGCCATCCTATCGATTGAAACCTGGAATTAACTTTTATCTCTTGGAAAGCATAAAGCGAATTCGTTTTTCTATAGTAACAATAATAAACAATGCCACAGATACACCGATAATTCTCCACCAAGAGTCCATTTGCAAAGGACTTGAATTGAAGAGGGTATTCATGACCGGGGTATAGATATAAAGCAATTGGAAAAAGATCATGGCTGCAATACCAATAAAGATCCATTTGTTGGTAAAAAAACCAATTTCAGACAAAGGTCTTACCATCGAACGGCAATTAAACAGATAGGCAGCTTCCATAAAAACAAATACACTTGTAGCTACTGTCTGACCGTAGGACACAGATTGGTTCAAATAATCCACTTCATAAATATAAAGTCCAAATGCAGCGATCATCAACAAGATTCCGACCAAAAGTGTCCGCATGATCAGATCTGTTGTGAGAATCGGCTGTTTCGAAGGTCGTGGAGGTCTATCCATAATTCCGGGCTCTTTTGGTTCAAAAGCCAGCATCAATCCCAATAGAATAGCCGTAGTCATATTGATCCAAAGCAATTGTACCGGCAAAATGGGGAGTTGGGAACCAATGACCACTGCTGCCAATATGACAAGCCCTTCTCCAAGATTTGTAGGAAGTGTCCACACAATAAACTTCGTCAGGTTATCAAATACACTCCGCCCTTCTTCGACCGCACCCTCTATTGAGGAGAAGTTATCATCGGTCAAAACCATGTCCGAAGCATCTTTAGCCACGTCCGTACCTGTAATTCCCATCGCAACACCAATATTGGCCTGTTTGAGGGCAGGCCCATCATTGACGCCATCTCCTGTCATGGCTACTATTTTGCCTCTTTCCTGAAGGGCCTTTACAAGGCGGAGTTTTTGATCAGGTGATACCCTTGCAAAAACAGCCACTGATTCAGCAACATCTGCAAATTCTCCATTTTCAAGTACCTGAAGTTCTTTTCCATTCAGTGCTTTAAGCTTACCATTTTCCTGGCGACCCTGTAATCCGATCTGTTCGGCAATGGAGGCCGCAGTGATGGCATGGTCACCTGTAATCATCTTTACATCAATTCCTGCTTTTTGACATAGTTCCACTGCTTCAATGGCTTCTTTTCTCGGAGGGTCAATCATTCCCTGAATACCCAGAAAAATCATTTCCGAATTAACGTCCTCATGGTTTACCCTTTCCATTTCCTCAGATGGGATTTTCATCGCAAAGCCCAATACCCTCAGTCCTTGAGAAGCCAAATCTTCTACCTTTGAAAGCACATTGTCTTTATTCAATTCAATGGCTTCTCCCATTTCATTGTACATCGACGAACATCTTTCCAAAATTGCCTCAGATGCGCCCTTCATAAAAATAATCTGCTGATCACCACCGTGGAGGGTCGCCATATATTGGTATTCGGATTCAAAAGGAATGCTGCTAAGCCTTGGCAGTGAATTTTCAAGCTCTTCAATTATAAATCCCCCTTTGTTTGCTGATGCTATTAAAGCACCTTCAGTTGGTTCTCCCTCAATCATCCAAGCTCCGTTTTCCTCTTTTAATCTGCTGTCATTGCAGAGTAAGCCGGCCTGCAAACAAAGGGAAAGAGATTTATGGTTTTGAAGGTCAACAGCATTTTTATCCATTTCAATATCACCTTCCGGAGTGTACCCAAGGCCGGTGACATCGAAAAAATTACCTTCCGCAAAAATTTTCTGAACTGTCATCTGATTTTCTGTCAAGGTCCCGGTCTTATCAGAACAGATTACATTGGTACTTCCCAAGGTTTCCACAGCGACAAGTTTCC
>NZ_JBGTCA010000110.1:0-7093 GCF_041749095.1 Aquiflexum sp. | reverse complement strand
CATGTCGTAATTGTACAGGTAAGTTTCACCTGCGGTAACGATATCGCCTCCATAACCAAATTTTTCCCTGGCCGGACAGTCAGATTGTATGCTGAAGACATTGCTCAGCATGGTCCATTCTGTCACTTCCTGTACCCTGTTAAATAATTGATTGGAACATTGGAAGGAAGCATTGGAGGGCAAATCGGCATTTAACCGGATTCCTTCAATATCACTTAGCGAAGGAGGTGTTTTCAATCCGGTAACTTCTACATATCGAAAGCCATGAAAGGTAAATTTAGGTTCAAACACCTCAACACCCTCTCCTTTGGTTATATACCTGTCTTCCTGCCATGCAGTGGCCGGGGCTCCCGGCCCACCGTTTATTCCACCCTCTTTGATCTGTGTAGCAGCACTGGTTCTAAAATCCAGTGTTCCATCATCATAAATCAGCTCTGCATACCTAAATCTGATTTCAGTTCCTAGGGGAGCCGAAACCTTGAACCGGATCACTCCGGCAAAATTCTGCCCCATGTCAATCACATAAGTATCGGGCTTAGAAGTATTGATCTTAATAGGATAAACTGATTTTGTGTGTCGAATGGGTGGAATATACTGCCATCGCAACGCTCCTGCGGGAGCTGGGGTATTGGAAGCATTTTTCCATTTGTTGTCATTAAATCCCACTTTATCCCAACCATCTGTTTCCAATCGGGCATCGTACCATTCTCCCAGATACACATTGTTTTTCACCACAGGGCCTTCTGATGTTTTCCAGGATTGATCTGTTGCAATGGTTTCTTTGCTACCATCGCTGTATTCTATTTCCAACTGCGCCAATATTTTGGGTTGGCCTATGGTCAGTATTTCCCTTAAGTTCCATCTGCCAAACAACTTCATAGGCAAAGGATTGTACCATCCGTTTCCAACCATTGCACCGATGGCATTTTGCCCTTTTTTGACCTGATGGGTCACATCATATACAGCATAATAAACCTCTTTGCCATATTGCGTCCATCCCGGATCCAGGTAATGATCGCCTACTTTTTCACCATTCAAATATGCCTCGTAGTATCCCAATCCACTGACATATAACCGTGCATTTTTAACCTCCTTATCCACGTTAAATGACTTTCTGAACAGGGGGGCAGGAATTTTATCATAGAACGCCTCATCGCGGGAAGGGGGTAATTTACCATCGCTTATCCAGGTAGCTTTCCAATCACTTTTGCTGAATATCCCGGTTTCAAACCATGCGGTGGGGCTATATTCCGAAGCCACATCGTTTCCATTCCAGGTTTGTACCTTCCAGAAATACCGGGTCATGGGCTTCAAGGATTTGCCTTTGTAAATTATTTGGATGGTCTGATTGCCATTTACTTTTTTTGAATCCCAGATATCGCCCTCTTGTTTGTCGAGTTTTTCAATGGATGAACTGACCAACAAGCGATAGGCTGATTGTACTGCGCCTCTCTGTAAATCGCCCACCTCCCATGAGAACCACGGCGTTGGATTGTCGACCCCCAATGGATTGGTGTGATAGTTTACCTTGAGTCCTTTGGGTGCCCCGGCATACGATATAAGATGGATTAAGAGTAAAGGGAAAAAGAGAAAATTCTTCATCTTGAGTTTATTTTATATCACAGGAAATTGCCAAGGTTTTCTATACTCCGGTTTTATAAATGCATTGGCTTTATCAGTATTGGTGAATATATTCTGTCCATTATCCCAAACCAATTTACCTTCTCCTGACCGCACTGCCAAATTTCCCATATGTGCATACAAGGCTACATTCCTTCCATTTTCAATGGTACAATTGGGTTCTTCTCTGGATTTGATACAGCTCAGAAAATTTTCTACATGAAGATCCATGTCATTCAATTCAATTTTTTTCTTAGGTTCCATTTGTGATGCTCCTTCGTCAATTGATTTATTTTTGTCCTCATAATTGATAGTCCATTTAGCCCGGTCGGCAACAATGGTGGCTTTGTCACCAACGAACTCCACGCCATACAACATATCGTAAGGGCCGTTTTGCAGACCCGCAGCATGCTGCCAAGTGATTATATAATCATCCATGGGATAAATAACAGACATCGTATCGTAAGTCTCGCGGCTATAATCTTCAAAGGAGAGGTTATCGCCATAGGCCATAACCGTAGTAGGTGCATGGGTAACATCTTTTGCCCATAAGGCCATGTCTATTAAGTGTACCCCCCAATCTGTCATCAGACCCCCTCCATAATCCCAGAAGTGGCGCCAATTACCATGAAATCTGGTTGGATTGAAACTTCTCAACGGTGCCGGCCCCAACCAAAAATCAAAATCGACACCGTTGGGCACCGCTTCGTCAGGCTGTTTTGGCGCACCGGTTCCATAATTAAAATTAGCCCAGATATTCACCTTCCTCAAGGTTCCCAAATCCCCCGATTTTATAAATTTCATTGCCTCCGTCCAAACCACTCCACTGCGTTGTTGTTGCCCGACCTGCACAACCCTGTTATATCTCCTTGCTGCCTTCACCATTACATTACATTCCTCTATGGTATTTGCCAGCGGCTTTTCCACATATACATCCTTACCTGCCTGGCAAGCATATACCGTTTGAAGACAATGCCAATGATCAGGGGTTCCAATTATTATTGCATCAATGTCTTTATCTTCGAGCATCTTACGAAAATCACTATACAATTTCGGCTTTTGATTGTGCTCCTTTTGAACCTGCGCATAACGTTCATTTAAAACATTTTTGTCAACATCACACAAACCAAGGCATCTAACACCATCATTTTTTAAATGGTGCCTCAAAATGTTCCATCCTTGGCCACGGCAACCAATTAACCCTACATTGATCCAGTCGCTGGGTGCAACAGGTTTAGACCATGACCAACTTGGAATGATGTGTATTCCGGCAACAGAAACCGCTGTTTTTTTCAAAAATTCTCTTCTATTATTGCTCATCTTCTATAATTTTTTTAAATGGAAATGTATTTGAAATTATGAATATCCGCCTATCTGCAAGTTGGGGAAGTTTTCTATATAAATGGCTAGACCGAAGACGGAAGAACGAAGACGGACCCCCATACCTATCCATTGGGTTTTCATATTTATTCGGAAACCTTATTAATCTCAACAAGGTATTTCTTTACATTTTGCATTTTTTTGATTTTTGGTATTTCTATTTCACATAGAATGGGATATTGGCCACTGCTACTTTTCCGTTTCCATCATACACATACACAAACAAGCGGTAATTGTCTCCACTGGCATCAGGTACTGCAAATTTGACTGTTTTGCCGTTGTCAATCCTTTCTTTAATAGCCCCCTCTGCTACCTGAGGCTTGGTTTCCCCTTGGCCGGCATAAGCCCCGAAAACTTTGTTCTCCGGAACCAACTCCCATTCGTATTGTAAGGTATCATCATCGGGATCATTGGCATCAACGGTAGCGGAATAGATCACATTAAGTGACAATACTATGTTTTCTTTGGCATTCATCCCTTCAATGGTCTAAGACTCTAATCGGGGACTTCTATTGTCGGGCCACTTTCCGGACCATACATACTGCATCACTTCTACGGTTCCTTTTTCTGTGCCATCATCGTGAAACATGTTGTACCAGGTGTGGGTGGTTTCCTGCCTGTTGCCGGTCCATAAGAAGACATAAGATCCAACACACCATGGATCTGAGGAAATTACATTTGTATACTTATCATGGTAAATGCTTGCCTTTTCAGTGCTTGATTCTTCTATGGCAACACCCCATTTTGTCTTTATAAATATTTTGAATTTTTCAATTTTTTGGAGCGTCAACAACGAGCTTCATCGGCCCTTTTACAGGTGGCGTATATACCCTGATGGTTTTGATTTCAGGTTTGACTTTGCCTTTGATCGTAAGCTCTAGCAAATGTTTTTCATTGGTCAGGTTTTGAGCCAAAGTGGTGAAATACACTTTCGACGGATCCTTTATCTCAACAGGTTGGTACTGATCAACAAACAGTGGTTTTACCGACCAGGTGATTTCAAAGCCATCAGTAAGTGGTATTCCTTTATGCTGAAAATCGCGCTCTAAATTCATCCACATACCGGGTTCTATTACCACACGGCCAGTATTGGAGATAAACTTTTCCAAACTATTGCCTGTACCATCAAGCCCGGTCCTGCTTCCCTCCACCCTAAAGGTGAAATCGGTATTGGCTACATTTACTTTCTCTACAGTTAATTTCCAATCTTCGATGAGGGGTAGTGTTTCAGCATCTATTCGAATTAAAGCGGGCCAGTCCACACCCGGTGAACCACTGCTGCGGGTAAATGTATAGCAACCTTTGATCTCAGAAGGCTTCTTTCCATCGATTTTAACATTTAATTTTACTGATTTAGGTCCGTCACCCGCAACTACATCTACCCTATTGCCATCAAAATCCAGTTTCAATTTACCTTTTTTAAAATTAACGTCTTTACCGATTGAATACTCTTTCACCATCTCCTTCCACTCATCTTTAGGGTGATCGGGCAAATAGACCAACTCCCGTTTTACGAGTTCGCTCATCAGGAAGCACCCATGATCGTTTGGGTGGATGCCATCGGAGAGTAAGGCCTGAGAGGTGAGATTATTGCTTTTTAAGTATCCCTTCCATGGTGTGGTAATGTCGATAAGCTGGGCCTTGTATTCTTCGGCAACTGCCGGTATGAATGTTTTACGCATAAAATTGTTCCAATCGCCGGGATCGTAAAATTCCTTTCCATCATATTCTTTCGCACCAAGATGATCGGAAACAATGGCTACTTCAGCAGTGGTGCGCGACCTTAAGTTGTGAATGATTTCCTGATATTCTTCATGTGCCCCATACACATGGAAAATAACCAAATCGGGATAAAATGGATACATATCACTTTCGCTGGAGTTTACCAGATATTGGGAAGAAAATCCGCCAATGGCACGGTTTTCATAAATGATATGGGCGTGTGGAAAGCGATCAATCAGGTCAGACACCACCGCATCAGTCCATTTTTTGTTGGCTGTAATACTTTGACCATAAAACAGGATGCGAACCGTATTTCGTTTTTCAGGGGTGCTGGTTGCCAACAAGGTCATGGTTCGCTGTATATGCTTGCCCCATTCCGATGTATTGTCAGGTACCGGTGCCTGGGGATATGCTTTTTCCCAAACCGGGGGCATAACCTTACGGCCTTCCTGGGCCGATAAGACCGATACTACAAATAATTTGAGGAGAAAAAGAAAGGTTGTTTTTTTTAAGGTCATCTTATTCAAATTTTATAGGCCAGAAATCTGAATGGGACCTGGCAGATTTTAGATATGTTACCATTTTTTTAACCATATCAGGATTTAGTTGAGCAACATTAAACAGTTCGCCGGGGTCAACGGAAAGGTCGTATAATTCAATTTCCTGATCAGGCGCTAATTTTACAGCTTTCCAGTGGTTCCAGCGTGCCGCTTGCTGATATCCTCTTTCGTGAAATTCCCAATACATAAACCTGTCGGCAGTATTTTGATCTTGGCCTAACAGCGTTGGCCACACGCTTATCCCGTCAATGTCAGCAGGCGAATTTGTCTGTGCTATTTGCGCAAGCGTAGGCAAAACATCTGCAAAGTACCAAGGTCGGTCACTTACTTTCCCCTGCGGAACTACACCCGGCATCCACCCGATCATTGGTGTTCTCAGGCCCCCTTCATACATATCTCGTTTTTTGCCCCGCAAAATGCCGGAACTGTCAAAAATCCCATCCCATTTAAGTGCGGCCCCATTGTCCGAGCAGAAAAACACAATAGTATTATTGTCAATACCTTTAGCTTTTAATTTTTCCATGATTTTGCCAACATCCCGGTCCAGCAGGGTAATCATGGCCGCATGTACTTTGGCATTTTCAGGCCATGGTTTATCTGTATAGGGCTGTGTGTCGGGTATCTCGTATTTTGCATGAGGTACCGTATAGGGTAAATACAGAAAAAAAGTAGTGTCAGCATGCTTATCTATAAAGTCCAGGGCAAATTCTGTAAACAAATGATGTGAATAGGTATTTCTGTCACCATTTACATTACCTTCAAGTACTTGTTTTTCTTCGTTCTTCCACAGATATTCAGGATAGTAGGAGTGCGCATGTTGCTGGTTAAGGTATCCAAACCATTCATCGAAACCCTGCCTGGTTGGAACTCCTGTGCTACCCGGCTCCCCCAAGCCCCACTTGCCCGTAATTCCTGTTACATAACCTGCCTGCTTTAGCACTTCGGCCACTGTGGTATCGTGATCAAACAATGGCACCCGGTTTCCCTCAACCAAACCATCTACTTTAGAAAAATTCCCCCTCACTGTAGTATTGCCGGTATGCTTACCTGTAATCAGCACACTGCGGCTAGGCGCACACACTGTAGATCCTGCATACACATTTGTAAATTTCAAACCCTCAGCAGCCAGTTTATCTATGTTTGGGGTCAAGATATTTGTCTGACTGTAACTTCCAAGGTCATGATAACCCAGGTCATCAGCCATAATAAAGATAATATTGGGCTTAGAGACTGTCTCCTTTTGATCAGCTTGTAATCCACCTAAACAGGAATTCAGTATGCAAACAACGATAAGTGATAAGAATAGACTTTTGAAAACAGTATAAACATTTTTCATTTTGCTTAAGATTTTAATTTTTCTTGATTTTCTTAGTTTGATCAGAGGCTATATAACCGGATAAATAAGGCTTCATGGCGTTCAACCAATTAACAGCCATCTTTTCCTGACCTTTTAAATTGGGAGATCAAAAGTATCAGGATACAAATCATTCAAAAACATAACTCAGTGCCCAATAACTATACAATAAGTAAAAATCGGATCCACGGGGTGGGTCATTTTTCAGCTTCTCATAAAGTGCTCTGGCTTCTTTCGGCAAAACTTTCTTATCCTTTGCCATTTTCTGAAATGTCCTACTTGCATACAATACCAAAGCGGGGTCACCGGACTGCATATGTCCGGTAACAACTTCTAAGGTATTATCATCATTTTGCTCTGCAAGCAATCTGGCCGCCTCTATTTGAACTGTAGGGTATTCATCTTTCAATAGGGCCTGTAATGCTGTTATTAATGTTGCATCGAATTTTTCCAGCGA
>NZ_JBGTCA010000109.1:0-2801 GCF_041749095.1 Aquiflexum sp. | reverse complement strand
CTGCGTTGGCGTTTTTGGAAATATTATTTTCTTTGAAATATGTATCAACTCTGTTTTTAATGGTCACAAAAAACTGTGAATTTCCCTGGTCATTAAATTTTAGGGATTGGTTCATAACTAATAATTTTTAATTGGTTAAGTAATAAATCATCTAAAGGTAGCTTATAAAAAATTAGTTGGGGTGAGTATTAACGATAATATTGCTCATAAGATAAATTTGGTGAAATTAGATTTTAATTCCCAATTTATATGTAATTCATGTAAGAATCAACTACAAAAATGATACAAAAAGACTAAAATCCCCGCGAATGCAGGCTTTTTTTGGTTTTTAATTTCCAATTTAACATTTACTTCAGCCTTGACAGTTCCTCTTAGGTTGACCACATTTTTAAGATTCGCACTCAATCTGACCTCATTATTGACCAAAACCGCTTGGGCAAAGCGGAGGTTCTCAATGCCATAGTTGACCATCATTTTGAGGTTGTTGACATGAATGATCTGATCCCAAAGATAAGGGACCAAAGATAGTGTCAGGTAGCCATGGGCGATGGTGTCACCAAAGGCACCCTCATTTTTGGCTCTCACTGGGTCAGTATGGATCCATTGGTGGTCAATGGTGGCATCGGCGAATTTATTGATTTGATCTTGGGTGATTTGATGGTATTCAGATACCCCCAATTCCTTTCCAATATATTTTTCAAAATCCCCGAAGCTTCCAATAGTAATCTGGCTCATGTTATTTGGTGGTTTGTAATATTAAAGGTAAAAAAATCTAATAAATTCACCTTATTTTGTTTTCAAATTAAAAATCATGAACAGCAGTTCACCCAAATACATACATGGTTACCTTGAACAGGAGCAGGAAAGACTCCGTGAACAGGCTTTGGTCATCGAAAGGCCCATTTATGATTATATAGATTTTGCCGAGGTAAATGAATTGCTTGAAATCGGCAGTGGAGTAGGCGCCCAAACTGAAATCCTGCTGAGAAGATTTCCACATCTTCATATTACAGGTGTCGAATATGAATCAAGACAGATCAAGAAGGCCATGGAGAACATGTCCAAATTAGGATTTGATGAAAGAAAAGTGAGATTTGTGCAACAGGATGCAAAAAACCTACATTTGGACAAGCAATATGATGCGGCATTTATCTGTTGGGTGTTGGAACATGTTTCCGAGCCTGTGAAGGTCTTGTCCAGCATGAAACCATATTTAAAACATAATGCCAAAGTATCGCTCACTGAAGTATTCAATACTTCCTTTTATACCTATCCGGTAAAAAAGGAAGTGATGGACTATTGGAGGATCTATAATGAATATCAGGTTCAAATCGGAGGAGATCCGCAGGTTGGCGTACGATTGGGGGACTTATTGGAGGAGGCAGGATACAGAAACATTGACCTGCGCTCAGGAGGATTCCATTTGGACAGCAGGCACCCGGAAGAAAAAAGAACGGTATTCAATTATTGGAAAAACCTGATGAGCAGCGGAGCGCCTTCTTTATTGGAAGAAGGACTGATTACAGAAAAACAGCTCATAGAAATGCAACATGCAATGGATGAATTAAGGGATTTACCTCATGCTGTATTTTATTACCGATTTATACAAGCCACCGCTTACGCTTAATCATAACATGTATGTACGCGATGCCAGTAAAATGGCATTCAATATAATTCTTGTCAGGAGATTGAAATGTACGTTACTTCGGTCTTCCGACTTCCGTCTTCCGTCTGGTCTGTAGTAGAATATTGGATTACTGGCTAAGAAGCGGATAACCATTTAATATAATATGAAAGTATTTAGATTTCTATTAAGGCTAGTTTTCAAAATCATTATCTGGTTTTTTATCCTGAGCATTGGCTTTACAGTATTATACAGGTTTTTGCCTGTACCAATTACACCATTGATGGTGATCAGACTTTGGCAACAAGCTTTTGATAAAGAAAAAGAAATGAGACTTCACAAAGATTGGGTGTCAATTTCCAAAATCTCAAAAAATGTCCCTCAAGCTGTAATAGGTGCCGAGGATCAAAAGTTTATGGACCACAATGGATTTGACATGGAAGCCATGAAGACCGCATGGGAAAACAATCAAAAAGGTAAAAGAGTCAAAGGAGGGAGCACCATCACGCAACAGACCGCCAAAAATGTTTTTCTAAGCCCTTCCAGAAATTTGATCAGGAAAGGACTTGAGGCTTATTTTACCTTTTTGATCGAACTGATATGGCCCAAGGAAAGAATTATGGAAGTCTATCTTAACGTCATTGAAATGGGAGAGGGAATTTACGGGATTGAAGCGGCTGCCCAAACCTACTTCAAAAAACCTGCCTCCAAGCTATCCAGACAAGAGGCTGCACTGATTGCAGCCGTGCTACCCAATCCCAGAAGATGGAACCCTGCCAGACCAACAGCTTACATTTCCGGAAGGCAGGCATGGATACTTAGACAAATGAATAACTTAGAGCCGGTAGGGATTGGGATTTAAATCAACTTTAGCACCTCCTCCAAATACTCTCTGGTATTTGAAAGCCTTGGTACTTTGTTCTGTCCTCCGAGTTTGCCTTTACCTCTAAGCCATTTTTCAAAAACCCCTACTTCCACAAAATGAATTTTGGGAGCTGTCAGAGCCATGTCCTTGTACCTTTTGGCATCATAATCGGAATTGATTTCCCTTAAAGTACTGTCCAGTATTTGGATGAACCTTTCCTGATCTGAGGGTAATTTTTTAAATTCAATAACCCATTCATGTGCTCCTTTGCTTTTGGAATCACCAAAATAAACAGGCGCTGCTGTGAAATTT
>NZ_JBGTCA010000108.1:0-11441 GCF_041749095.1 Aquiflexum sp. | reverse complement strand
ATTCACTTCTATGGAAATCTATGTAGCCTACAAGGACTATATCTGGATGATGGAAATGGTCGAGGAATTGATTGAGAAAGTCACCGAATCGATCCATGGCACCACCCTTTTGACAGTTGGGGACAATGAGATTGACTTTGCGGGGCCATATAAAAGACTGACCATGTTTGATTCTATCAAAGAACATTCGGGAGTGGATGTCAGTGAGATGGATGAGGAAGACCTGAAAAAAGTATGTGCTGATTTTGGTATTACAGTTGATAATACCATGGGTAAAGGAAAACTCATTGATGAGTTGTTTGGTGAGAAAGTGGAGGCACACCTGATACAGCCGACTTATATCACGGACTACCCGGTTGAAATGACGCCTTTGGCCAAGAAACACAGAAGCAGGGAAGGTTTGGTAGAACGCTTTGAGCTTTTTGTCAACGGCAAAGAAATAGCCAATGCCTATTCAGAACTGAACGACCCAATAGTCCAAAGAGAAAGATTCGAAGAACAATTAAAACTGGCAGCTAGAGGTGATGATGAGGCGATGGCCATGGATGAGGATTTTCTGAGATCATTGGAATATGGCATGCCCCCTACCTCAGGACTTGGTATTGGGATAGATAGGCTGACCATGTTGCTGACCAACAAGACCACCATACAGGAAGTGCTGTTTTTTCCACAGATGAGACCGGAGAAAAAAGTAAAGATCGCTTCAGATGAGGATTTCATGGAATTGGGCATCCCTGCTGGATTAATTCCTGCCATCCGTGACCTTAACATCCATACCATTGAGCAATTAAAAGAACAGGATGCCAACAAACTCTTCAATGATGTCTGTGGAAGGAGGAAAAAGTTGAAACTTGATGTGGCTAATCCGAGTAAGGAGGATGTTGAGAGGTGGGTATCTTGAGGGATGAAGGATGAAGGGAGAGGGTAGATTTTAGATTTAAGATTGTAGATTGTAGATTTTAGATTTTAGAAAAGCTACTTCTTGTCACTTCGATGGCAGGTCTTGTCAGCTGGGGCGGAAGAAGTCTTTTTACCTTAATCGGGGCAGGTAGATTTCTCTCTACGTTCGAAATGACAAAGGGAAAGTCTTTGACACAATTAAATCAAAAATTGCAATCAAAAACACCAAAAGCTTATCCTTGTCACTTCGACTGCAGGTCTTGTCCGCCGGGGCGGAAGAAGTCTTTATCCATTAATCGGAGCAGGTAGATTTCTCTTTCCCATTTTAACAAAAATTCCTTTTTTAGTTAATTTTCAACTCATCTTTTTGATAAAATGAATATATTTCGATAAAATCGGTAATAAATCAAACCATGAACCTAAGACTCAACTCTGAATTTGGAACATTGAAGGCTGTGCTGATGCATAGACCCGGGAAAGAGATCGACAGATTGACTCCATATAATAAGGATTTGTTACTCTTCGAGGATGTTCCTTACTTGGAAGCCATGCAAAAGGAACATGATGTGTTTACAGACTTGATCAAACAGACCACAGGAGCCCAAGTGTTCAGGTTGCACGAATTACTGATTCATGTTTTGTCCGATAGAGCTGTACTTGAGAAATTGATGCATGACGCCTTATCCAAATCCGGGTTGACACACTTCAAAGACTATATTTTTGACAGACTTTCCACGGCAGAATGTGCCACAGCCCTTACGGCAGGGGTAAAAGTCCATGAACTCAAAAGAAAAATTCCCAACTTGCCTTCCGCGGAACTAATGGATTATGCATTTGTGATTCCCCCCAGTCCAAACCTTTACTTTCAAAGAGACCCTATGGCCATCACTCCGGGGGGAATTATTTTTTCAAGTATGAAAATGGAAGGCCGGCAAAGAGAGGCAAATCTTTTAAGGTCAATATTTGAAAACCATCCTGACTTCAAAGACCACGTCCATCAGATTTATCCCGTCAATGGACACGATTCCCCTCCAAGTATTGAGGGAGGAGATGTGATTGTGCTTTCAAAAAAAGCAGTGGCCATTGGAAATTCGGAACGGACTGACGAAAAAGCCATTTACCATATCGCAAAGTCCCTACTGGCCGAAGGAACAGTAGAGCGGGTTTATGAGGTTCATCTTCCCAAAAAAAGACAGTATATGCATTTGGATACCGTGTTCACCATTTTGGACGAAAACCTGGTTCTCACCTATCCTGATGCCCTTAATTCCGTATTGCAGACTTCACTTTATACCCTAAAAGAAATCAAAGAAGATAAAGTACATATCAAAAGACAAGTGCTGAATGAGTCTTTGCTGACAGTGTTGGAAAAAGAAATCTTACACCTTGAACTCCTTTCCACTGCCGATGGAAAACCTGATTATTCCATGAGAGAACAATGGTTTGACGGTGCCAATGTATTTGCCATAGGACCCCGAAGAGTAATATCTTATAATAGAAATATTCATACCAACAGGGCCTTGAGAAATATGGGGGTGGAAGTTTTGGAGATACCATCATCAGAGTTATCAAGGGGATTGGGCGGTCCTCGCTGTATGACGATGCCGTTGAGTAGGGCTAAGATATAGTAAAAAAAACAGGGGGATGAAATCCCCCTGTCTGTTTTGATTGAATCCGGAATTTTAAATTTATTAATATCCCGTTCCTTTCTCAGGATCCAGATCTTCGGATCTTCTCTCTTTCATTCCTTGTTGACTTATTCTGCCACTTAACAGCTCGGTAATGGGGTTAGTATCAATCTGCGCTACGCCAGCCAAAACCCTCGTATTGGAGCGATCATAAAACAGCGGAAAATCATCGGGCCCCAACTCTATCACTGATGCACAAGCAATGGAAAATCCAGTCAGGTCTCTTGTAATGGGATGAGGCCTTAAAGAGGTTTCCGGCAAATTGACACGTCCACAATCAATTGCTAGACCAATATTCCTCATAAATGCCCCCATATTAACCAAAAACTGATTTTCAGTATTTATACCAGCCATTGTGTAAAAACCATCCCATTCACCGACGAAGATTATTCTACCACCTTCAAAAGCAAATGATTTCAGGGCATTTATTTCATTCAGTGTATAGGGAACCAAAGGTAACCATAGGAAAAGCACTTTTACATTTTCAGGTATATTGATCAAAGTACCACTTGTAGAGCTTATATCCTGAATTGTAAACCCTTCACCCTGAATGAGGTTTCTCAATGGATTCCATCTTACTCCTGCCTGGCAAGCAGGTGGCGTATCCACCACCGTAAATCTGGAATTCCTTCCGCAATCAAACATGATGACATCCCCGGAATTTCTGATCCCCGGAGCAGAGAAATTAATCAGATTTTTAACGAACAACTGATTATTAGGATCAGCCATGGCAGTGTTGTCAAAAATATTGAAATCATTGAAAACTACAACATCTCTTCCTGGTCTCGGACCAATAGCCTCTTGTACAAAAAGATCAGCTTCCCCCAAAACATCAAAAGAGGTTGCGGAAATTTTGGAAAATCCAAATTCCAATCCCTTAGCAAGGCCGTTCTGATTAATACTAGCCACTGTGGTATTTCCAACATGCCATTTTACTTTCAGATCCAATATTTCCCCATAAAAATTATAAACAATAGCTTCAAATTGCTGTTCTCCATCTTTTAGAATTGTTGCTTCAGCAGGTAAGACTTCAATTCTAGCCGGGCAGGTTTTATCTTCAATTCTAAAATCAATTCTAAATGACTGATTTTGAACAACGGGAACAAGACCTGATTCCAATTGTTTGGCTGGAGATGGCACAATCCCTATATCAACAAAACCTAGGATTTTCTCTCCGACTCTCACCCTTATTCTATAGATTTTACCAAGAATTACCTTGGATTCCGAAGTATTCCATGTGGCAGAATAGAACTCTTCAGATTCGTTGACCATAATTTTTTTCTCCGATGAATTATCCCTGCTAAATGAAAGTAATATCTTCTCAAAAGACAGGTCGTCACTGATTTCTAAGACCGGTTTTAGGTTGGGATGGAATTTTCCGTTATACTTTGGGGATTTTCCTACCGTAGGAGCAAGAAAATAAAACTCGTCTATTCCTTCATTAGCTGCATCGGATATACCGATTTTTCCGTAGTTCATAGACAACGACTGTGAAAGCAGATTGAGATCGTCACTAAAATCTTCATCCTTGACAATTCCCTCGGTACACGCACCAAGAATTATGACCATACTGATCAATATCCAGAATCGTTGTTTAAAATTGGCCACAGAGCATTTGGCAATTGAACTTTCATCAAAATTTTTCATGGTTAAAAGAATTATAGGTTAAATTTTAATAAAATGATTATTCCGAAAGTCAAGGTGGTGGTAAAAACATTATGGATACTTGGCCTTACGGAATTTGGAAATAAGTTAAATATTTGATTTAGTTTCATCAATCATGAATGTACAATCGCCCCCTTTGACTGTACAAATAGACCGTATTAATGTACAGATCAATTTACCCCAAAATTTAAAATGCAGATTTTTTGTGTTGAATTATTTTTTTTTAGATATAAAAATTAATTTAAATTTGATTTTTTCCTAAAAAAGTTGCAAATTCAATCTTTTGGTATTTAACCTCTTTCTAATTTTTAAAATCCGATCAAATGGCACAAATTAATGTAGCAATTGTCGATGATGAGCAAAACTCCATTGATTCATTTTATCGACTTACACAAAATAAATGCCCCAATGTTGATATATTGTTTGGTTGTTCCAATCCGGATACTTTCCTTAACAATTATCAAAATCACTTGACCAATATTGATATCCTGTTTTTAAATATTGCCATGAAACCTATAAGTGGCTTGGAACTATTGCATAAACTTCAGAAAAATAACAAGTGCCTTGGGTTTGAATTTGTATTTCTTACCACTTATGATGGTTTTACCACTGAAGCTTTAAAATTCCGTGCACTTGATTATTTATTAAAACCGTTAGTGGAAGATAAATTGGTAGAAACCTTACATAAATGGAGATCTTCAAAAAATAAAGAAATTGATTTTTTAATAAAAAACTATTTTGAAGGCCCCATAAAAAAAGACAATAGGATTGCCATTCCGACTTTCGATGGTTACGAGATATTGGTAGTTGAAGATATTATAAGGTGTGAAGCTGAACGCAATTACAGCAAAATCAAATATTTAAAGAATAATAAGGAATATCTGGTTTCTAGGAACTTAAAAGAGTTGATAATGCTACAGGAAAACCATGGCTTTTTGCGGATTCACAATTCCCATTTAATCAATCCATTTTTCATCAAAAAAATCCTTAAGACTGACGGGGGAATGATAGAAATGTCTGACGGTAAACGGATAAGAATCACCAAAAACAAAGAGATCATTTTGGAACTTTTATTCAAACAAATCCCTAAAATCTGATTTTTTCCATAAAAATTCAATCTTGTTTAGAAGCATAGGGATTATTTTTACCCCTGCATAAAAATACAAAAGCCCATATTCAAAAGATATTATTGGATATGATTCCTTCACTTCATCGGACCGGTAGGCACTGTATGAAAGAAAAACTAAAAATGTCCAGATTAGAACCACCCTGTTTTTGGTGAGGACACTGATTCCAAACGCAGGAATTAGATACCATGGATGGACCACAGGCTGAAGCAACAAAAAAATAAGATAGATCCATACCATTCCTTCCGCCAAATCTTCCGCCTTCTCGATTTTCCAACAATATACGAAAACCAAAATCCCTGAAAAGGCAGCAAAGTTCATGATAGGCCCCAAATATGCTATAGGATTATATCCCAAATAGAAAGAGAAAACTTCCCTTAACACATAATAAATCGAAGCATTGAACTCAAAGTTACTCTGATACAAGCGCAAGCTTTTCCAAAAGCCTGCAAACCCATTGTCAATAATTAATGGAAACAATAACAACACAATCAAAAACCCTGATAAGATTAAAAAGAAAACCAGCTTATTTTTTGACCAGGCTTTTAACCACAAAGGGCCGAGCATCAAAGGAGTAAGTTTTAAACCAACCGCAAATGACCATCCAAGTGATGCCGTTGAATATTTCTTTTTGCCAAATGCATAAATTGACAAAAGCAGCCCCGTCAGTACTATCCCTTCAAAATGAAGATTTCCTGAAATTTCAATAATCACCAGAGGATTGAAGGCATAAAGCCATAATGTGTTTTTTGGAAGTCCCCATGCCATAATGATTTTCCAAATCAAGAACATATTCAATACCTCAAATACAATTAAGATAAGTCTAATTGATACTATATTATAAAGCAGATTTTCGCCGGTCATCGCAGAAATCCAAAAAATGCTTTGGTGCAAAGGAGGATACACTGAAAAATATGACGATGAATTCATTTCGGTCAATAATGTTTCCCAATAAGCATTGGATACAATCCCTGTCTTCTCGAATGCAACCTGAGGAATATACAAATAGGGATTAAAGCCATTATTCAAAAGCTGTCCATCAAAAACATATCGGTAAAAGTCATCTGAGAGTTCTGGAACAGCAACTATAAATGTCAATCTTAAAATAACAGCACCAAAAATCCCTGACAAAAACCATCGAGCATTACACCCGAATTCCCTTAACAGCAAAACATAAAGTCCAAAAGCAATAGCAAAACAGGTCAATTGACCTGTAAAATCCTCTCGCGGTATCAAGTACCCGATACCAAATAAGGTAATGATAAAAAGAATTCCAATAACAGAAACTTTCAAAATTGGGATGACGATTGTTAAGTATGCAATTGATAAAAACTAATCAAAAAAAACAACTCAAAGATGTTCTTTGATTGGGTTAGTAAGCTTCATAATTACACATTTAAAAATATATTTACATAAATTACTGTTTTACAGAGCTTTAATCACATGAAAATTTAAAAAAAATTAAGTATGAAAATTTAAATAAAAATTTATCTTTAATCAATTACACGGTTTTAAATTCATTTTTATGCTTTTCAAATAATTTTTTATGCATTTTATTTTTGTTTTAAAATATTTAAGATATATTTGTAGCTCTGAAAGTTTAACATTAACAACAAGGCAAAGAAAAAGTAAAGGCAAATTAACATGAATGAAAAACAAATTTTTGTATATTTGTCATCCTTACATAAGCCTAAAATATCTTTCAGCATTAAGTTTACCGGTTTCACTATTAATTGAATCTAGTACAGTAAAAATTTTACCAAAATTAATTTTTAAAGGCTATGACAAATCTTCACAAAACAAATGTTCCAATTTTAGTTTTTTGGGACGTGATGAATTTATCTCTTGCGTTTTTTATATCCTTATATTTTTATAGGATCAATGACCTCCTATTTCAAAAAATGGAAGTGGTTTTCCTATTAGGCCTCATATCCTTATGGTTAGTGATTGGATATTCCAATAAGCTCTACGGGGAATGGGCCGGAAGCAGTTTTTATAAGTCAAGGATGACCAAATATTTCAAGACTTATTTTATTCTTGCAGGTATCATCGGAATTCTATATTTGATCTTCTCCTTTCCAAAAGATGTCAGAAATCTTTTAATGGCCATCTTAGTAGGTATCCCTTCTCTCGGTGTCATTACCAATTCACTCGTGATAAGGTTTTATACTCCTATCAGAGATCGAAGGGTAAAGATGAGTACCACATTGATAGCAGGTTCAGGAGATTTGGCGAAGAAAGTAGCGGCATCTTTGGAGTCAAATTCTTATGCCAAATTAGCTATACAGGGTTTTATTGATTGTGGTAATGAAGGTAGAGAAGGTTTGAAGAAAGAAAGGGTTGTTACAAATCTTGAATCTTTGAAAGATTATTTAAAGGATAATTTTGCAGATGAAATTATCATTGCGTTGCCTTACAACCAACTGGACCGCATAAAATCCATCGTTGAAGTGGCAGATTTTCATGGAACAAGAATCAGATTCATCCCTGATTATCAAGGTGTATTTGGTGAAAATGTCAAAAGCTATCAGTTTGGAGATTTACAGGTTGTAAATGTCCGTCAACTTCCTTTGGATAACTGGTTCCCGAATTTTATCAAAAACATCTTTGATGTGCTTTTTGCCTCACTTGCATTGATTGTATTATCCCCGTTTTTCTTTGTAATTGGAGCCCTGATCAAATTGGATTCCCATGGCCCTGTTTTCTACACTCCTGTGCGGATAGGTAAAGGAGGCAAACCTTTTAAAGTATATAAGTTCAGAACTATGAGTGATTGTGACAATATCATGGGCGGAACACAATCCACCATCAAAAATGACCCAAGAATTACCAAATTCGGTAAATTTCTTAGGAAATACAGCATAGATGAAATGCCACAGTTTATCAATGTACTGACAGGAGAAATGAGTGTGGTAGGCCCTAGACCGCATAGATTGTTCCTGAACCAAGTGATGCAGGAAACTGAAGACAAATACATGATCCGACATTACTACAAGCCTGGAATCACAGGTTGGGCACAAGTCAATGGCTGGAGAGGTCCTATGGAAACTGAGAATCAGAAAAAACAAAGGACTTCACATGACCTTTGGTATCTCAGACATTGGACTTTCTGGTTGGATATCAAGATCGTTTGGTTGACGATATTTGGGAAGGATACGCATAAGACTGCTTTTTAATTTTAAGCTTCAAAAAAAATTATCTAAGTGCCTGTCGGATTTTTCGATAGGCATTTTTTAATTTAATTCGGTTTTAAGAAATAAGGAAGAGGTTTTCTATTGATTTTTTTATGCAGATAAAAATATGGATGATATCATTGCTTTGCGCCCTGCCACACTAGTTTTAATAGGGATGAGTAGGTTTATTGAGGATAGTGTTTTTCAGCATGAAATTAAGTGAGTTACATTAAATTGATTTTTCTTGCATTTCCTCACTTACTTTTTTTAACAAAAAAAGTAACAATCCCGGAAGCTATCGGGACAAGTCAATGGAATCTTCTGCAAATCTGCGGGACAGGCTTTCTCCTCAGTTGACCTGTACTGGCCTGTCTGCCGAACAGGCAGGCGCGGACCATTGTCTTCCTACCCTATACCCCTCACATATAAAAGGTGGATTTCGAAATTAAGGTATTACTAGAGCAGCCCTATAGGGGATTTTTTTTTGAGTGGCCTCAACCAGAGATCGGAGTTTGGAAACTCCTGTACTCAGCGTCGCGAAGCCACAGTCTTCGGACAACGGGGTTTGCAGAAGCAGCCCTGACGGGGGCTGAACATTGATTATCTTGTCCGCCGTGGCGGAGCCCCGGGTAAGGTGCCGGGTAAAGTTTTCGAATTCTGTCAACCTACATGCACCGCAACCCGGGGTATGAAGGCAACGATTGAAGCAATTTCGGTCTGAAAGTCTATTTTGGAACACTGTCTTTCTTTACCGAAATGAGGAACGCAAGTCAATTTAGAAGAGTGTTTATAACGTCATTATAAGTGAGTGACATTTTCTTCATTTTTTAACCACTTCCTCTCTTACTTTTTTGCTTGACCAAAAAAGTAACAAAAAAGTCAAGACAATGGGATCCTGCTCCCCACAAGGCCTTCGCTGGCGCGGCCCATTGTCTTCCTACCCTATACCCCCCACATATAAAAGGTGGATTTCGAAATAAAGGTATTACTGGAGCAGCCCTGAAGGGGATTTTTGGGGTGGCCACAATCGGAGACAAGAGTTTGGAAACTCCTGTACTCAGCGTCGCGAAGCCACAGTCTTCGGACAACGGGGTTTGCAGAAGCAGCCCTGAAGAGCCTGTCCCGAGAATCGGGAGGCTGAACATTGATTATCTTGTCCGCCGTGGCGGAGCCCCGGGTAAGGTGCTTCGAAATACCTTTCGGTTTCGGCCAACCTGCATGCACCGCAACCCGGGGTATGAAGGCAACGATTGAAGCAATTTCGGTCTGAAAGTCTATTTTGGAACACTGGCTTTCTTTACCGAAATGTGGAACGCAAGTCAATTTAGAAGAGTGTTTATAACGTCATTATAAGTGAGTGACATTTTCTTCATTTTTTAACCACTTCCTCTCTTACTTTTTTGCTTGACCAAAAAAGTAACAAAAAAGTCAAGACAATGGGATCCTTCTTCCCACAAAGCCTGCGCTGGCGCGGTCCATTGTCTTCCTACCCTATAATCCTCACATATAAAAGGTGGATTTCGAAATTAAGGTATTACTAGAGCAGCCCTGAAGGGGATTTTTGGGGTGGCCACAATCGGAGACAAGAGTTTGGAAACTCCTGTACTCAGCGTCGCAAAGCCAAAGGCTTCGGGCAACGGGGTTTCGAAAGCAGCCCTGAAGAGCCTGTCCCGAGAATCGGGAGGCTGAACATTGATTATCTTGTCCGCCGTGGCGGAGCCCTGGGTAAGGTGCTGGAAATACCTTTCGGTTTCGGCCAACCTGCATGCACCGCAACCCGGGGTTTGATAACGATGATTCAGGTAATTTCG
This sequence comes from Aquiflexum sp., assembly GCF_041749095.1. Taxonomy (GTDB): domain Bacteria; phylum Bacteroidota; class Bacteroidia; order Cytophagales; family Cyclobacteriaceae; genus Aquiflexum. The sequence goes on along the minus strand of NZ_JBGTCA010000108.1, from coordinate 1,077 downwards.
GGACTGAGTAGTTTGAATGGGAACAGTAACTTTGATCCCGAAATGGACGGAAAGTTTTGATTGGAAAATTGATGGGGGTGGAATAAAAAGGGGGACTTCGGAACCGAACAGCTAGATATAGGGGACAGTCTAAAGACTGCATTTTGAATTTCCAAGTAAGGTAGATAGGTCAGGAGAATTGATTCTTGTGGAGACTGAATTACCTTAAAAACCTATGACAGTGGCATTATGGGGAACCACAAAAGGGTCAGAAGGCAATAAAAGATCTATTTTTTTGGGGGGCGCTATTGGAGGACAGGAGTATGGAAAATCTTAGACTCAGCGTCGCGAAGCCACAGGCCTCGGACAACAGGGAAACCTTAAACATTAAACCTACAAATACCTTTAAATTTATTCTACTTTGTCTTTCTTCAAAAAAAGAGTTTGAATTTTATTGGAGATAATATTCTTAGTCTCCGAAATATACCTATACGCAATTGGTACAGGATCATCTATTCTATATTTTAATGGTGTGTTTTGCCAAATGAATTTCGTTTTAAAAATTAAGGTTTTATTTTTTACACATAATTGTTTCAGTCCTTTTAGATTGACATAAGGAATCTGTTTGTAGGTCTGAGGCTCAATACTTTTCTTCATTGTCATGAGGATAAGAAGATGGGGATAATTAATTCCTGCCATAAGGGCCGCAGTCAGGGTAGCCCAGAACCGAGGATTAATCTCCACAATATTAAAAACATCATTTTCCTCATCATAAAGCAAATCTAAATCTGCTATACCATTCCAATTAAGCGATTTCATTAGTTTTTTTACAGTTTGATACAATTTATCATTGTAAATAAAATCCAATCCGATTTGGGCAGAATAAGGCTTTGCAGGATCCCAAAGGTTACCTTTTTGAATGGTATAAGCTAAAATTTCACCCTCATGACACAGTACGTTGCATCCAAAATCTGCTCCCTTTATAAACTCTTGTAAAATATAGGCTTCATTCAGTCCATTAGCCTTAAAATACGCGGCTAATGTTTCATAATCTTTAAATTTGACAATTCCTCTACCACTTCCGGATTTAAGCGGTTT
>NZ_JBGTCA010000107.1:0-6225 GCF_041749095.1 Aquiflexum sp. | reverse complement strand
AGTTTTGGTAGACCAGCAAAATACTCTAAAATCCCCTTGGGGCATGCCCCAAGGGGATTTTTAGTGGTGCATTATTGTTGCCAAATTTGGTGTATTCTTATTTACCGAAATTGGTGTATTGTTATTTACCGATTACAAAAGAATTAAACCTATTTCGTCATCCTCCTTAATGCCAATACAATGTTTATGAATTGAATGTTTAATATAAATCAATAAGTTGGTTTTTCCAATAGGCGAAATAGCTGGTATCAAAGAATGATAACAGCCTTTAAAAGTGGGGTTTATTCCAAATAAATATCAACAGTCAGTCCCGAGGGTATCCAAGTGTGGTTATTTATTTAGGTGTGAAACCTGCCAGTAAATTTAAGGCAGTAGAAACTTTGAATAGGTTTTAATGCTTCATTTTATGGCTAAAGTCCGAGAGTACTTTTTCAATTCGTTTGTTTATGTTTCTTCTGTTTTTGCTGATTCGATCAGAACAACAATTTTCTTTTTGTTGCTTGGTGAAAGTGTTTCGTAAAAATCCTGAGTAGATTTATTGGTTTATAATTTGTCCTTCAAAGCTTTGGGGATTTCCACTGTTCTTGTGTAAAATAGTGACACTTTCATCAACTGTTTCACCACCACTTACCTGAACATTTTTTCGGTGTCCACTACTCAAGGGTATGAGAAATTTTTCTTCCATTACGCCTAAAGTGTTTTTTTAAGTTTATTTTTAATGGTGATTACTACAGGAGGTCTCTTTCCTGCGCTTAATTGTTCAATAACTGTTTCGGGAACTGCAATTCCCAAGTTGTTACCTTTTTTGGAAAATTGTTGTCTTAAATTCAAAAGATCTTTTTTAGGTTTTCATTTCATAGATATGGGGGCATTCCTTCATTTATTGTGCCTTCATATTCAATGTACAAATTATATATCTCCTCATCATTTAAAGCCCTGTCAAAAACAGCCAATCCCCCAATTTGTCCAATAAAGAAGTTTCCCATTCCCGAACGCAGTAAAACTGATCCAACTGTGAAATCTGAGCCATTATTCCCCATTCCATCTGGGAAATAATAAGGGTTCTTTGACTGTGTCAAACCATCAGGATAACCTTCAAAGCCAATTGTGTTTCTGATCAATTCAGGTTCTCGGGGTTCAGGGATTCCGTCGAGAAAGGATTTGACTTTGGAGTTTGTTTTCAGTGCTAATTTTCCCATAATCTTCAATTGTTATGATTTGTGGTAAAGGTAGATTGACCAAGTGACAAGGAGAGGCTTTTCTCATCTCTTGAGATTTTTTGAAACCAAACCCCTTCTCACGATACACCTGTCTTCCACAAACCCCAACATCTGTTTCCCATTTCACTGTCACCTCTCCCCAAGAGATTGCCACGTCGCACGAAGGGTAATCCTAATTATAAAGTGAAAGTGAAGTGCTCCTCGCAATGACGCCGTAGTCCCCTTTCTCAAATCTAAAATCACCAATCTAAAATCTTAAATCCTACCTAAACCCATCCGCCTTCCTATATGCCGCAATCAAAGCCGTTTCCCCATCTTTGCCGGGCAGGGCGTTGCCGTGTTCCATGCCGCAGATGCCTTTAAATCCTTTGGCATCTATGTGTTTGAATACATTTAGGTAATTGATCTCTCCTGTGCCGGGTTCTTTTCTGCCGGGATTGTCACCGATTTGGATATAGGCAATCTCATCCCATGCGAGATCCATCATGGCGATCAGGTTGCCTTCGTTGCGCTGCATGTGATAGATATCATAGAGGATTTTGCAGGCAGGGCTGTCCACTGCTTTGCACATGGCATAGCTTTGATCAGAAAATCTCAGAAATAGGTCAGGATTGTCACTCAAGGGTTCCAGCACCATCGCAAGTCCATGGGGTTCAAATACTTCTGCCCCTCGTTTGAGGGCCTCAATCACATGGCCGGTCTGAATTCCGATAGGTAATTTCCTTTCGAAATAACCCGGCACTACTGTTGCCCATTTGGCATTGACCCTTTTGGCGGCTTCTACGGATTTTTTGCAGGTAGCCACAAAATTATCGATAAACTCCTGCTTGCCTGTGGTCAGGGACACTTTCCAGTTGTCACCACCATCGACTACAAATACCCCCATCCGCATGCCAAGCTGTTCCAAGGTTGTACCTATAAGGTTTTGGTCCTCTATGGGTCTGCCCAAAAGGCCATTGTCTTCCAAAGATCGGAAACCCTGATCAGCCATAAATTTCAACTGATCGACCAATCCGTCTCCAGCATGGTTTTTGAACATGCCGAAATGTGGCGCATAATCCAGGTTAAATGGTTTTTCTGCTTTGACTTCATTGCCATAAGCAGCCAAGCTACTACCACCTACCAAAGATGCCGCAGCACCTCCAAGGCTTAAGTTTTTGATAAAATTTCTTCTTTTCATGTGTTTAAAATTTTCTTTTAGATGTCACATAGCCTGTCCCGAACTCGATTCGGGAGAATCTCGCCATGATAATAATGCCTCCGTGGGTCGCTTGCGTCATGCCTGTCTGCCTCAGGCAGGCTCGATTTCATGCTCATATAACTTTAGATTTTCCGGGTATAGCAAATGGATAATAGCCGTCTGCATTTGGAAGGACTTTGGGCATGGCATCCCAGGCCAGTTTTTCAGGCATTAGGTTTACATTGGAATTCAAGGCTTCGTCCCAGGTTACTACCTTGCCTGAGTAGGTGGCGTATCTGCCCAAGATGGCTGTCATGGTACTTTTTGCAGCATTTTCTGCATCGGAAAATTTATACTCACCGGCTACGATTGCGGCAAAGAGTTCATTGTGTTCTACCTGATAAGGATTGGGGTTGTTTTCTCTGTCATGGGTATAAAGCGCATTGCCTTTATAATCCGTCAGGTTGCCATGGTTTCCGGCAGAAAGGAAGACTTTTCCTTTTGTCCCTTGAAAGGATTCATCCACCCTATTGGCAGCTCCTGGAAAGTGGCGGCACTCACTGAAAATTACGGTGCCGTCCGCATAAGTAAAGGTGATCGAATGGTGGTCGAATATTTCACCATGCTCTTTGCCGGTGCGGACTTGCCTTCCCCCAGTACCATAAGCTTGGACAGGGTAGGAGTTTTTGACCCAGTTGGCCACGTCTATGTTGTGGACATGTTGTTCGTTGATATGGTCACCGCATAGCCAGTTGAAATAATACCAGTTGCGCATTTGATATTCCATTTCGGTTTGGCCGGGCTGACGGGGGTTGACCCAAACGCCTCCATCATTCCAATAGACCTGTCCTCCTACAATATCCCCTATGGCGCCGTCATGGATACGTTTGATGGTTTCCTTGTAATTGTCCTGATAGTGTCTTTGGAGACCAACTACCACATTGAGCTTTTTCTTTTTGGCTTCTTCCGCAGCAGCAAGTACCCTTCTGATACCAATGGCATCTATGGCAACGGGTTTTTCCATAAAGACCTGCTTCCCCTGCTTGACGGCTTCCTCAAAATGGGCAGGCCTGAATCCCGGAGGAGAGGCCAAAATCACTACGTCCGCCAACTTAATAGCTTCCTTGTAGCCTTCGAAACCTACAAACTTCCTTTCTTCGGGGACATCCACTTTGTCAATGCCATATTTGTCCCTGATGGGGGCATAGCTTTTGTCTATTCTGTCCCTGAAGGCATCCGCCATGGCGACAAGCTTGATATTGTACCCGGTTTCAAATGCCTGAAAAACGGCCCCGGTTCCTCTACCACCACAGCCGATGACGGCCAATTTGATTTCATCTGTGCCGGCAGCATAAGCACCGGGAATGGAGAAGGGCTGTATCATCATCCCTCCTGCGAGTAATGCGGAGGTTTTGAGAAAATCCCTCCTTGGTTTTTGATTTTGGTTATTCATGGATTTATTGTTTTTTTTTAAGATGTGAGATTTGAGACACAAGACACAAGACCCCTAAAGATGGAAGATGTCGGATGACCGATGTCAGATGTCCCGCCTCGGCGGACAGGCCGATGATGCGGAAATTCATTGTTGATCGTAATTCTGAATGAATTTAATTCTTGCCTTTTTATATTTTTGTTATGCATTTCATGTTAATTCTTTAAAGCCAATTTTATCTTTTGAATATCCGGATTCTTTCCAGTTAAAACAGATATATAACCAAATAGAAGGGATAAATATAGATTCATGCCAACATCCGACATCCGTCATCGGACAATTATCAATAATCCGCTATCGGCGCCCTGTCATAATAGGCCTTGATTTCGGACTCGCTTGGGGGATGGAGGGGTCTTACTATCCGCAATCCCAGGAAGGGAGCTTCCGGAAACCACCATTGGCTTTTGGGGATCTGCGGATCTATCCGCTTCCAATCGGCTTTGGAATAGAACCTTTTGGAACTTCTAAGATCAGAAGCGGGACTTTTATAATTTCCTCCCCTGATGGCACCGGGATAAAGCTTTTGGATGGGTATTTTAGGATTTTTTTGAATAGCATCTGTCCTGTTGTGGTAGGTATTGGCGTCGTATTGGTCGGAAGTCCATTCCATCACATTGCCGAGAATATCGTAAAGTCCCCAAGGATTTGGTTTTTTGAGGCCGATGGCGTGGGTTTCCCCATCACTGTTTTTATCATACCATGCATAATCCGCCAACAGGTTTTCATCATCTCCAAAGAAATACTTGCTGTCCGAACCGGCTTTTGCTGCATACTCCCATTCAGCCTCTGTGGGAAGCCTGTAGAATATGCCTGTTTTCAGGTATAGCCACTTACAGAATTGTATGGCCCCATATTGGGTCATGCCAATGGCAGGTTTGTTTTCTTTGCCCATACCGAAGGTCATATCCAGATAAGGAATACTTGGCCTGCTTAGACCATCCACTTGATCGGGGAGTGGTTTTTCAGAAATGGCTTCTTCGTAGTTTTTGTCCAAAAACATCTCGAAGATATCCCAGGTGATTTCATGTGTTCCCATCCAAAAGGGGGAGATTTCTACCTGATGAACAGGTTTTTCATTTTCTTCACCGGATGGGTTGCCCATCATAAATTTCCCTCCCGGAATGGGCACCATGCCAAAACTTTGAGGGGAATCGGGGATTTTTTGAGTGTATGGGACAAACTCTTCCTGAAAAAGAAAATTCCAAGATAAAAGGATAAATACACAGATAAGCGAAATAGAAATCCGGTATTTTAGATGATGCGAGGTCATTTAATAGGTTTGTTTGAAAGAGAAAAAGAAAAATACTCCAAATACCTGAAATATAAAAAGTTTTGTTATAAATGAGTGGATTTAAGGGGAAGGGTGGGGAAGGATGAATGGTGAAGGATGTACGAAGTACGAAGTACCTGTAGATTTTAGATTTTAGATTTAAGATTTGGGAACGGAAGAAGGGTGAGGGTAGATTGTAGATTTGGGAAGGATGAAAGAAGGATGGATGTAGGATATTGGAGCTTTCTGATTTTTTTTCTGACACAAAAGCTATCAGCTTCAGACTCCGGGATGATTGTACAGGGAGGGGAGAGTTGGAAAAAGCAGCGCACCACTGCTTCGTGTCTTAGACCTGCCCAATGCAGGCGGGCTTGGGCCTTATTAATTTAACCCCAATCCCCCATTTATTTCCAGAAATCCAAACATCCGTCATCCCTGCCTGCTGAAAGGAAGGGGTCATCCAACATCCGTCACCATTTTTCCCTATATTCAGCTTGTTATCAGCCATGCCTAAAAAGTCAAAACCTGCTATCATCAAACCTTATCCGGAACCAAAAATCAATGTACCCAGGTTTTCGGAGGAAGGCGGTTTTTACACCACTCCACAGCGGTCTTTCAATATGTCCAAAATAAAGGGCAAAAACACCAAGCCTGAAAAGCTATTCAAAAAAGCCATTTGGCATGCAGGCATCAGGTATAAAAGCAACAAAAGAAAACTCCCCGGAAAGCCCGACATCAGTCTGATCAAATACAAGTTGATGATTTTTGTGGATGGCTCTTTTTGGCATGGGCACGATTGGGAAAACCGAAAATCAGCCATTAAATCCAACCGGGATTTCTGGATTCCGAAGATTGAGAGGAATATGCAAAGAGACAGGGAGGTCAACCACTACTACCAATCCAAAGGCTGGACGGTGCTTAGGTTTTGGGATTGTCCTTATGCTTCCAGGATTTTAATCAAGTCCCTATTGATATAATATACCTCCCTACCATCCTTGATTTGAACCAACATTCCAGCTTCTACTAATTCACTAAAGTATTTGTTCAGTGTTGTTCTAGATGA
>NZ_JBGTCA010000106.1:0-2144 GCF_041749095.1 Aquiflexum sp. | reverse complement strand
ATTTTTTTCGACCTGCTTGATAAAAGGCTTCAAAAATATAAGGTAAATCATCAGTATGGATGAAAGAACCGGTATTTTCAACTTCTAATCCGATTTTGTTCTCTGAGTAAAAAATCAACCTAGTGGCTATTTTGCCACCTTCAGGTGTGTGGTTAAATGCATTTGAGAGTAGGTTATATAAAATTTTCTCGATTTTGTCTTCATCCATCCATATCCATTTTGACCTAGCAGCAGAAAATATTGAAAAAGAGATATTTTTTTGCTGTGAAATCAATTCAAAGGAATGGCATACCTGATAAAAAGCCTCAACTATCTCCAATGGTTCATTTTCGACCCTTATAGAACCTTTCTCCATCTTACCCATGTCCAATAGTTGATTGATCAAACGAAGCAGACGTTTTGCATTTCGCTGCATTACTTCAAATTGATCTCTATATTTCTGGCTTCCTTCAATTGACAACAGCTTTTCCAAAGGACCCAGGATCAATGTAAGGGGGGTGCGGAACTCATGTGAAACATTCATGAAGAAGTTCAATTTCATTTTATCAATTTCATGAGCTTTTTCAGCTATTTCTTTGTTTTTTAGAAAGGTGGCTCTTTGTAAAAGCACCTGATGCTTGTATTCTGCTCGCAGATGAATGATCCTATAAATACCAATAATCATTAAAAACAAAAATACCGCATAGAATATTTTGGCATAAATAGACCACCACCAAGGCGGAAAGATCACGATGTCAATGGTTGAATAATTTTCGTTTATAAGCCCATCACAATTGGCTGCTTTGACCATAAAAGTGTATTTACCAGGGTTCAAATTGGTATAGGTGGCAAAGCGTTTTTGAGAATTTGTACTTTTCCAATCATCATCGAAACCTTGCAAATTGTAAAAAAACCGGTTTTTAACAGGTGCTGAAAAATGGGTGGAAGTAAATTCAATGGTAAAATCCTTGTTACGGTGATTAAGCTCGATCAATTTTGTTTGGGATAGCTTTTTGGTCAATACTACCTGCCCATTAATGGACTGACCTGGTATAATGGGCTTATTAAACAGCTTCAGGCCAGTTAACCGCACCTCAGGCAATATTTGGTTATCACGGATACTATCAGGGTGAAAAAAAGTGATCCCATTGCTCCCTCCAAAATACATAAAACCGTCTTCACTTTGGAAATAGGAGTTGATATTGAACTCGTTATTTTGCAAACCATCAGTATGGTTGTAATTTTTGAAAAAACCCACAGGATGGTCTTGATTGGGCGCTGAAAAGCAAGAAATCCCATTTTCAGTACTTAACCATAGCCTGCCATGGCGGTCTTCTAAAATGCCATACACTACATCATCTGCCAATCCATCCTCCACAGTCCATGAGGTTACTTTTCCTAGGGTTGGCTGGAACATACTGAGCCCTCCCCCACTAGTACCAATCCAAATATTACCTTGTCTATCCTCATGAAAGCATCTTACCGAGTTACTCTTCAGATCACTGTTGCATTGCTGGTAATTAGTAGTTTTGCCCAACTGATCCATTCTATCAAACCCTGCAGTCTCGAAGCCAACATATATACTTCCATCTTTTGCCTCAAAAACCGACCACAGTGCATCCGAGGAAATGCATTCCTTACAGCCGGGTCGATGACGAAAGTGCTCAAAGACCCCTCTTCTAGGGTAGAATTTGTCCAAACCACCATCGTAATAGGCAATCCAAATTCCACCATCTTTGGATAATGCAGCGCCTCTTGGTGCCCAACCACCGGGTTCATCTTTCAGTATTTCACTATTCCGCTTGACCAAAATTTGAAACTTTGCGTTTCGTGGATTGGTTGAAATTTTTTCCGGATGAAACCTATGGTGATACCAATTCCAGGTATACAAGTATAAATATCCCTCGTCATCTTCCAGTATACCGCCATACATGTTGCCTTTGAATCCTGAATGATGTTCATTGGCCGGATATTTTACCAGTGTACTTTTTTGAAAATTGAACTTGTGCAAAACACCATCGTTGGTAATGACCCATAGGTTTTTTTGGCGATCTTCATGGATGGCACCTACTGATGGATGGGAAAGATCCAGTTTGCTTGTGCCTGCTTTAATATGGCCAAAAGTCTTCTGGTTCATGTCTATTTTAAAAATACCTTCTTTCATC
>NZ_JBGTCA010000105.1:0-1709 GCF_041749095.1 Aquiflexum sp. | reverse complement strand
TATTTAGCTTCTAAAGAATTGTCATAATCAGAAATAATGAAATTAAAAGGTATCTGGATTATATTATTGATATTTGTGGGCATGGGAAATCAAAACTCCTTTGCCCAGAATTTTCCAAAAATTATCAAAAAATCCAAACCTCAAACTAATACCCAAAATAATCCATTATCTCGGGATTTGAGACTTTTTGATTCTGAAAAATACCTTCAGGAACTAACACGGGAAACCGACTCATTACTTTATAAAGATTACGTCAACCTGAAAAAACGTCTCAGTATTGTATCTGAAGATACTTTATCCTTGATTTGGGCACCGACCAACCAACTCGTACAGGTTTCTGAACAGATTCTTATTGACAGTATTTGGGTAACGGCTTTTGAATATTATTCTTCATGGGATAGCAAAAAAATCAATATTTATGATTTCAATCCCAAAGATTTTAAGGATAGTGTTCACATAAAACTTTACGATCCTTTTTTCGGTACCGATTGGAAACTCCCTTTAAATGAAAGTAGGATTACATCTGAATTCGGATTCAGGAGATATAGATGGCACCATGGTACAGATTTAAAACTCACCACAGGAGATCAGGTATATAGTGCTTTTGACGGAATAGTCAGAATCAGATCCTTTGATCGCAACGGGTACGGGTATTACATTGTGGTGAGACACAAAAATGGTTTAGAAACACTTTATGGCCATTTATCAAAATTTTCTGTAGAGATCGGACAGGAAGTAAAAGCCGGTGAAATAATAGGTTTGGGGGGAAGTACGGGAAGAAGTACCGGGCCTCATCTTCACTTTGAAATTAGATACCAAGGCCTTTCCATCAACCCAACTGAAATATTTGATTTCAATATCGGAAGGATCAAAAGTGAATTTTATACCATCACATCCTCCAGTTTTGACCATGTCATAAAAGCCCAGCAAGCTATTTATCATAGGGTAAGAAGTGGTGAAAATTTAAGTGTTATCGCAAGACGTTATGGTGTAAGGGTCAGTACAATTACCCGCCTCAACAACATTTCGACCAATTCGGTAATCAGGGTGGGGCAGAGGCTAAGAATCAAATAGCCTGTTGAAATAGTAAATGCGTTTCAGGTTTTAAATTCAAATAATATGAAATTAGATATCTTAGTGATTGCAGCACATCCTGATGATGCAGAATTGTCCTGCTCGGGAACGATTGCATCTCATATCTCAAAAGGATACAAGGTAGGCATTGTTGATCTTACCCAAGGTGAAATGGGTACAAGAGGCACACCGGAAATGAGACTGATCGAGGCTGAGAATTCCTCGGCGGCTTTGGGTTTGTCAGCAAGAGAAAATCTCAATTTCAGGGATATCTTTTTCAAAGATGACGATGAACATCAAATAGAATTAATTAAGATGATCAGAAAATACCGTCCTGACATCGTCCTTGCAAATGCCGTTTCGGACAGACATCCCGATCATGGAAAGGGAGGCAGCCTGGTATCCAATGCCTGTTTTATGAGCGGATTAAGAAAAATTGAGACATCATATGAAAATTCATCTCAAAGTCCTTGGAGACCAAAGAATGTTTACCATTACATTCAGAACAACTACATCAAACCTGATTTTGTAGTGGATATAACAGATTTTTGGAATTTAAAATTGAACAGTATCAAAGCATTTAAATCCCAATTTTATGATCCTGAGAATAAGGAACCTGCCAGTTTTATTTCCTC
>NZ_JBGTCA010000104.1:0-25553 GCF_041749095.1 Aquiflexum sp. | reverse complement strand
GAGGCATAATTTATTCGGAAATAATGGATGTTAACTATGCCTTTGATAGTAAGCTGAAACTAGGTGATAAAATCGAGCCCTATATTTTTACGGTAACCCGTCAAGAACCAAACAATGAAGTCAGAGTATTACTTGGGCCTCACAGAGAAGGGGGCCATAGAATGTCGGGAGATGGTTATGTTGCCAGTTCCAATGGCAAAAACTTCAGTATTTTTATAAAAACCTATGGACAGGGACCAATAGGCAGAAGAGAATATGCCAAGTTTTGGATAATTTCGGGGGTAATTGAAGGCGATAAAATCCATAATCTTGAGTATGGCTATATGGTAGAAGAAAATAATGGAGTGGGTTTTATTGACAATTTAGGGGCCCATGTCATTGTTGATAAAAAGGATGGGAGATGGTCACCTTCATGATGAATTTTGATTTTTTGGGATTTATTCCAGTAGTCAATAACAGAGATTATATTTATCCTGCTATAGATTTGGATTTGAAAGCTTGAATTACATTTTTGTATTCAATCGTGGTATTGTTTAGATTTAGAAAAACAAAAAATAAATATTTAAGATTTTATACTTTGAGTTTCAAAATACACTGCATATGAAATTTATAAAAATGATTTTTGCGACTTTTTTCATTGTACACATTCTTTCCCCCACCCACCTTTCCAATGCCTGCACCCGTGTAGTCTATCAAGGTCCCAATGGAAATATCATTACAGCCAGGTCCATGGATTGGAAGGATGAAATCCCTGCGGATATTTGGTTGTTTCCAAGAGGTATGAACAGAAATGGTGCAGTGGGTCCAAATTCAGTGAATTGGAAATCCAAGTATGGCAGTGTGGTGACCAGTGCATTTGACATCAGCAGTACCGATGGGATGAATGAAAAAGGCTTGGTGGCCAATTTGCTTTGGTTGGCAGAATCCTCGTATCCCGAATACAATGGCAAAGGTAAAGGGCTTTCGATAGCAGCTTGGGTGCAATACATGTTGGATAATTTTGCCACCGTGGCTGAGGCAGTAGCAGCAATGGAAAATAGGGATTTTGATGTCGTCTCTGCCAATATTCCGGGAACAGCAAGATTTGCAACTTTGCATTTATCCATTTCAGATGCTAATGGCGATAATGCTATTTTTGAATATATAGACGGAAAAATGCGGATCCATCATGACAAATCATATACAGTGATGACCAACTCTCCGATTTTTGATCAACAATTGGCATTGAATGCTTACTGGAAATCCATTGGAGGCCTGAATATGCTTCCTGGGACCAATAGGGCTGCAGATCGGTTTGCAAGGGCTTTTTTTTATATCAATGCCATTCCCCAGACCGATGATATGAGGGTTTCGGTCGCATCGGTTTTTTCGGTAATCAGAAACTGTTCGGTTCCTTTCGGTATTTCTTCAGAGGAGGAACCCAATATATCATCCACAAGATGGAGGTCTGTTTCTGACCAAAAAAACCTGGCCTATTATTTTGAAACAGCCCTGACACCCAATACCTTTTGGGTGGATATTAGCAAAGTTGATTTTTCCGAAAAGGCTACAGTCAAAAAGTTGAGTGTGTCTAATCATGAGACTTATGCAGGAAATACCAATAAACTGTTTAAGACAGCAAAACCGTTTGAATTTGCGGGGATTTGAATTCGTGGTAGGAGAGATCTATTTAACTTTGTTATCAATCTGATAAATAATTAAATTGGGACATGAGTTTATTAAAATTCAATAAATATAGAAAACATGAGTATAGGTGAATTGCAATTGAAATTACATGAGGCCATAGATTCAATAACTGATAGGTCAAAATTGGAGGTGCTTAACAAATTATTGACTTCAGATAAAGGACCATTTTCTCAAATGTCTCATAAAGAATATATTGAAGCAATAGAAAAAAGCCTTCAACAAATAAAAGATGGACATTTTGTGTCTGTTGAAGATTTGGAAAAAGAATCAGATACTTGGTGAAAGCGATAAAAAGAAAGAAAATCATTTGGTCAAAAAAAGCCGTGGAATCTTTGAAGTACTATCACGATTTCATTAAAAAGGATTCACCTTTTGCAGCAGCCAAAGTAAAAAAAGAAATCATAAATGCTAGCAAGAGTTTAGCCATTGATCCAGAGAAGCACCAACTAGATGAATTTTTTCCAAATAATCCGGGTAATGTCAGGAGATTTTTCAGATGGAGTTATAGAATTGTTTATCAAGTTAATAGTGACTCAATTGATATTTTGAATGTAATCCATACCAGTCAAAACCCTGTAAAATAAATCATTTGCAATATTTAGAATATTTTGGCACTCTAAATTTCTTTAGTCTAAGAGCTTAAGTTTCATAAAAAATTTAAATAAGTAATTTTTCTTAACCTATTTTTTATAATTTAGCCCAATCCAAAATTTAACTATGAAATCGAGCATGACATCAGCATCCCAAAAAGGGATAAAAATGAATCATGCGAGATTCCATGTGACTTTTTTAAACAAATTATAAACACATGAAAAGAAGAAATTTTCTATCCGGTCTGGCATTGGGTTCCGGTGCCTTGGTCATATCTCCATTTCAGCAACTATCCGCAAAAGACGGTTTGTCCCGAAAAGTAGCTGTATCCGAAAATCATAGACACTATCAGGCTGATGTTATTATTGCCGGAGGAGGTCTTGGTGGCTGTGCCTCGGCTTTGGCAGCTTTACGGAACGGACTTTCAGTGGTAATGACCGAAGAGACGGATTGGATAGGAGGACAGATTACCCAACAGGGTGTGCCACCTGACGAACATCCTTGGATTGAGACCCATGGGGCACCGGAATCCTATCGGTATTTTAGAACTGCCGTCAGGGAATATTATAGAAACAATTATCCATTGACTGAGGAAGCTGCTGCCAATGAATTTTTGAATCCGGGCGATGGTTCCGTTTCCCGACTCTGCCATGAACCAAAAGTGGCTTTGGCAGTTTTGCATGCGATGCTTGCTCCTTTTGAGAGTACCGGTAAATTGGTGCTATTGCTCAACTATCAGGTAAAGTCAGCAGATTGCCGAGGAAACAAGGTCAAGTCCTTAACAGCTAAATCGCTGCTTTCTGGTAATGAAATGTTGCTGACCGCACCATATTTCGTAGATGCCACAGAACTTGGGGACTTATTGCCATTGACCAAAACGGCTTATGTAACCGGCACAGAATCCAAAGCTCAAACAGGTGAACTGCATGCACCTGAAAAAGGAAATCCCGAAAACAACCAATCATTTACCGTCTGCTTTGCGATGGATTATATCAAAGGGGAGGACTGGACGATTCCTAAGCCTGCCGATTATGATTTCTGGAAAAATTATGTTCCTGACCTGACTCGTCCTTGGCCTGGCAAGATGTTGGCCATGCATTATTCCAACCCGCAGACACTGGCACCAAAGGCTTTGGGTTTTCACCCTGAAGGTTTACCCACTGGCGACCTGTTGAATCTTTGGTTGTATCGCAGGATTTTGAACAAAAACAATTTCACTCCCGGTCTATATTCAGGCGATATCAGCTTGGTCAATTGGCCACAAAATGATTATATCCCCGGCAATATTGTGGATGTCAGTGAAGCCGAATTCCAAAAGCATTTTAATGGCGGCAAACAATTGAGTTTATCCTTTTTGTATTGGTTGCAGAAAGAAGTAGCTAGACCTGATGGGGGAAAAGGTTGGCAAGGGCTTCGGCTTAGAAATGATATCATGGGTACCGAAGATGGCTTGGCCAAATACCCCTATGTAAGAGAATCAAGAAGGATAAAAGCACTTTTTACAGTTTTGGAAGAACATGTAGGCAAAGAGCAAAGGGCAAAGGTTTCAGGTTTATCAGGGGATGAATTGAAAGCAGCAACCTTTGATGACAGTGTAGGAATCGGCTATTACCATATTGACCTACATCCTAGTTCCAGAGGAGATAACTACATTGATTTCCCATCACTTCCCTTTCAGATTCCCTTGGGAGCTTTGATTCCCCAAAATATGGAAAACCTCCTTCCTGCCAACAAAAACATCGGTACAACGCATATTACCAATGGTTGCTACCGCCTGCATCCTGTAGAATGGAGTATAGGAGAAGCGGTGGGAATGTTGGTTCCTTTTGCACTGTCCAAAAATGTCAGCCCAAAAACTGTGAGAGAAGACAAAACCCTTTTAAGAGAATTTCAGGCAATGGTCAGAAGTCAAGGAGTGGAGACGGAGTGGGCTGAAAGATTTTAGATCGAAGATTTTAGATTTTAGTTTTGGGAAAGGAATAGATGAAGGTAAAAGGTGGAAGTACCAAGTACGATGAACAAAGTACCAAGTATAGGTTCAGGGTTTAAGTAACCTGATTCCTCGAAACCCAGTGATGGCCTTGATTAGACGATGTACTTCAGTGCAAGCATTGTTTCTTGATCCTGCATGACGGAAGCCGCTTTTCCCACACCCTCATAAATTAACCAGAGCCTCCGTTCCCCGAGCTCGCTGAGGGGATTTTACATTTATGTCATTGGTATATTCGGGGCAGGCTTTGTTTCTAATCTCCCCCTTCTAGCATCTCGTCACTCTTGTTTCTTGGTTCTTGTTTCTAACCTCTCGCTTCTCAAATTTAAAATCTCAAATTTACAATCTAAATTCCCACCCTCCTCAGTCGTTCCTTAAATAATCCACCGGATTGCTGGCGGCGGTTTTGAAGGATTGGTAGCTGACCGTCAGCCAAGCGATAAAGATAGAAATCAGCCCTGATCCTAGAATCATCAGGATATCGATATCAGTCCGGTAGGCGAAATTCTGCAACCAGAATTGGTTCATGATATAATAAGTCAAAGGTGCTGCAATGATAAAGGCCAACAATACAAGGATTGTAAAATCTTTACTCAATATGGTCACCAATTGTGGCATCGTTGCTCCTAAAGCTTTTCTAATGCTGATTTCCTTGGATCGTTGCTCGGTAGTGAAAGCAGCCAAACCAAACAATCCCAAGCAAGCAATACTGATGGCCAAAATGGTAAAGACCAAAATGATATTCCCCATTTTTTGTTCTGATCGGAACAGGGCATCAAAATTTGCATCTATAAAGGTGTATTCAAAAGCATTTCCATTGGAATGCTTTTTCCAAATACTTTCCAAAAGGGCAATTTTTTCACCCACATTTCCTGAATTGAGTTTGATGGCCATTTCGTAATTGGGTTCACCGCTCAAAGTCATGATAAGCGGCCTCACATTGTGGTGCAGACTTTGAAAATTAAAGTCTTCAATAACACCGATAACAGTCCTTTCCACCGGTTCATCATTGTCGCCCCAAAAGCCACTGATTTTCTGTCCATCCAATTCTGTCCATCCCATTTGACGAAAAGCAGTTTCATTGACGATGACTGCCGCAGAATCACTAAGGAAATCCCTTGAAAAAAATCTTCCCTGGGCCATATTGTATCCCATGGCATCCAAGTGCTCATGGTCCACAAAATAAAGGTTACATAAAAAATCCTGTTGGGTGTCCGTGGTTTTGAATACACTGTTCCAATCAATATTGGGAGGAAGTCTATTGGCAAAGCTGGCAGCTACGAAGTCGGGATATTGCAACACCTCATCTTTGAATGCTTTGGCATTTTTCTCTAAAGACATGGTATGCAACAAATTAATGACATTTTCTTTTTCAAAGCCAAGGTTTTTATTCTGTATGTACTGTAGTTGTTTATAAACAACCATACTGCTGATGATCAATGATATGGATACCAGAAATTGGAATATCACCAATCCATTTCTGAAAGTTGATCTTTTGGCTCCATTCCTGATTTTTCCCTTGAGTACATTGGCAGGATTAAAAGAAGTCAGGTAAAAGGCAGGGTAAGACCCGGCTATGATACCAATTAAAACTGCAAATAGTATCAATCCCAATGGGACAAGCGGGTTAAGGAATATCCATAAATCCAGACTTTTCCCGGCAAGATTGTTAAAAGGCCTTAGCAATATGATGATCAGTATGGTTGCGATAAGGGTTGAGATCAAGTTGTATAACACTGATTCTGAAAGGAACTGTCCTACTAGTCTTGATCGGATTGCCCCAACTGATTTTCTTACCCCGACTTCTTTTGCACGATTGGCAGATCGAGCTGTGGACAGGTTCATGAAGTTGATGCACGCGATAAAAATGATAAACAAGGCCACAGCACCGAATATGTATAGGTATTGGATATTTCCTGTTGGTTTGATTTCTTCCTGAAGGTTGGAATGAAGGTGGATATCAAGCATGGGTTGCATATAAAACCCTGCACTGTTTCCAGCTGCTTTGAATTGTTCCAAAGAAATTCCCATAAATTTCTCCAATTCCACACCGAAATATTTTGTAATAAAAACCTCCAATGCCTCCTGAACTTTGTTGGCATCAGCCCCCGGATGTATTTTGAAATAGGTATACAGGTTGGAACTTGACCATTGCTCATTTTTCATATAGCCCCAACTTTCTCCAGAAAGTAACATGTCAAAAGTGATATGGGAATTTTGAGGTGGGTCAGCTACCACAGCAGAGATTTCGCTTGCTCTTTTTTCAGCCCCACGCAGAATTATTTTTCCTATCGGATCTTCATCCCCAAAATACTTTTTGGCACCTGATTCGGTAATGACCAATTTGTCTGTGCCTTCAAGCGCCGTTTTTGGATTGCCCTGAAGGACCTTGAAAGTGAAAAAGTCAAAGAAATTAGGGTCTGAAACCATGATCCTTTCTTCAGTAAAAGTTTTGTCCTCGTACTGCATGGGCATGGTCCTGAAAATCCCAAAGCGGATTGCATCCTCAACTTCCGGAACTTCCTCCTTTAACGCTTGGGCCATGGGTGCAGGAGTCATGGCCACCTCAAAAGCATTGTCCTGCATCTGACCCTGCATATACACCCTGTAAATGCGTTCCCCATCTTTCTGGAATTTATCATAACTCAATTCATCTATGATATAGATGGAGATCAAAATACTGGCTGCTATACCGAGACTCAGTCCTAGGATATTGATGGCAGTATAGCCTTTTTGTCGGGCCATGATGCGCCAAGCGGTGATAAAATAGTTTTTGAGCATTTCTGTGATGGATTTTCAAATCCTTTCCAATACAAATGCCAATGAGAAATAATGCCTCCATTTAATGAAATAATGGGTTCGAATAAAATCACATGAACGGATTTGAACAATATTGGAACAGAGTCGGACAGTTCGAAAATGGCCTGTTTAAAAATAAATAAAAGATTATCCAAAGTGTCCCTCAAAATGCATCTCTTATCATTGATGTCAAAACAGATGAAGCAATCGATTTGAAATATTCCAATAGAGCAGGACCTTTTGCCATTATTGCCCCCGAACATCTATCCAAAACAAAATATACGACTGAAATCAAAGAGGGATTGCTGCAAGTAGAAGGGAATGCACTAAAAAAACCGATCCAACTAAATGATTTCGATATTTATTTTTACTTGGAATAGCATTGACCAATTTGCTATTATCATGGAAGTCATTTGACTGGCAGTCTAGCAGTTAACCATTTATGATACTTGGATTTAATCATTCCCATTCCAAATATCATGGGTGGTCTTCCATGTACCATCGCTTTGCCTTTCAAGGATATTGAGGTATTTGGATTCCGAATAGATTTTTTCTCCGCCTGATCTGGGGGTTATCCATACTTTGGCAAATCCTCTTCCATAGGCCAGGTCTCCATCAACCTTTACATCTTCATATCCGCTTTCCAGTTCTGTTTCAAATGCATCAAAAATAGACTGGTAGTATGCTTCAATGGCTATTTGACCTCTTTTTAACGGGAAATCAGGAGCCATTAAATTGGCATCTTCTGTAAAGTGTTTGGCAATTCCAGCTGCATTTCCGTCATTGAAAGCCTTTGCCCTTTCGGCGGATATGGCTGTGATCGTAGCAATATCTTCGCTTATGGTGTTTTTTTCTTTTGAATGGCAGGAAAACAAAATCATCCCCAATCCAACTGAAAATGCTATGATGTTAATTCTCATGATATCAATAATTAATTGGGAAGTTTTTTGACCTGAAACAAATCTAGGTCTGTTATATTTAACCAAAAAAGAAAATCGATAGAAATTTCAGTTTATGAAGAATAACCTAAAAGAAAAATTCAATAAAATCCCAGGTTTTTGGCATCCATATATTATCGGTGAACTCAACTAAAATTATGTCAAACTGGCGAAATTGAAAGGGGAATTCGTGTGGCACAGCCATCAAGAGGAAGATGAAATGTTTATGGTTATCAGCGGAACTTTGATGATGGATTTCAAGGATAGGGAGACGGTGACAACAGGACCGGGTGAGATTCTGATTGTTCCCAAAGGTGTGGAACATTTTCCTTGGACCCAGGATGGGGAAGAGGTTCATGTCATGTTGATAGAACCAAAATCGACCAAACATACCGGTGAAGTCATATCATCACAAACCGTTGAGAAATTAGATTGGATTTAAGGAGGTGTTTAGGACATGTTTTTTAAATGAAAAATTCACCTATCAACAAAATATGGTATTTTTAGATATGAAAGCTTTCTACTTGGTTAAAAATGGTGATGCTGATAAAGCATTCGAACTCCGCGATTTGAAGTTACCCGATCCTGCTGAGGATGAAGTTCTGATAAAAACAGAATCCTTTGGACTCAATTATGCAGATGTGATGGCCCGGCTTGGGCTATATAGAGAATGTCCGCCTTTGCCCACGGTGATTGGATATGAGGCTGTGGGGAGGGTGGAAAAAATCGGTGCATCAGTCAAAAGTGTTAAAGTTGGGAACAGGGTTTTGGCTTTCAGCAGGTTTGGCGGTTATGCCAGTCATATATTGACACCTGAATTGGCGGTTATCCCAATTGGAGATGAGGTGCATTCAGCCAAGGCCTTGGCTCTGTCAGTCCAGTATAGCACAGCTTGGTACGCATTGGAAGAATGCCTCAATCTGCATCCCGGCGACCATATACTGATCCATGCCGCTGCCGGCGGGGTAGGGACTGCCCTGATTCAGATGGCCAAAAGAAGAGGTTGTGTGATTGCGGGAACGGCCAGTACCCATAAGTTGGATTATCTTAAAGCTCAAGGAGTAGATCTTCCGATAGATTACAGAAATGAGGATTTTGAAAAAGTATTGGAGAAGGAGGGATGGAAGAAAAAACTTGACGCGGTTTTCGATCCTGTTGGAGGAATTTCTGTCCGGAAAGGAATGAACCTGCTCAATAGCGGCGGAAAAATGGTGGTCTATGGCGGTAGTAGCATGTCGTCTTCGAAAAGCTTTTTCCACAAACTCAGAGTTGCGGCAGGGTTTGGAATCTGGTCTCCTATACTTCTGATGATGCGATCAGTCAGTATTATAGGTGTGAATATGCTGAGAATAGCAGAGGATAAGCCTGCTTTGCTCCAACATTGTATGAAAGAAGTTTTGAAGCTTTATCAAGAAGGCATCTTTGATCCTGAGATAGGTGGAGAATATAGTTCGAATCAATTGGCTGAAGCCCATGAATATTTAGAGTCCCGGCAATCAATCGGAAAGATTGTGGTGCATTGGGAAAATGATTGACGCAAAATGAACAGTTCTCAAAAACTGATTTGGGTCAAAATCCTGCATACAGCCATTTGGGTTTTTTTCAATGTGGTGATTTTTTACCTGCTGTATGCGGTTATTGTCAACAAGATAGATAAATGGGTGTGGATTTGTCTAGGTCTTATTGTTTTGGAAGGACTTGTCCTATTGGTTTTTAAATCAATTTGCCCCGTAACCTTGGTTGCAAGGAAATATTCAGATTCCCAAGCCCATAATTTTGATATTTACCTGCCCAATTGGTTGGCAAAAAACAATAAGTTGGTATACACAACCATCGTAATTATCGCTGTGCTAATTTTGATATATCAGTTAATATGGAACAATTGAAACTTTTATAGCATTACCTCCTCGGAAATGGTTTGGTGATCCTCAACCTGACCATTTCTTTGATCGATTCTCCGGTCAATGCCAATGCACCAAAGGCAAGTAAAATATCTTTGATGATATGCAGATAGATGATTGAAACAGACGCATTTTGGGAAAAATCACTATATCCAACCAATATCGCAGAAGCCAAAAAAAACAGTATAGTTCCAACTCCCCCAATAGCTCCGGCTTTGGGATTTTTATAATGAAATAGAAGCAAAAATATCAATCCGAACAATAGCATTCCGACCAGCCCAGTCTGTATTTGTGCCAATTCCATTGATTTGATGTTTCCCAGAGTAAAAAATATAATGGAAGCCAGGTAAATGGCAATTCCTCCTCTTAATAACTGTTTTCCGATTTTTTCAATTTTCAAAAGATTGTCTATCATCATGTAATAAAGCTAACTATTCTTCACGGTTTATTCAATTTTGTATTATAAATCTTGTGTTTCCAGTTTTAATGCCTTTAGTAGATAGAATGTGTTTTGATTTTTTGATGAAACCCTATCTTCATTTAGCCTGTTTATAATATTACAGAATTATGAAAACGCTTGCTTTAGATACCAAAGAAACAAACGATACATCCCAATTGCTGAATATTTCAGCCTTTGGTCTGATGGTTATGGGCCTAGGCTTGTTTTTGATTTTGAACAGGTCATTGTCTAATTGGGGCATTTTAGTAAGTATGCCCATCTTCCTTGGACTGTTGATTTTTTTGTTCAAATTTTTTTGTTTTTCGATTCAAAAAAATCCGGTGAGATAAAACTCAAAGAAGAGGAAATCATCTTTAAACAAAATGGAAAAAAGAAAAACTTCCGGTTTTCAGGAATTTCAAAAATCAGGTTGATGCTGTTCAGTCAAACATATTCATTCCATAGAAATTTGTGGCCATTGAAAGAAGAGATCGGTCCCTACGAATCCAGTGAACTCAATTTCATACAAATCAAGCCTAAAAAAGGGAAAACGAAGTTGATCAGGTTTTACTTGGACAGCAAAGAAACAGAAAATGATTTATTGGATTTTCTGCATAAAAAATGCAGCCGTTATCAGGTGGGATTAAAGGTTCAATAGTACTTGAATTCAACTCCCCGGACATATCCGGAATTTTTCACTCTTTTTCAAAGACCAAGAAATGCTGTATATTCATAAATTGACCGTTTCGAGCCAATTTGTAACCATTGGCTGAAAGTTCTTTGGTAACCTGTTCCACCGTCATTTTGTGCAATGGTTTGATCCTGACTTTTGGGTCTTCTCCTCTGTATTCTATCAGTAATAATTTACCATCGGGTTTCAATGCTTTTTTGATTTCCTGCAATACTTCTTGGGGGTAAAGCAATTCATGGTACACGTCCACCATGATGGCCAAGTCAATGGCGTTTTCGGGCAGATTAGGTGATTTTTCGGTTCCTTTGATGGTCTTTACATTGTCAAAACCCAACTCCTTGCTTTTCTCCTTCAAGTATTTGATGGCCGGATCTTGGATTTCCACTGCATACACCAATCCATCAGGCACACATTTGGCAATACGAAAAGTATAATAGCCTGACCCCGCACCAATATCCGCAACTACACTACTTTCGTCGATAGGTAGGTTTTTAATGGCGAGTTCTGTGTTTTCTTCTTGGGGCCTTGTGGACCTTTCCAGCCAACTCATGCCCATAAAATTCATCACCTGCGAAATCTCCCTACCCATATAAACTTTTCCTGTTCCATCGCGGTCAGGAGATTTGTAAGAATAGACGGTCTCATCTGAAATCTCTTTTTGTGAATTCTGGGCATCACAATAAATCGACATCAGAAAAAAGCAAAGTAAAAGTGTAAACTTATTCATGATATTGGGATTTAAATGGGAAATTTTATACTGAATATAATTCAAAAACGAAGGGCATTCTATATTGTTTTGAGCGGAAGTGGACAATAACTGTACGGATACAGATTGAGTTCATTATAGAAACAACCCCTATATGCTAAATTGGGCATTTATTAGTTTGGCATCTTTTTGGGAAATGGAATATCAGCATCAAATCAATTTGATGTTTGCCCTTTTGAAAACTGAACCAACTATATGGACATTATGAATGTCCTTACTGCAAAAGAGGTAACATTTAATTTGAATTTGATGTCACACAGGAAGGATTGAAAATAATTGTATTCTTCCCCAAGGTCTGTTGCCTCGCATACCGAAACGTTCTTTTCCAGAGGTATTTTAGTTTAGTTGATAAACAACGCAAAGCCCCGATGATGTCGGGGCTTTGGTTTTTTCAATCTCTTTGTCCGCTGACGGTCAAAACTGTACGCCTTTTTTTCAAAACAATCTATAAATCACCCTTGTTTACATCATTTTTGAGCTTTTCACTTGTGGCACAAAAGTGGGAATACCATAACAGTCCTAAAGACCGATTGAAAACTGAACCAACTATTTTAAGATAAAGCAACAGACAATAAGGTTTGTTGCAAAAGGAGTTATTCAAATCAACAAAGAATGGATTAGAGATTCCAATTCTTAATCTTATCTGCCTGGCAGGTCTAAAACTCTTATTTCTTATGTCTTGTGTCTCACGTCTCACATCTTAAAAAAAATGTGGAAAAACTACTTTAAAGTCTCGTTCCGAAACCTGTCCAAGCGAAAACTATACACAGGTATCAATATCCTCGGGCTGACGATTGCTATCGTTAGTTTTTTGGCTATTTCCCTTTACATCAACCATGAGTTCAGCTATGATAAGATTTATTCGGATTATGACAGGATTTATAAATTCAATCAGGAATTCTCCTCAGGTGGGGAGACCCAACTCGTGGCTACTACTCCGTCCAGTTTGGCGCCTACCATCATGGAGGAAATTCCGGAAGTAGAAACAGCCACACTTATTTTTGATTTGAGCATCTTTTCTTCAGTAGTGGTCGATCATGATGGAGATATTCAGGAAGAGTCCAAATTTGCCTTTGCAGACAGTCATTTTTTTGAAGTATTTGACTTTGAACTGATTTCAGGTAATTCCAATCAGGTATTGACCGAACCCAATCAATTGGTTTTGACCGCTTCAACTGCCACAAGATATTTCAGGAATCCATTAACGGCTGTAGGGAAATCCCTTAAAGTGGATGGAGCAGAATATATTATTTCCGGTGTGATGGAGGATTTTCCATCCAACAGCCACTTGGATTTTGATTTCCTGGCATCTTTCAAAACCCACCGACACGGCAAAAATCCTGAATGGTCACCGGCCAATTATCTCACTTATGCCAAATTTAAAGAGGGTTCTGATTTGGGAATGATTTCATCCAAGTTGGAACAAATGGCAGATAAGTACTTGGGAGAGGCTATGAAAGCCTATGGATTTTCAGCGGTTTTTCTTTTTCAGCCTGTCTCCAGTATTCA
Organism: Aquiflexum sp.; assembly: GCF_041749095.1. Lineage (GTDB taxonomy): Bacteria > Bacteroidota > Bacteroidia > Cytophagales > Cyclobacteriaceae > Aquiflexum. The sequence continues at coordinate 12,243 of NZ_JBGTCA010000104.1, read as the reverse complement.
TTTGGGCAGCAAAGAATTACGATCGGTAAAGCCAACCTCTGATATCAAATATCTTTACATTTTCGGGGTTGTTGCTTTTCTGCTGATCATCATAGGCATCATCAATTATGTCAATTTAGCGACCGCTGAAGCCACAGAGCGGAACAAGGAAGTTGGTTTACGGAAAGTGTTGGGTGCCGAACGGATGCAGCTTTTTGGGCAGTTTATTTCCGAATCCTTTATCCTGACTTTCAGCGCATTGGTGTTGAGTATGTTGACACTTTATATTCTGATGCCTCAATTTGCTCATATTTCAGGAGTTCCTCTGGATTTGACCCTTTTGATGTCCCCAATCGGACTCCTGGTTTTAGTGGGGATTTTGGTGATCGTAGGAATAACTTCCGGCATCTATCCGGCCCTGATTTTATCAGGAATGGAGCCGTTGAAAGCTTTGGGGAAACAGATGCAGATACACAGAGGTGCATGGCTGAGAAAAGGGTTGGTAGTATTCCAGTTTTTTGTTTCCATAGGCCTGTTGATGGCTACCCTGATTGTCAAAAACCAACTGGATTTTATGCGGGAAACCAATTTGGGATATGACAGGGAAGAGGTGATTTCACTCACTTTGCACCACAATATGAAACCTTCTTATGAAAGTTTCAAAAATGAACTTATACGAACAGGAGCAGCACAGTCGGTCACCATGGCAGCGGATATGCCGATTTATATCAAAGCCGGCTATTCCATATTTCCCGGTGGGGACAATGAGCGTGAACTGATGGTGACAGGATATTCTGTCGATCATGATCTTGTAAAAACAATTGGATTGAAGGTGGTAGCAGGTCAGGATTTTACAGATATGGATATATCGAATTCAATAGCTTATAAGGAAGGAAAAGAACTGCCTGTCCTTGTGAATGAATCTGCTGTAAGAGAAATGGGTTGGGAGGTTGAAGATGCTGTAGGTAAGAAAATAGATTTCAATGGAAATGTATCTTATATCAAAGGAGTGGTCGGAGACTTCTATTTTAATTCCCTTCACCACCAAGTTGGCCCATTGACCATTTTTATTGATCCGGACCAGACCAATGTGATTATGGCCAAATTACCAAAAGGGAACCCAAGTGAATACCTTGCTTCGGTAGAAGACATTTGGAAAGGACTTTTTCCGACAAGACCATTCAATTACAAATTTGTCGATCAGGAATATGCCAGGATGTATAATTCCGAAGAGAAGATTGGAGGCATTTTCACCCTGTTTTCAGGGATTGCTATCTTCATTGCCTGTATGGGACTGTTTGGTTTGGTGTCTTATGTGGCCCTGAGAAGAACTAGGGAAATCAGCATCAGAAAAGTCCTTGGTGCGAAAGCAACTGATGTACTCAAAGTGCTCTCTGCTGATTTCTTTGTATTACTGGGGATATCAGCTGTGATGGCAGTTCTATTTGGAATTTGGTTTTCCGATCAATGGCTTGAAGGATTCGCAAACAAAACTGAGGTGTCGCCTTGGATATTCATCATGGCAATATTGGTCGTAGGTATCATTTCCTTCCTTACCATAGGCTACAGGACAATAAAGGTTTTTGTACAGGATCCGGTGAAGACATTGAAGGATGAGTAGGGGGGAAAGGATGAAGGAGAGAGGTGAGATCCAAGAACCAAGAACCAAGAGGCGAGAAAGATGTAGGCTTATAAGGACGGAAGACGGGAGACAGAAGGTTTTAGGAACCGTCATTGCGAGGAGCACTTCAGATGACTTTGATTTATGCAGAAACCTTTCGTGCGACGTGGCAATATCTGTCAGAAAGCACTAAGCAACATCCAAGTTTGGTAAACAAATTATGAAAAGCGAAACAACCAATAAACCCAAGGATTAACCCCAATTATTGGATAACCTTACAAAAATAGATACTTACAACAACCAAAAACAACTACCATGCTCCACAACTATCTTAAAATATTTATCCGAAATCTGAAGAAAAACCCTGCTTATATCCTGATCAATATTTTGGGATTGTCGGTTGGGATGGCTGCAAGTATCTTGATATTTCTCTTTGTCCAGCATGAACTCAGTTATGACAAATACCATGAGCATTCGGACAGGATTTACCGTGTTTCAAGGGCATGGTTCAATCCCGATGGAGAGACTAACCTTCATTTGGGACATGCGGCCCCACCTTTCGGACCATTATTGAAATCTGATTTTGAAGGTCAAATACAGGAAGCAGTAAGGCTGATGAATGTCAATGTTGTGGCAAAAGATGGAGCCAAAGTTTTTGAGGAAAAGAGATTCTTCTTTTCCGACCCTGAAGTGTTCAAAGTATTTTCATGGCCATTGTTGGAAGGGGACGCTGAAACTGCACTCACATTTCCTGATGGAATGGTCATCAGTAAAACCATGGCAGAAAAGTACTTTGGTACGCAGGATGCAGTAGGCAAATCATTGGAAATAATGATCGGATCGGAAGCAGTCAATATGCAGGTCAGAGGAGTTATGGAAGATGTGCCTGATAACTCTCACTTTAGAGCGGACTTTTTGGCATCGATGGAACCTGTAGTCGATTTTTATGGAGGCTACGAAAGTATGATGAAGAACTTTGGGAGCAACAATTTTGGAACTTACCTGCTTTTGGAACAGGGAGTAGATGTCAACGATTTGGAAGGACAGATTCCGGATTTTATTGATCGACATTTACCAAAGAGTTCCCAGGGTTTCTCCGCCTCTATGGGTACCAAATTGTTTTTGTGGCCTTTGACCGATATCCATTTACATTCAAACCTGGATTCCGAAATCGAACCTAACAGCAGTATTGAATATGTCTATATTTATAGTGCCATTGCCATTTTTATTCTCCTGATCGCCTGTATCAATTTCATGAATCTTGCCACCGCCCGTTCTGCCAAAAGAGCTTTGGAGGTGGGTTTACGAAAAGTATTGGGTGCCGATAGACAATTATTGGTTAGGCAGTTTATGGCAGAGACGATAGTGATGTCACTGATAGCTTTGATAGCTGCACTGTTGATAGCATATATATTCCTTCCAACTTTCAGCAATTTCACTGGGAAGTTACTCAGTTTGAATTTTTTCAGTCATCCTGAATATCTCATAGGATTGTTGGCACTGGTAGTTGTTGTAGGATTGTTGGCTGGAAGTTACCCATCTCTTTTCCTTTCAGGATTTCAACCTGTCAAAGTGTTGAAGGGAACCTATAAAATCGGTTCCATTCATGAAAAATTAAGGTCTTTTTTGGTGGTGGGTCAATTTGCAATTTCCGTGATTCTGATTGTCGCCGTGATGGTTGTTTTGAACCAACTGGATTTTATGAAAAACAAAGACCTGGGTTTTGACAAAGATGAAATAGTTGTACTTCCTGCTTATGATGAATTCATAGGAAATTATGAGATGATGCAGGAAAGACTGCTTCAGCAACCGGGGATTGAAAATGTGGCATTGGGAAGCAGGATTCCTTCGGGAAGACTGTTAGATGCACAAGGGGCACAGGCAGAAGTAAACGGTGAATTGTTGCCCATTGAAGTCAGAATAGCAGACATTCATGTCAGCCATTCATTTGTAGAGACGTTTGGGATGGAAATGGTTGCGGGCCGTGATTTTGATTTCAATATGGCAAGTGATTCAACAGAGGCTTTTATATTGAATGAATCTGCAATAAGGGCCATTGGTTGGTCCAGTGCAGAGGAGGCTATTAACAAGCCGTTCCAATATGGCATTAGAAGGGGATATGTAACAGGGATTGTTAAGGATTTTCATTTTGAATCCCTTCATCAGCCGATCAGTCCCATGGTATTCCTGATTCCAACCGACCGGTTCAATGAAGTAGCCATCAAAATCAAAGGTGAAAATAAAGAGGCCACCTTGGCATTTCTACAAGGAGAGTGGGTGGCCATGAAACCTGATTTTCCATTCAATTATTATTTGGTGTCTGATAGGTTTGAACAGCAATACGAGGCGGAAGAAAAGGTAGGTGCAGTATTCGGGTTCTTTGCCGGTTTGGCTATTTTGATCTCTGTATTGGGTTTATTTGGTCTTGCAGCCTATGCCACCGAACAGCGGACAAAAGAAATAGGCATCAGAAAAGTAATGGGGGCCAGTATCTGGAGTATCGTTTCGCTGTTGGGGATGGATTTCCTGAAACTGGTATTCTTCGGATTCCTGTTGGCCATCCCCATAGCCTGGTATGGCATGAACGGATGGCTGGACAATTTCGCTTACAGTGTCTCTGTATCCTGGGTAGTTTTCCTAATAGCCGGTTTCACGGCAACCTTAATTGCAGCCCTGACCGTCAGTTCCCAATCCATCCGCGCCGCCATGATCAATCCGGTGGATGCTTTTAAGGTGGAATAAGGAGGGGGCCGACCTTTGAGGTTTTTTTTTAACCTCGGGGGTCTTTTTTTTAACCACCGGGATTATTATGGAAATACAATTGAAATAAGGTAGAAATTCAGTAGAAATACAATTGAAATAGATAAACCAATTCTTGTGGTTTTGGGAAGGATTGCTAAATTTACTATTTTGGGAAAAAAGTTGAAATGGTTAATCAAATGTTTGAAAAAGCATTAATCGAAAACTTTGCTTTCCTTCCACCAAAGACATAGAAAGCATTAATAATGTATGGTTTAAGTTTTTAATTATTTGTTAACTTATACCATTGATTGAATAAGGATCAGGAAATCATGCTTCGGTAAATTTCCTGTTGCAAAAGGTTTTCAGGAGAATTAAAATAAGCCTGGAGAAGAGCTAACCCGATTAGTTCTAGCAATATTTTTAAAATTCATCATTCAATAAATAAGGATGAAAAAGTCCCTGTTTATTATTCTACTTATCCTTCTGGTATTTAAGGCCTATTCCCAGCACAATATTAACGGAATGGTCACTGACCAAAGCAATAACCCAATAGTTTTTGCCAATATTCTCTTGTTGAATCCCTCAGATTCCATGTTGATCAAAGGTGCCGTATCCGACAATGAAGGTGCATACAGGCTGGAAAATGTTCCGGAAGGAAAATACCTGTTGAATGGGTATATGATGGGTTATAGGAAGGTTTTTATACCGATAGTGATAAACGGACGGGATCTTGAGGCCCCTTTACTATCCTTAGAAGAAGAGTTGGAAGGCTTGGAGGAAGTGTTAGTGGAAGCTAAACGCCCATTGATCGAGCAGGATAATTTCAAGACTGTGGTCAATGTGGCCAATTGCATTGTGGCCACAGGCAGCACCGCCCTGGAAATATTGGAGAAAGCACCCGGAGTAAGGGTAGACCGGCAAAACGATGGCATCTCCCTCATGGGTCGGGATCAGGTGATGGTGCAGATCAACGGTAAACAGACCTACATGGCCATGGCTGATGTGGTGGCTCTTCTCAGGAGCATGCCCAGCGACAATATTGATAAAATTGAGCTGATTACCAATCCTTCGGCAAAGGAGGATGCCCAAGGCAACTCCGGGATCATTAACATCATCTTACAAAAGAATGACAATGTCGGCACAAATGGGTCGGCCTCTTTGACGGGAGGATCCGGTCGGTACGGAAGATCAAACGGAAGTTTACAGTTGAACCACCGAACCAAAAAAATGAATTTTTTTGGCAACATCAGTGGTCTTAATAATAGAAGTTATTGGGACTTTAACTTGTCCCGTGATCAGGCAGATGGTGAGCTCAGAAATCTGGTGGACCAGCATGCCTACATCAGGTTTAAGAGTAAAGGAGGGAATGCCAAAACCGGAATTGATTATTTTCCCAATGATAGAACCACCATAGGGATTGTGTGGACAGGCTTTTGGAATAATACCCTTGAAGAAAGCCCCGCCTTTACTACCTTCCGCAGGATGGAGTCAAATCCGCCTTATTTCCAACAGTTTACGGATAAGACACTTTCCAATGTTTCCTCAAACCACCTTGTTAACCTGAATTTCCAATACCAGTTCGCAAAAAGCGGGTCCATGCTTTCCGCGGATTTTGATAGGGGTATTTTCAACCGGGATTTTAGCAATGATCTTATTACTTCCACGCTGATTCCGGAAAATCCGGACACTGGTAGGGAGGGACTTTTCACGGAAATGCCCACTCAATTGGATATCCTCACTTTTAAAGTGGATTATCAGCAGCCCATCGGCAACTGGAAAATGGAGTCAGGATATAAAATGTCTGAGGTGAGGAGTGACAATAATATGACCTTGAGCAGGGGACCTATGGATGACATCCAAATTGACCCCTTGCTTTCCAACCATTTCCGGTATCTGGAAATCATAAATGCTTTATATGTGAGTTTCTCGGGCAGTCCCTTTGCGGATACCGAACTTCAGGTGGGCCTGAGGGCAGAGCACACCAAGTCCAATGCCCGTTCCTTGAATCTGAAAGAAGAAGTCCCAAGGGATTATCTGGACCTTTTCCCAACCTTCTTTATCTCAAGAGAAATTTCAGAGAAACAAAGGCTTTCCTTCAGTTATGGTTATAGAATTGTCCGGCCCAATTACCAGTCCCTTAACCCGGGCCGTTCATATTTGGATCCGTATGCTTTTCAACGTGGTAATCCTTTCCTTACTCCGGAATACACCCATACCCTGGAATTGAAGCATGCCTTTGACAACAAGATTTTCACGGCCTTGGGGGCTAATTATATTTCAGATATCATCATTCCCATATTGCAGCCAGTAGATCATCAGACTGCTGAACGCAACTTTCAAAACTTCGGCACCTCTCAGCTTTATAATCTCAACATCAGTTTCCCCATTGACATTATGAACAACTGGACTATGCAGACCACGCTTTTAGGGGTGTACAACGGTTTCCAATTTGTGTTTTTGGGTTCTCCCATGGAGGCAGAACAGTTTTCCGGTAGAATTAACGGGATGAATTCGATCATGATAGGCAAAGGTTGGTCTGCGGAAATAACAGGATGGCTGAGCGCTCCTACACGACAGGCTTTCATTACTACCCCATGGCTGGGTAGCCTGGATTTGGGACTTCAAAAATCTATTGGGGAAAACTGGAAGACAAAGTTAATTGCACAGGATATTTTTTACACCAACAGGTATGTGGGTGTGGGTACCACACCAGATTTTGTTCAGAATTACCATATCCTATTTGATTCACGAGTAGTCCTGCTTAATCTAAGTTATACCTTTGGCAATCAGCAACTGAAAAAGGCCAGGCAGCGCAAGACCGGAGCCGAGGAGGAAATGAAAAGGAGCAATTAACTAGAAAAATTAAATGAGGACTGGTAATTTTGCTTGGCAAATAAGGACGCTGTAAAATTTTCGACCGCTTGCGGACAAAACTGTCCGTGCAGTCGGCTAATAATAGACCTAAATACCTTATCTTTTGAGCGCAAGAAGGTTTTTATAGTGGCATGGAAGTGGAAGGCTGATTTTATATGCTCAAAAACTACTTCAAAATCGCACTGAGAAATCTGAAAAAGCGGAAGGCTTTTTCGATTATCAATATCCTCAGTTTGGCCTTGGGCCTGACAGGCGGAATTTTTATGTTGATCTATGCATTGGATGAATTTTCCTTTGATAATTTTCATACCAAAGCTGACCGTATTTACCGTGTCAATACTGTTTTTGTGGATCTGAAGTCCGGTTCGGAATCCTATAACAGTGACAATGGTTGGCCTGTGGGACAGGTCCTGGAAGCTGAATACCCTGAGATAGATAAGGTTGTCTATACCATTGGATGGCCGAGATATGAGGTGACTTCCGATCAGGAAAACCATAGCCCAAAGACGATCTACACCAACAAGAAATTTTTCGAAGTATTTTCCTTTGAAATCACAAAAGGAGATGTGAGTTCGACTTTGGAAAAACCTTATTTCGCGGTTATCACCGAGGATTTTGAAGCGAAATTGTTCAAAGGTGAGGATGGGGTCAACAAAGAATTTTTTATCGGGGACAGTATCCCTATCACTGTGGGTGCAGTAGTAAAAGATGTCCCACAGAATTCCCATATTCAGTTTGACCTTTTGCTCTCCCAAGCTACCTTCGATATCATGAGGGGAGTAACCGATTACACTGAAAACGGCTGGGGAAATATCAATATGGGCAACTACCTCCTGCTCAAAGAAGGGGTAGATCATGAGGCTTTTAAAGCAAAAGCAAAAAACGTCTATATGGACAAGGTGGGAGATCAGATGCGCTCTTGGGGTTCAGAAGCGTTACTTTATTTTGAACCTATGGAAGATGTTTATTTGAAATCCCAATCGGGAAACAGGTTTGGCACATTGGGAAGTATCGACCGGGTGTACATGGTCTTGGGAATTTGTCTTTTTACCATCTTGCTTGCCTGTATCAATTTCATCAATTTGTCCACGGCCCGCTCTGTGGACCGCTTCAAAGAGGTAGGCCTGAGAAAAGTGGTTGGTTCATCCAGAATGGCATTGATTACACAGTTTATGACAGAGGCATTTGTACTTACGGTAATTGGACTTTTGATTGCCCTGTTCCTGTCAAGCACGATGATGCCGGTATTCAATGAGTTGGTGGATAAAACCTATACCCTGGAAAGTCTCCTGAAACCTGAAATCCTGCTGGGAATAACTGCCCTGCTTTTGCTTATCAGCCTGTTGGCAGGATACTATCCTTCACTGCACCTTTCTGCCCTACAACCTGTGAAGATCCTGAAAGGGAAATTTACTCCCGGAAGTTCTGGGCTAAATTTGAGAAAGGCATTGGTTGTGTTCCAATTCTTTATTTCCGTTTCCCTGGCAATGGGGACTTTGGTCGTGCTCAATCAATTGGACTTTATGCAGCAGAAAGAATTGGGTTTTGCCAAAGATGAGATCTTGGTGATCAACGCTTCCAAGCTTTCCAAAAACCGTATAGAAAGCCTTAAAAATGAATTGGGGGATATTTCAGGTATTCAAAAGATTTCTTATTCCAACGGTATCCCCGGTAGGCCTGGATGGAGAGGACAGATAGCTTATCCCGAGGGAAGAGAGGCCGAAAACCCCGTTTCTTTAGAATACCTCTCTGTGGATGAGGATTACCTGAATACCCTTAATTTGGAAATGGTAGCAGGAAGATTTTTTGATCCCGAGAGAGAAACGGACCGGACAGAGGGCTTGGTGCTGAACGAAAGGGCTGTCAGGATATTCGGTTGGGACAGCCCCGAAGAAGCTTTAGGTAAGAAAATCGTATCGCCTTCCACCACTCCGCAGGGAACTGTCATAGGGGTGGTACGGGATTACCATCAATTGGGATTGCAGCAGGCCATCCATGGCATTGCCATGGATTGGGCGCCTGATTACTCCTATTGGTTGTCCCTGCGCTTTGACCCTGGGCAGACCACAGCCATTCTGGAAACACTGAATCAAAAATGGATAAGTGATTTTGCAGGAACTGATTTCAAATACTTCTTTCTGAATGAAGACTTCGAAAGACTGTATCAGGCAGAACTGCGTATGGCCAAGATGTTCAGGTTATTTGCGGGGCTTACCCTGTTGATTTCCCTGATCGGTCTGCTGGGTTTGGTTTCCTTTATGATAGAATCCAAGGCCAAGGAAATGAGTATCAGAAAAGTATTGGGTGCAGGGATACCACAATTAGTCTATACCTTGTCCAGGGAATTTATGCTTTTGGTGATCATTGCTTCTCTCTTGGCAGTCCCTGTGGCATGGTATTTCGGCAAAGAATGGCTGCAGAATTTTGCTTACCGCACAGAGATTGTTCCTATGGCAATGGCAGCAGTAGTTTTTGGAGCCCTGTTGGTCACTTTAGTGATGGTGGGTTTGCAGGCCTTAATGGCAGCGTATAGAAATACCGTGTTGGGGTTGAGGAGTGAGTAAAATAAACAGTTATTGTGTCCGATCTTTAAGGAGCTATATGATGGGAAACTGATATTTGTTGATATTCGCCTGCAGGCATGTCGGATATTTATGGATATTGGGACAGAATGGTAAAATTCTTGTTAGCTAGATAATAATGTTTATGGGAAGGAAAGTAATAACTACTTGAACTGAATAAGCAGAGAGATAAAAAGGGTGAATATTATTCTCCCTTTTTGCATTTTGTATTGCTAACTACCAATTAAAAGGACTTGCAGCTTATCAATTAGCAATTGCAACTATGAATTGGGTCATGTGGTTGGTAATGAAAGACGATAGAATATTTGACAACTAATAACATTTGCTGGGATTTAAAATTTTTTATAGACGGGTATTTACAATACTGTTGTAGATGGAGCCGAAGCTATAGCTCATACCTACTGACATCGAGATGCCAAAGCTTGTGGCCAATTGACGCTGAGATAGAAGGATATCTTCCAAAGACACATCTCCTTTTGGAAGGGACAATTGATCCCGAACAATGCCCAGTTCGGAAGAAAGATTGACAGAAAACCCCTTATATACTCTCCAAGCCAGATTACTGTCAAAGGAAATCCTATATTTTTCCAGATCGTGTAAAAATTGAGAACCTTCCAATTGGACCCTCAAAGATCCCCAGGGCTGTCGGATTCTTACCCCAAATTCCAAGGCATGGCCGGGGAGAGATTCTTCCATTTTCCCAAATATCGTTTCTTCCATATAGGTCCGCCTGTCAAATCCGGCACTGTAGGCGACGGTGACTTCTTTACGAAGAGCTTGTTTATAAGGAAATATGCTAAACTCTATAGCCGGTGCTACAGAAATACCCAAATCAATATTACTAAAGGTGGAGGAAACCACGTTGGTAAATAAACCTACTGACCAATGTTGATTGATGCTTTTTACGGCTCTTCCGCTGAATCCGTTTCTATGGAGGATACTCTCAATTACCTCTTCATTCCTTACAAAATCCCTTTTGTTATAATTGAAATAAGGCCTCAGGCGAATACGCCACTCTTCCGTAATATGCTCCGCAGAAAGTCCATATCTGAGGTCCAGGACACTTACACTTGTTTCTTTGGAGAAATCAATTCCTCCATATACTTCAAAAATCCAATTTTGCCACTTGTCTTCTTGTGGAGTTTGTTCTATTTCAACATCTGAAATGGAAACGAATAATTTATCTGCCATGGAAGTGTGTGCCACATAGGGCACTAAACCCAAAGTGATCTTGGTATTTAAACCTTCCCGTTCTTCATCTCTGGTATTGGTCTGCACGGAAATGTAGGTTAGTGTATTGTTGATTTCCAGAAAATCTTTCTTACCGATAAAAGAAAGTGTGAAGACACTTCCACCTCCTGCTGTTCCCTGCCTTGTTATAAACAGATGCAGTTGACCCAAGGTGGGGTCTCTTACATAATTGACGAAATTAACCTGTTGGCGAATATAATTATTGTCGCAGGTCTGACAGTCAAGAAAAACCGAGATGATATCCTGACTAGGTGCGTCCAGAGATTTTATATTAGTAGTATCCTGGTCGGTAATTTCCTTTAACGTCTGGGCAGAAAGTGGACCGAGATAGAATAAAAAAATCAACACTAAGAATAATCTGGTAATACTAAAACTTGTGAAATTAATGGTATTTTGTAATCGGAAGGCTTTAATAATGTATAGCATTATATGTGAAAATAGAAATAGGTTTGAGATCAGATTATTTCCCAAATAAGATCTTGAGAGAGAAATCGGAAGGCTTAGCATATATAAAAGACTTATTGATGTAAGTTGGTTCAAAGAAAACGAGTATAAATTGCATCATGTGGAAAATTCCCTATCATTCATTAGAGAAATTTCATAAAAGAGATATAGCAGAAAGAAAAATTTATATGATTATCCACTTTTTAATCAAACACCATAAAAAAATTTTTCCAATCCAATTGTAGTTACCTCGCTACTTAGGACACATGTGATTTATATACTTTCTTCTATTTTGAAATCAGTTGACTGTAAAATAGCAATCTAAATTACCTGACTACCATTGACCTAATTACCTTATTCATCCTTTAGGTTTTTTGGTATATTTAACGCCAATTGAAAAAACCTTATAACCTACAGCTATTTTATGAAAGCCATTGCCCATAACTCCCATCGATTAATTGCGATTTTGATAATAATTACGGTTGGGTTTTCATGTACCAAAAAGTCCCCTGAGGATCTCCGTATCAAACAATTGGATCAGGAAGAGGTCAAAAACCTTGCTTCCACGATTGAATCCATGGTCAGTCCAAAACTGGCAGATGGCTTAAGTCTTTCATTATGGGGAGTGGATTCTTTGATTTTTGACCCTATTTCTATTCAGGTGGATGACGAAGGTACGCTATATTACTCCAGAACCAACCGTCAGAAAGGATCTGAGTTTGACATCCGGGGCCATCAGGATTGGGAAAT
>NZ_JBGTCA010000103.1:0-6801 GCF_041749095.1 Aquiflexum sp. | reverse complement strand
ACTTTTGAAATCACCGAACCACTACCATTGCTGGTCGAATTGGAAGCCATCGACAATGTGTCCTGTAAGTTTGGCAATGATGGCAGGATCAAACTTAATATTTCGGGTGGGAAAGGGGCCTACACCATCCAATGGAGCAATGGAATGACCGGGTCCGAAATCACCGGTCTTAGGGCAGGTGTTTACACTTTGTTTGTCATAGATGAAAACTCTTGTTTCGAAAGTATTGCCTATACCGTCACAGAACCTGCTGAAGCCTTGACTGTCACAGGTCAGAGCTCAGTGGAACTTTGCCTGTTCACTGATGTGCTTGAATTGGTTATCAATGTAACGGGAGGCACAGCACCATACACCTATGCTTGGTCAAATGGCGCTACCACCAAAGACCTCTTGAACATAGCTCCGGGATCATATACTGTAGTGGTTACTGATGCCAAAGGTTGTGTGACAGAAGGAACCTACACGGTACCTCCACCTACATCACCGCTTTTGGTTGAACTTACCGGTAAGTTTGGAATATGTACTGATGGAGAACGTGGCGAAGTAAACGCAACTGTAAGCGGTGGCGTGGGACCTTACAGGTTCCAATGGTCAAATGGAGCCACTACTTCCTCAATAACAAATTTGTTGCCTGGTAATTATTCTTTGACGGTAACAGATAGAAATGGCTGTACCGTTACAGAGGATTTCGAAATTGCACCACCCTTAAACCTGAGAATATCATTGCTCAATATCACCTCCGTTTCCTGCTTTGGTGGAAACAACGGTTCAATTAACATTGCCATCAATGGCGGAAGGGCTCCATTCAAAATTAACTGGAGCCATGGACTACAGGATCAGACTTTTGCTTCCGGATTGGTGGCAGGAGTGTACTCTGTGACAGTAGAAGATGCGCTCGGATGTGTAACCTCTGCCGCCTATAATATACAGGAACCTGAAATATTGAATATGAGGGGTACTGTGGAGGATAGCAAATGTGCCGGTGACAATAGGGGCATTATTTCCCTGAATGTATTCGGAGGTACTGCTCCATATACCTACAGATGGTCAAATGGCGCCAATAACAGGGTCTTAAGAAATCTTGGACCGGGAACTTATAGCGTAGTGGTTACAGACCGTGCCGGATGTTCTACAGGCAGCACCTTTGTGGTGTCTGAACCGGATCCTTTGGTCATAGAAGGCTCCTACACTGAAATGCTTTCCTGTTTTGGGGACCGGGATGGGGCTATCAATATCAACATTAGAGGCGGAATGCAGCCTTACAGGATTTCCTGGAGTGACAACGACCAACTGGAAACACTGAACAGATCCAACCTCGGTGCAGGAACTTATACGGTTAGGGTTGTGGATGACAATGGCTGTGTTCAGGTCAAAACCTTTGAGATTGAACAACCTGAAGAACTGGAAGCCAGATTGTTCACCAGATTCGATGTAAACTGTGAAACCAGAGAACTTACAGGAGTTGCATGGGTAATCATCAAAGGTGGCACCAAGGATTATGAGATTTTCTGGAACAACGGGGCTCAGAATGTGGAGGAATCCACATTCTACGAAGATGGAATAATTAAAGTAACCGTCATTGATGCCAATGGATGCATGGTGGAAGTAGAAAAATATGTAGAAATGCCTGTGGCGTTTACAGATGCAGACTTCACCTATACTGTCATTTCTATTGGCATTCAGGGTGAAATCCTTGTCAACGATCAGGTCCAGTTCCATGATGAAACTTTTGGGGAAGTAATTGCCTGGGAATGGGATTTTGGCGATGGCACCAAAAGCAACGAACAGAATCCAATGCATACCTATACCAAACCGGGCACATACACCATTTCCTTAATGACTTTTGACGCGATGGGCTGTGTGTCCAAAACACAAATAGTAGTAGAAGTGGTAGCCTCCTATAGAATTCTTGTTCCCAATGCCTTTACGCCTAATGATGATGGATTGAATGACACCTTTATTCCAAAAATGCGCGGTATAGAGGATTTTGAAATGCACATTTTCAATAAGTGGGGTGAACTTGTCTATTCTGCATACAGTCAGGAAGACGCAGGCTGGGATGGCAGATTAAACGGCAGAATTAGTCCAAACGGTAATTATGTTTACAAAATAATATTCAAAGCAGTAGATGGTGAAAAAGGAAGTAAAACGGGAGTGTTTACCCTGGTTCTATAGATGAACCTGGGGTTAATCTCCGATTTTCAATTTCCAAATTATAGCATCATCTAACAATAAAACATGCGACAGCAATATTTAAAAAGTCCAAAATAACAAAAAGTTAATCGGTCGGTACTAACTCTTCAATCGCCCTATGAAAAAGATTTTAACCTTAATTTTGTCCATCGTCCTGCTAGCCCCACTTTGGGGTCAGGATGTCCAATTTTCGCAGTTTTATGCGGCTCCGCTTTATCTGAACCCGGCATTTACCGGTGCGTCGGAACTGACTCGTATTGGTGCCAATTACAGAAATCAATGGCCGGGTCTTGATCATTCCTTTAATTCCTACTCTGCATATATTGATCATTATATGTTTGACATCAATAGTGGTATCGGCCTGATTTTCAATGGAAACAGGGAAAGCATGGCGAGATTGAGCACCAATGAAGTGGGTCTTACCTATTCATACAGGCTTAGACTTGGGTTTGATTCATTTCTGAGATTTGGAGGGCAGGCAAGCTATATTTCCAGAGATGCATATTTCGGCGATTTGGTATATGGTTCCCAACTTAATATTCAAAGGGGAACCATTGACGATTTCAGTGGAGAGTTTTTTGGGGATGATTACCGTCACAGGTTCATGGATTACAATTTTGGTATGCTATTTCATACCCAAACTGCTTGGATAGGTATTTCCGGGCACCACCTGACCCAACCAAACACTTCATTTATAGATGGTAATTACAGTAGATTACCCATGAAATTATCTGCTCATGGTGGAATAAAAATTGATTTGGGAGAAGGATTGATCAACAACTTCTACAGTAACTCCCGTCAGGAAAGGGCTATGATGCTGGCATTCAATTACAAGCATCAGGATCCCTTCAATCAGTTGGATGTCGGGGCACAGTTTTTCTTACAGCCTTTGGTGGTGGGTGCATGGTACAGGGGATTTCCTGTTAAATATGCATTGCCCAACAACGAGTCAATTGTAGCTTTGGTGGGTCTAACACTTGAGAGTGGTTTGGATATTGGGTACAGCTTTGATATGACCATGTCAAAACTTGCCCTGAGAAGTTCAGGAGGAGCTCATGAGATTTCCATCCGATATTCTTTTCTTTTCGGAGATCCCAATCAACGTAACAGAAGAAGTACCATTATTCCTTGTTTTAGATTTTGATAATTTCTTTTACAAGTTGACATAGGTCATGATGATGAAACCTTGATTATGTTGGAAGAAGTTTTTGCCATCAACCAACCTTCCAAACTGGAGTATTTGATTAAAATAGCCACCTTCTATTCTGGCTGTATATGAAAACTTGTATCCTGCCAGAAGGCCAAGTCTATTTTGGTCAAAAACATTCTGATTGATGTTTTTGCCAAAACCGATCATGATTTCATCATAGAGAGCCAAATAGGGATCTTTGTTGCCCAAAGGCTTCCCTTTTAATGGAATATCGCTTCTGAACATGTACCTAAGCCGGTTAAGAAAAACAAATTCATCTGCTTTGGTGGCATTGGGATCCATACTCCTTCCTACCCAGCGCTGTTCCAACATCATCCTATGTGAAAATAGTACAACCCCGATTGGGTTGGACAAAGTGACCATTTGATAGGATCTATGCTCGGGAAATCTGATGGCATTGCTTGAGATCGGTATTTTCCCATATTTGTAGGTGTCTGCAAAGGCATATCCTGCCCTGAAGGTAACCTGTGGATGCAACTTGTAATTCACTCCTACCCTGTACAGATTCTGTTGGGATTCGACAATCCAATCTGCTCTTCTCCATTGAAACTCTCCATGAAGACTCCATTTGTCATCCAGCTTGTAATTCATAAACAAAGCAAACCATCCGATCTGATTATTTTCACTTTCCCGATTAACTTGAGCTTGAGCTTGCAATAGCGAAAAATTACAAAAGATGATGAAGAATAGGAGATAGCTTGCTCTTTTCATTTTAGGATATTTTCGGTGCGGTATTAAACAAATATGATAAAAAGAACGAACTCTTTGTTTGCTTATTCTTTGGTCAGACAAACATACTTACAATAATTATTGCCCCTGCAGCTTTCATCTCTTCCACGGCTTTAAGATAATCTCCTGATTGGAGGTTGACTGCTTTGGTAGCATCAACGACCAAGTAAGTTTGGAATCCCTCCGAAATTGCATTCAAAACTGTGAATTTCACACAAAAATCAGTTGCCAATCCACAAATATAAACTTCTTCCACCCCTTGGTTTTTAAGGTATTCTGAAAGACCCGTATCCCCCTGCTTGTTGTTGTCAAAAAAACCACTGTAGGAATCTACAAGAGGATTGGTGCCTTTTTGAAAGATTGCTTTCCACTTATCTCTTTTGAGATTCTTATGAAATTCAGCACCAAATGAACCCTGCACACAATGCACCGGCCAAAGGATCTGATTTACACCGCTCAGGTCGATGAACTCGCCAATCTTTTTCCCCTCGTGATTATCAGCAAAACTCCCATGATCTGAAGGATGCCAATCCTGAGTAGCAACTATTAAATCGAATTTTGACTGTAAATCATTGATGGTAGGTACAATTATATCTCCTTCCTTTACCGCCAAGGCTCCTCCCGGCATAAAATCATTTTGGACATCGACAATAATCAGTGCTTTTGTGTTCATCGCAATTGGATTAAAATACTTAACAATATTTCAAAATTGTGGATTTTTGTCCGGATGACCATAAGAAAACCGCATTAGAAGCTAAAATCAGAACTATTTTTTTTTGATCTCAGTTGAATAAATTAGGTAATAAACTTTAAAAATAAAATTATTATGGACTTAGCTAGAAAAGCAAAAGAAGAATTAGAAGCTCGTATTGATAAAATTGAAGCATTTATAGCCAAAAAAGGCGTAGGATCTACCTATTTGCAAAAAGCTCAAAAAAAGCAAAGAGATCTTAACTTGGCGATTGTTTTATGTGGAATCATCACTGTTGCCGGCCTTGCCTTTTGGATGAATGGAAATGGAAAGGAAGAAGAAAAAGCTTGAAATCGATAGGTGGCTTAAAGATATACAAATCCTAAATCTGCTCCACAATCAGTCCTGCAATACTTTCAACCTGAAGAAATTCTGATTTCAGTGCAATACTATTGGGATGGGTATCTGTAGCCACAACTTTTTCGATCACACCTGACGCCTGAATCCTTTCTAAAGCATCATTGTTGAACAGGCCATGAGTGGTGATGGTATAAATTTTCTTGGCTCCTGCAGCTTTATAAGCTTTTGCGGCATTGATCAATGAACCACCTGTCCGGACCATGTCATCATAAATCACCACGTCCTTTCCTTCCACATCAGCGGAAATACTCGTTACTTCTGTTTCTTCTCCTGAGATTCTCCTTTTGAAAACAAAAGCTGCATTTACTTCCATTTCATTGGCCAGGGACTCTACCCATTTGGCCCTGCCTGCATCGGTACAGGCCATGACAAAACCGGCCTCTGCGAGTTCCATGGCTGCTTTGACCACAATGGGTTTACAGTATACATGACTGATCAATGCCTGACCTTCAAAATAATGGGGAATCCCTTCTGAATGAAGGTCGAAGAAAATAAAATAGTTGCCAAGGCTGGTCCTGGGAAGGGAAGAAAACATTACTGCCCTGGATTTTGCGGTGACCACCTCCCCTACTTTTACAGCCCTTTCCATGGTGCTATATCCAAAATAAGGAAAAATAATCCGGATGGATTTTGCCCCATATTTGATAAGGGCATACGCCAGGTCGTAGATTTCCAAGGTATCGCTGTCTGATATGGTACCGCCTATCAATACCACATCTTTTCCGCTGACCGATGTCATGATCCTTTGGTACCTTTCGCCATCAGGGAATTTCCTAACTTCAATTTCCCCTTTTTCAAAATCACCCAAGCGAAGAACTTCATCCTGAAGGTATTTATAATCGGGAATACTAAATATTATTTTCTTCTCCATCGTAGTTCTTCATTTTAAACACCAAATTTGTACGAAGTTGGTAAAGGCTTTCTTCCAATCCTACCGGATAAATGTGAGGATTGATAAGCCGCTTATGGGCTTTGTCAAATAAATTCAGATTCCTCGCTGCATTTTCCTTGATCTTATCCAAACTTGGTCTTTCATATATTTTTTGTCCCTTGGAAAAAATAGGAACCAACAATTTTTCCTGTTCAAGGCCTTTGGTATTGATTTTTTTTCGCTTGGTCGGATCAATAGGATCAATAATCATAAATGATGTTTTTGTAAGGTCTTCGGACTCTAAAAAAATCATATCAGCCAATGCTTTCCCATTTCTGATAAAACGGGTGGCACTGTGATTACCCGGAATATTGATTTTGATGGATTGTTGGGATACCTTTACTTTAGGTTCCCAGTTGCCTTCATTATTTCTGATAGCAGCAAGCTTATATACTGCACCCAATGCAGGCTGATCGTATGCAGTCACCAGTTTGGTGCCCACCCCCCAGACATCTATGGATGCCTCCTGAATCTTCAAAGAAGTGATGATTTGTTCATCCAGGTCATTGGAAGCAACAATCTTGGCGTTGGGAAAACCGGCATTGTCGAGCATTTCCCTGGCGATATTGCTATAATATGCCAAATCCCCGGAATCAATTCTGATGCCCAACATTTCTTTCCCCTTTT
>NZ_JBGTCA010000102.1:0-18919 GCF_041749095.1 Aquiflexum sp. | reverse complement strand
AAAGCTCTTCCTCGGTTTTCAGATAGGTCCATTCTTTGAGCAAGTGGTTGCCTTCATCAAAGCGGACCATCAAAGGCTCAGTATCCAGTTTAAATTGGAATGTCTCATTTTTATTGTTCAACCATACTTTCTCTACTGTCTTTCCATCCTTTTGGTAAAATCCTATATTTACTGGAATGCGGTAAATGGGCACATTCTCCCATTTATCCTGGGTCTGTTTTATTTCCAACGCAAGGGTCTTGGTCGATTCATCCCAGTTTTTGGCTACCTCAAAAACGGCATGGCCTGGATGAAATAGAAACTGTCAGAAAAACAAATCCAAGTTCATACCACTAACATCCTTTACGCACTGCATAAAATCCTGGGTACTTACTGCCTGAAATTCAAACCGATGCAGGAATTCACTAAGCACTCGAAAGAAGGTGTCGTCACCCAATACAAAACGAAGCATATGAAGGACATTGGCTCCCTTAGGATAAGCATGGCTATCAAAGTTTTGTCCCGGGTTTTCGTACTGATTAAAGACAATGGGGCGCATATACCTGGTATGCGCTTCACGCAGGTAAGCGTTTTTTTTCCGCAGCAGATCAAATGCCGCTTCATCTTCACCCCAGTCGTATCGCTTGTACAGGTAGTCGGAATAGGTGGCAAAGCTTTCATTCATCCAAGAATGTTCCCAGCTTCTGAGGGTGATAAGGTCTCCCCACCACTGATGGGCAATCTCATGCGCAATGATCCCTTCAAAAGAAAAGTCGATTTCTTCCTGCTTAGTGGTAACGGCCCCTTCTCCCAGCAGCGTTGCAGATGTGGCTTCGGCTCCCCCTCCTTGGTGTGCTGAGACCACCTGATCATACTTTTCCCAGGGATACTCATAGCCATATATCCTGTTAAAAAAATCGATCATGTAGGGCGTCTTTGCGAATGATCTTTTTGCATCCTGCTCATGCCGCTTATATACCCAATAGTTTACAGGTAAAGCGCCTAGGGAGTCTTCGATTACGGTATAATCGGCAATGCTCAGATTTATGAGGTAGGTGGAGTGCGGCTTGCTTTGTTTCCAATGGTAGGTGTGTTTTCCATTTTCCTGATCTTCGGTAATGCCCAGTAGCTTCCCATTTGACAGTACCTTATAGTTATTATCAACCGTCACAATCATCTCTTGGGTTACTTTGTCATGGGGATAGTCGTAACAGGGAATCCACTGCCTGGCTTGATCGGGAAAGCAATCGGAAGAAACCTGCAGTGGATTGGTTTCTGTTTTATCAATGAATTTTAGGCCGGAAACCTGTTCTGCGAGATAGTACTTCACGGTAAACTTTACAGTATCCTTGTGTGAATAGGTGCCGGAGAGGTTTATATGCAGTTTATCTTCGCCCTGCTTATAGGAAAGCGGAATTCCCTTACTATCGAGAACATCGGTTACGACCAGTGATACTGCATCCAGCGTTACTTTATTCAGATTGCTTCGGAGTGGTGTCAGGATCACCGTATTTTGTCCCGTCAATTGCTTCCCATCGATATCAATATCAAGTTTTACCCTGTAATGTATGGCATCGAAATCCCTATCCGGTTCAAGGTTGACGGGCCTTTGGTATATATCAATCCCTTGGGCAGAAAGCCCTAAATCCATCGTAAGCAGAAATAGGATAACAAAAAGATGCTTCATAGCTTAGGATAATAAATTATGGCTTTGTGTCAATTGTTCTTCATGAATGCTTCAATTTCATCAATCGTCCGGGGCAAACCTGATGATAAGATTTCACACCCATCTTCGGTTATTACCACGGTGTCTTCGATCCGTATACTTGTTACTTCATCAGCTTTTCCCATGATATCACAGGCAAAAACAAACCCAGGCTTGAGAGGTTCTCCACGATCGAAGTTATGCATCCTGTCATGCACTGCCATGCCAATGCTATGGTTGTATCCGCCGTCACGTATCCACAAATTGTATCGGCGGTCTGAGGTGTCATGGCCTTTCTTTTCAAGCTCCTTTTTCACTTCGGCACCGATCTCTGTCAATGAAATCCCAGGGCGGTAGAGTCTCTGGCATATTTCCCTGACAAAGAGACCCAATTCATATATCTCCCGCTGCGTTTCGGAAAACTTACCATTTGCCGGAAAGGTCGTTGAAACGTCGGACGCATAATTCGATAGATTGGCGCCACCGTCGAGAATGATAAAGTCTTCTTCCTGCAATATGCGGTCGTATTGCATGTAATGGCCATAGGCGTGGTTTTTATCCGACATGATAATGGTCCCAAATGCCAATCCCTTTGCCCCACCGGACATGCAAATTTGTTGGAAAAGAGCCGCCAGTTTTACTTCCGCAACACCCGGTTTGGTATTTCTCATCACTTCTTTATGTGCCTCAACAGAAAGTTGGGCAGCCTGTCGAATCACATCAATTTCAGCTTTCGACTTGATCTTTCGCAGTTCCCAGATAAAGGGGGTACAGTTCAAAACCTGATTCTCAGGGAATCGCTGGTTTAAAACCGTTACAAATTGCATTTCACGGGTGAGTCTGCCGTCCCATTCGTTGTCGGTTATGGTGCGTTTGAATTTGTTAAATTTTTCCATGGAATTTTCTCCAATATGCTCCTCTGGGCTGAATGGCGTATAAATTACAGTGCTGCCCGCTAGTCTATCTTTTAGCATTCCGGGAAAATCTTCATATGGAAGATAATTCTCAATTCCCGTGATTTTCACGGGGTCTCTCACAAGGTCCAATGAAATATTTTCGCCGTCGGCATGGTGCTCGTCAATGGTGAAAAACAACGTGCTTTCCTTTTTTTCTCCATCCACAATGAGAATCGCATCGGGGATTTCTACCCCGGCAAAATACATCATGTTGTTATACTGCGTAAAAGGTAAATCTCCAAGGGGTTCAGATGCACCTCTGATTATTGCAATTCCATCGGGAATCATATCCATGAGTTTTTCCCTACGATTTGAGTATTCGTACTTTTCAAAGGTTAACTGTGCTTTCACCTCAATTACCGAGCTGCACAGCATCAGTGTTAGAAAAAAAACAGACTTTTTCATGTGTTTTAAATTGATTTTATGTACTTATTTTATCTACACCAATTTTAGTTAGTCGTTACTTTCATATTTTGGGTTCATTTCCTGGGGAATTGGTGCATCAATTTCATTTTGCCACTTAATGAGGTCATTTAGTAATTCATTGCGCTTATCAATTTGAACTGATGCAAGGTTGTTTGTTTCACCAATATCTTCTGCCAGATTATAAACTTCTACTGCATTGTTCGTAAGGATATTTTCACGGCCGCCATCGAGTTCCCATTCTTCATGAAACTGCAACAACTTCCAATCCCCTTTTCTTATTACGCTCACAGGTCTGGTTCTGAATTTTGTATCCCTTGACTCGTCTCTCATACCTTCATAAGAATCCAAGTAGACCGGGAAATGCCAGAAAAGTGCATCCCGGTTTACTGTTCTTTCACCTTTTAACAGGGGAAGGATACTTACTCCGTCCAAAACATATTCCTCAGTTTTTTCCAAACCAGCCAGTTCAAGAAAAGTCGGATAAAAATCAGTACTGATCACAGGTTCTTCGGAAATTGAGCCTGCCTTGATTTTACCGGGCCAATAAGCAAACATGGGTTCCCTGATTCCACCTTCATAAAGCATCCCTTTTCCACCACGCAATGGTTTCTGACAAGTATAAGTCCCATGGCCACCATTATCTGAAAAGAAAATCACCAATGTATTTTCACTTAATCCCAATTCTTCGAGTATACTATTCACTCTTGCCACACTTTGGTCAACACTTTCGATCATTGCGGCGTAGGTTTGATCTTGATGACACCCAACCCCTTGCTTATCCTTATATTTGGCAATTATGCTTTCTTTAGCTTCTATGGGAGTATGAACGGCGTAATGTGAGAGGTAAAGGAAAAATGGACTGCCCGTTTTCTCTGGATTATTTTCTTTTATAAAGTCAACCGCCCTGTCTGTTAAATGATCTGCCAGATAATCCCCTTCAGAATTGAAATGCCCCTGAAACCCAGTTCCAGGAAATCCCAGATCGAAACCTTGTTCCTCCGGTGAATTTCCGACATTCCATTTCCCGATGGCTGCACTCCGGTAACCTGCCGGTTTTAATGCTTCTGAAATCAGGATATGGTCGAGTGATACTGTTCTTGAGTTTTCAATGGGAACTAAACGCCTGTCTTTTGGATCTCCCCTATCTGATCTTGCAACCGTAAAGACACCATGCCTTGGGGTATATTGACCGCAAAGCAAACTGGCACGGGTTGGTGCACAGTTCGGCGCATTGGCATAAGCTTGGGTGAATATCATCCCGCTTTCTGCTAACTTGTCAATATTGGGCGTTTCGTAATATTCAGCTCCCATAAAGCCAACATCTTTCCATCCCATGTCATCGATAAAAATGAAAACGATGTTGGGTTGCAACTTTTCTTGCTGTACCTGATTACACGAAAATGCACCAAACACAACTAAAATAAATAAGGAAACGATTTTGTAGAGCCACATTATTTTCCTAAAGTCTGTCATGATTACTTAACTTTATTCTTTTAAGTTGCTCTTCAGTTAACAATACCGGATACCTCTTTTCGATCATTTCCTGTTCTTCAGAATATAGTTCTTTCATGTCCATGGGTAAATCTTGCGATTGGGTTTCTTTTTGGTTTAGTCGGTTCATAAGCCTCCAGTTGCGGATGGTCTGCTCTGTTTTTACGTCGGCAAGTTCCTTCGCCTCAGGTTCGTAATGGGTGCATTAGACTTATGAATAGTCTACATCAATACTTTGCCGCTTCACCCTGCAGGGGGATTGATTGTTGAATAAACTCTCGGAGATCATTTGTAGACTTTATCAAATCTTTCTCCCTCACATACATCATGTGACCACTTTCATACACTTTAAAATGTAAACGGTCTTTCATTTTACCACTTGGATCAAGCTTCCACATACCATTTTTTTGTCTAAAATAATTTACCAACATATCGTAATATCCTGCTTGAAATAATACTTCAAGATTGGGGTTCTGCATCATAGCATTACGCAATCTCTCTCCGGTCCCATCAGTAAATCTATCCCATGGCCAGGGAAATACAGGACCAGAAACATAGTATTGCAGGTCTGTTTTAAAATTTAAATCATTTCGAAGATAAGCATTAATTGCAGGAGTGAAGGCATTATCCCAAGCAGCTGACTCCGGTGGAGTAGTTCCGGTAAAGGTATCGCCAGCATCCATTTTATCTATACCTTTATACCGTGCATCCGAAAGACCCAGGAAATATCCTTCGTCCCTTAGTAACTCTTTTCTGAAAGCATTAGTGGAGACTATCAGATTGTGGTCCAATATGAATTCCTTTTTGAGACCTGTGTACCGGGCTAATTTTTCCGCAACATCTTGTTTCTGATCTTCATCAATAAATCCACCTCTTTCGACTGCTGGTAAATATTCATCAATAGCGTACTTTTCAACTTCTGAGAGAATTTCAGTAAGACTATTTTTCTGTAAATCTTCAGGTAGCTTATTGTGATACCAGGCTACCGCAGCGTAGTTAGGTATTTGTAGTACTTCATTACTTGCGATAGGTAGTTCCATTTTAGTCCCGGAAACAATAACTACTCCGTTGAGGTAAATCCCATGGAGGTCTTGTAGTTCACCAGATAAACCAGCCACGCGTGTTGCCGAATAACTCTCCCCAATCAGATACTTTGGGGATCTCCAACGTCCTTGTCGTGATAGGAAATTGTCAATCCAGTCAGCCAGATAGGTAATGTCTTGATACACTCCAAAAAAATCTTCGCGCTTGCCGTCATTCAAAATGCGGGAAAAACCCGTATTAACTGGATCAACATATACGATGTCTGCCACATCTATAATTGAATGTGGATTATCGACGATACCATATGGCTGTATGGGATATCCTTCATCACTTATTTCCAGGCGTTTCGGACTTGTATATCCCAAATGCATCCATAACGATGCCGCTCCTGGCCCTCCATTGAATGAGAATGCAATTGGTCGGTTCTCAACCCGTTCGACATCATTTCGTTTGTAATAGGTATAAAATAGCGCCGCATCAGGTTCTCCATCTTCACCGTATACCGGCTGAGTACCTACCGTAACTTGATAGGGTATTCTTTTCCCGTTAACAGTCACTACATTGGAGGAGACAATAGTAGTGTCGGCCGGTAATTTATTCTTTTGGGCATGCACCGTAGTAACGCAAACAATCAATAAAAGTAAATGGAAGATCATTTGATAGGAAAATTTACTAGTTTTATTACTCATAGTAATGTATTTATTTATTGGTTAAATTTTTTTACAATTTTTCCGGAGATGCCGTAAAGCCTTACACATAAGCATCAGATTTAATAGTCATGATTTCCAACTTTCATCAATGACATTATATGGCATTGATGAAAGCAAACTGTTTTTTTGTCGGTAAATGTTTTTCCTATTCATGTGGAGCCCATACTTTCATTTTTCCATCGCCCCTATTGGCCCAGGAATAATAGGGAATATAGTTTACCTCTAGTTGATTCCCATCTGGAAGAGCTGCTTTACTTTTTATACCCACCACACCTCCGAGTAACTTTTCATCAAATAGGCCAACTAGTTCATCGAATTTAATTTTCGGTTCATCTGCCAACTTAAAGTATTCAGGATTGTCAACTTCTTCCAGACAGTAAATTACCGGTCCTCGCATTAAGGCGACTTTTCCTTTGACTGCTTCAATATGGGGATGACCCAAAACACCATGAGGGATCATGGGAAATTCAAGTTCAACATGGTCACCCTTCTTCCATTTTCTGTCAATACTCGCATAGCCATTACTATATGTAGGATTGCTAACAGATTTGCCATTTACCTTTATTACCGTGCTCATTTCGGCATTGGCTGCTTTCCCAGAAAAAGTGTAGAGATCGCTTTCTGATAAAAAATCCCCTCTAACCCAGGATGGAATCCGGACAAACAGCCTGAAAGATTTTTCTTCCTTTGGATCAATATGGATGTTTATGTTTCCATCCCAAGGGTAATTGGTTTCCATTATCAAAGTGATATCATCACCATGTAATTGTATAACAGATTCGTTTCCAATGTATTGGTTAATGAAAATCTCATTGTCACCTTTTGCATATATCGCAGAACCAATCTCAGGAAGGAACCTAACCATATTGCTTGGACAGCAAGCAGGATTGAACCAAGGCCTTCTACTGTAATTCCCATCTGATTCAAGGGGGTTTTTGTAAAAAAACATATCTCCTTCCAAACCCACACTGGAAATTGCAGCATTATAAATCAATAATTCCACCATATCTGCATATTTGGCATCACCATGTTTTAGGTTCATCCGCTTATTCCAAGAACAGAGTCCCATAGCAGAACATGATTCACAATAAGCAGAGTTATTTGGAAGCTTGTATGGCAAACCAAATCCTTCGTCGTGAAATTCGTGTGTGCCGATTCCTGCTGTAACATACATTTTCCTTTTGACTATATCATTCCAGATTGAATCCAATGCGGGCAGATACTGATCTGAATTTGATTCTTGAGCCAGATCCGTCATAGCCGAATACATATAGACTGCCCTAACAGCATGACCTGTTGCATGATATTGTTTTTCAACAGGCAGGTGATCTTGTCGGTAAGAGGCATGTCTCCATCTATTGGGTGTACCTGCATGAGGATCAAAATTTGGGGGAATAGTATCAATTCTTTCAGGTTTACCCCTTTCGTTGATAAAGAAAGCGGCAAGTTTTAGATACCTTTCCTCATTGGTTGTTTTATAAAGTTTGTACAATGCCAGTTCTATTTCCTGATGGCCGGGAACTTCAATCCGCTTACCGGGACCAAAAATAGAATCTATGTGATCGGCAAATTTTATAGCTGCATCCAATAATTTTCTCTTACCCGTCACTTCATAGTAAGCAACAGCCGCTTCAAATAAATGACCGGCGCAATAAAGCTCATGGTCCTTTTTAATATTTGTCCATCTTTTATCCAGATTGATAGCAGACCAATAGGTATTGAGATACCCATCATCCTCTTGAGCAGAGATAATACTTTCAATTAGATTGTCAGTGAAATCTTCCAGTTCCTTATCTGGAGAATGGTGAAGTGAATAAGCTACCCCTTGAATAATTTTATAAACATCTGAATCACTGGCCATTCTTTGGTTGTGTTCACCTTTCATTTTTCCCGAAGCAATGTCAAAATTCTCCAATGAAGATCTACCGGCTTCAAAAACGGATGGAATACCATTTGTCTCATTTAGTTTGATTTTTGGTCTCCAAAAGTTGTCTGTTATTAATACATCTTGGTAGGATACCTGTTCAAGGTTTTTCGGCGGATCCAAGCTTTCTGAATCGTTTTCAAATCTGGTGCACATTGATGCTACCAAAAAAATGGAAATCGTTAAAATTGAAAGATACACGAAGATAGTTTTAGGAAAAATCATTTTTTGTGCCATAATATTTTAACTAGTGACTTAAAGAATAAATACCAACGATTGATGAATTATTTCAGGGGAGGACTGTTTAAACACGTCTTTCCATTTTCTTGAATGACAGAGCCATATCTTGGAGTGAATAAGATCCTTTTTCTAAGAGAGATATACTTTTAAATCAAACATTTATTTTACTTTTTCAAGATTGCTATCCTCAAACAACAGCGGATATCTGCTTTTAACTATTTCCTGCTCGTCGGGAAACAGTTCTTCTATTTTTAAGGGTACATCCTGTGGCCTGGTTCCTTTTTGGTTAAGGCGGTTCATCAGGCTCCAATTACGGATAGGCTTTCCAGGCTCAGGGTCTGCAGGTTCTTGGGCTTTCAAGTCATATCGGGTAAAATCTATTACTTTCCCGGGAGTTTGGGCAATCCAGTCTCTGAGGGTAGCCAATCTGAAATCTTTGTTCATAAACCAGCGGATCTCCAATTCAGGTTCGGATCCGCAAATACCTGATCCTCGGTGGACAAATTGGTAGTCCAGTTCATCATTGCTTTTGAAGTGCTCTCTCCAGAGCATTCCGAACTCCCCGTGGGTAATTGCCCTGGCTTCCGGCCACCTCCGACGGATTTCACTGAGCCATATTTCCAGTCCTTCCATGCCATTACGATCCTGATAAAAAGGGAATAGCTGACGCGCTTCTACAAGGCTAAGCTCCCAAATGGTGGTTACCCAGGCGAAGCCATTCAGCTCGAATCCCTTGTCGAAATGGGTAGAAGTTGTGGCAAGCATTTGGCGAACGCCTAGTTCTGTCCCCAATCTGATCACAGTCTCGATCGGGCCAACGCCCATCCTGCTACCACAGTTGACCCCATCGATCCGTCTTGCTCCCGGATATCTTGCGTTAAGAAAGTCCACCGTCCATCCATCAAGATTGACACAGTCTATCTGATCTTTCCCATTCTGTGCAGGTTTGTTAAAATGTTCTTTAGATGGGTAGTAGGGGTAAACAATAGAGCCATCACCGTCTCCATTATCTACAGCATACTGACTCCAAATGGTACCCTGACATACATGGATTCCTTCTTCTTCAGCAAGGTACCTCAGATTTTCGGCTGCCATAAAGCCAGCGATGACTGCCTGTGGACGATAACCATCACCTACCAAGTCTGAGACCATCTTCAATCCTTCATGTAGGTCCCGGTTGGTCTGTTCCCGGGTATTGTACATGGGGGAAAAATATGCTCCCGGAATAAAGGTTATTTCATCACCGTATTTTTTATGGAAAGAAACAATGAGATCCCTCAAGTCCCGGTAGTTTTGTCGCTGATCTTGGAGGGAGAGCCAACTGAAAGCCCAAGTCATTCTCGCTCCCGGCCAGGCTCTTTCTATCGCTTCCCTTAACATCCTTGCTTCCCGAGGACTGTGAACTGCCGACTCATCCACACCATGGAACTCCGTTCGTGAAGTTTCAATTTGGTTGACACGGACCACCGATGCAAAAGTCAAAAACCGGTTTCTCATCAACTCTGGCTTAATCTCATTTCTAGTAAGATCTTTGTTACTTTGTTTTTTTGAGCCAGGACTAACTGTTTGTCCGGTCAACGTATTTAATGTAAAGTAAAATAAGGTCGCTCCCAAAACAAAAACGGAAATATCAAATTGATTTATTCTACTTTTTGTCATGGTATTTTTCATTGTAAATACAGGAAATCCAATAATTCTATTTTAAATGGTAGACAGGTATTATTTGAAAAAAACAAGCAAAGTCAAAGTGAACTTTGACCTTGCTCTGTTCAATCATTACCTTTTGCAGAACTGAAAAGGCATGTTTTTACCAACCAGGATTTTGTTTCAGGTTTGGATTTAATGTCAATTCATTGGTAGGAAGGGGCATTAGGTAATCTCTACCTGGATTGAACGCAAAAGTACTTCCCGGACCACTAAGGGTAAACTGATAGGGGTCAAAAAACCCCGCCTCATTTACGGGAATTGCAGAAGCTACCGCCTTTAATTCAGGCGTCGCAAATGTTCCTACAAATCTGGTTCCAACCCAATAGTTATGTGCCCTCCATCTCATTAGATCATCAAATCTGAATCCTTCTGCAAATAACTCGACCGTCCTTTCTCTTCTGATTTCATGTAGGTAATCCGGAATCGAATAACCGTAATTAGGCCAGTTTGGATCAGGTGTGATGCTATTTATCATCAGGTGAGGCATGCCTACCCGGTCACGGATTCTGTTAATGGTTTTATCTACATCGGCCTGTGTCAGGTTCCCCAATTCCGCCTTGGCTTCCGCATATATGAGCATCGCTTCCGGTAACCGCATAAAGATATAATCCACGTTGTGATTTTGAATACCTACTGCCGGGTCCACCACGATGTGACGGAACTTCCTGGATTCCAACCCTGTACCTGAATTCAGCACATCAGGCCGAATAAAAAAGGTGGTATCTGTCCCTTGTATTCTTAGGATATCGTTAGGAACCATAACCGTCTGGGCAAGGCGGGGATCTCTGTTCACCTCCAGCACATCCAATGTCGCATCACCCACAAAATTCGGACTAACCGCAATGGGTAACCCATCTTTGCTTAGGAAAAACTTGGTTGCCTCGTACGTATAACCGTAGGCGTTGGGCCAGTTCCACAATTGATTGCCAAAGGTATTCCCATGGGTCTCCCGGTCGTAATGCTTATAAAAAATCACTTCGCTAACCCCGGCATAGTTGTTCCTATTGAAAAGATCCGCATATACCCTACTGGTATCTCCCATTACAAGCGAATAATTTCCTCCATCGACTATTTGAAGGGCAGCATCAGCGGCCTGCTGGATGTAGCCCCTACCATCTGTTTGGCCTTCGAAGGGGGATCCGCTGTGGTATTTCTCCCAAGTACCCTCATACAAGCAAGCCCTTGCCTTAAACATGATGGCAATATCCTTGCTCAGCCTTGTTCCGGGCGTGGCAAGCTGATGGCTATGGCGCATCTTAGAAATGGCGATTTCCAGATCACTGAGAATAAAATTAAATACCTCCGTTCTGTTATTCCTGGGGGCATACAGGATGTCCACATCATCTTCGTTCACAGCCTGGCGAATAATGGGAAGAGCTCCAAAGTTCTTCATCATTTCATAATAAAACCATGCCCGGAAGAAGTGTCCTTCACCGATGTAATGGTCCGTCATATTGGTGCGTTCTTTGACCCGATCGATGTTACCCAGAAAATAGTTGATGTTTCGGATGTTTACCCAGTTCCATCCGCCTCCCGATGCGGGAACATTTATCGTTCCATCAAGCCGCGGTGTCCAGCTTGCTCCAAAAACGTTTATCGCTGGCAAGGCAATGTCGGTTCCTCTATCCTTTGTGGGGGCGGATCCACCACCGGAAGGAGGCCAACCATCAAACGTATCATAAAACGTGTTTAGGAATAACTCCATGTCGCCTGTTGAATTCCAAAACTCCGGATCAGAAATCTGATCAAGCGGAACCCTATTCAAGAAATCATCGTCACAGGAGTATAACATTATTCCTGTAAGAAATGCGATTATATAATATATTCTTTTCATGTGTTTATATTTTTATCAGTGGTCACAAAGAATCTCGCCAGGATTATCATCCCTAAGTTATACGGATATGTCCTGCTTGATTTCATGGGAAATTGTTAGAAGTTAAGGTTTATACCCGCCGAGAGCGTCCTACTCAAAGGATAGGCATCTCCAGCCCCGTACCATCTACCGGCAAGTGCCTCAGGGTCGAAAAACATCAAACTAGAAAACGTTAAGAGATTTTCACCCGAAATGTAAATCCTCGCATTGTTCAGCAATACTTTCTGCGCAATACTTTTGGGAATTGAGTACCCAATTTGCAGGTTTTTAAGCCTCAGGTAAGCTGCGTTTTGCATTAAATGATCAGTTGGCCGACCATAGTTTTTCTGGTTTTCTCCAAAGAACTGAGCATAAGGTCGTGGAAAATAGGCATCATAATTGGGACCTAGCGCACTTGTTTCGTCTCTCCAATAATCCATGTGCCCCTCTAACACATTATTATGCATAGGTCCAGCTGCCGGTCCTCTGAAAACTGCACTGCTTCCAAATGACCAATCTCTCATTGCAACTCCTTGGAAAAAGACGGAAAAATCAAAATTCTTCCAACTAGCACCTAAATTTAGGCCATAAGTGTATCTCGGTGTTGTGTTTCCCAAAATGGCAAGGTCTCCGGGGTTGTCTATTGTATTATCGCCAATGTTTATTCTGCCATCCCCATTCAAGTCTTTATATCGGAAGTCACCCGGCCTCCACAATCCGGGATAAATAAAGCTTTGATTTACTCCCTCGTTAATTTCAGCCTGGGACTGATAATGGCCATCGTATCGAAATCCCCAAATTTCACCTAAATCCTGGCCTTTGTAAAATGTACTCAATAGTCCAGTAGGGTTGGTGTAGTTAACTACCACACTTCGGTAATCTGCCAATTGACCTCTTATCTGGTATTTGAAATCTGAACCGATCGTACCCTTGTAGCCAAACTCAAACTCCCAACCTCTGGTTCTAATCTCACCTTCATTTCTTTTAGGCACAGTTGTCCCCAATACGGCAGGGAGCGGTCTTCCCGGAGAAACCAAGTCCTTTGTTCTGGTTTCATAAACTTCGAAGGTCATATCCAATTGATTTTTAAACAAAGCCACATCAAGACCCAAGTTGGTAGTGGCCACTGTTTCCCATGTTAGGTTGACACTATTTAGATTGGGGGCACCAACCGCCCAAGCACGATCGTTCCCAAACAACCATTGGTTGGTCTGACGAATAGGCAACGTAGGCACATATAAGTAGTTGGCCACGTCCTGATTACCCAACCTTCCATAGGAACCCCTGACCTTCAACAAATCCACCAAACCCGATGAAGGGAAAAATCCCTCTTCGGAAATGATCCAGCCCGCAGATGCGGAGGGGAATACACCTGTTCTGCGACTCTCTTCAAATCTTGAGGAACCGTCCTGCCGTACATTGACCTCAAGCAGGTATTTTTTGTTGAAGATGTAATTTAAGCGTGAGAAAACACTTTGAGTGCTCCAATGCCCAATAGCATCCCGTACTAATTGATCACCCACAGAAGTACTGACGGAGGGAACCGCATCACTCAGCATAAAAAAACTACGGGCAAATAGGTTGCTGTAATTCCATATCTCATGCTGGTAACCCACCATGATTTGAAAATCGTGCTTGCCGATTTCCTTTGCATAGGAGGAGTAAATGTTCGGGGAGAAGTAAGTGTTTCTGATCAAATCATTCTCGTAAAGAGTGGCCTGCCTGCTTTGTGGCTCAAGTGCAATTTCACCACTAGGCCTGACCCAAGGGTATTGTTTGGCAAATCTAGTGTCTTCAATCTGATCGGATGTAAAGTTTAATTGAGCGGTAGTCACCCAACCCTTAATTGGTTCGATGTTGATTTTTGGAGACAAGACAATCTGATTACTTTGGATTCTCTGCCTCATTCTTTTCCATTCCTCCACCCGGGTTTGCATGGTCCAAATATCTGAATCGGGATATTTAGCAGGCGTACCGAATTTGATCTTACCTATCCAGTTCATATACCAGGCTCGTCCAAAGTCGCCATTCCATGGAAAGTCCTCATTTTCAGACTTATATTTAGTTAAAAACTCGATATTCATCCAAGGAGTTACCTTGGCGGCAACTTTTGCATCCACGTTAAATCGGCTAAAAGACTCATCTCCGAATCGAAGCAATCCATCTTCGCTATAGTAACCGGTAGATAAGTAGTAATTTACATTTTCACTTCCTCCTGAAATGGCTATATTGTGCTTAGCCCGCATCGACCTATCCCGCATGATCAAATCGGAGATTCCATCATTCGCAACACCAAAAGTACCGGTATTCAAAATATTCCAATCATCCGCACCCGGCCTAGGAAGCATACCGGGGGCACTACCTGGATTTGCCAGGTTTCTCTCCAAGCGCTCAATCGCCTCAGCTGGGTAGGGTGCGCTACCTCCAAAGTTCCTGTTGGCATCGTTCAAGGCATGCGCCCAGGCTGTACCTCCCTGTAATCTAGGCCAGATCGTGGGAGAACTAAAACCAACATTATTGGAATAAGATATCCGTGACCCGGAACTTCCTCTTTTGGTGGTAATCAAAATAACCCCGTAAGCTGCCCTAGCTCCATAGATAGACGTGGAGGCCACATCTTTTAGTACAGAGACAGATTCAATGTCATTGGGGTCTATGTCATTGATGCCCATCGGGACTCCATCCACCAGTACAAAGGGAGCCGTACTACCTTCAAAAGAAGCTAAACCCCGGATGCTCATAGCCATATCCGCACCAGGTTCACCACCAGCTCTGTTAGGTTGAATGACTAAGTTACTAACCAAGCCCTGCAAGGCCTGTTGCACATTGGTAACGGGACGATTCGCCATATCCTCTCCCTTAGCAGTTGACACAGCACCTGTCAAATTGATCTTTTTCTTAGTGCCGTATCCTACCACAACTATTTCATCCAGTGCAGCTATCTCAGCTTTCAAGATGATATTGATTTGAGATCTGTTGTTGACGGGGACTTCCATGGTTTCAAATCCTATATAGGAAAAAACCAAAGTGGCGACGTCAGGTGACAATAGTGAATATCTCCCATCCAAATCTGTAACAGTTCCTGTTGTCGTTCCCTTTATAGTGACTGATGCTCCGGGAAGTGGCTCTCCTTTTTCATCTGTTACTGTTCCGGAAACCTGCACATCAAAGGGAAGGGCAGCCGATGTACTTTCAACCAAAATCAATCCCGGATCAAGGTGGCTGCTTCCCAGGGGATTAGACAACGTATTTTCATAAGCATAGTCTGCATATACTACTTCTTGAGCCAAAATTACCTGGAAAATGAAACAAGAAAGCAGTTTATACAGTGTGAGACGAGGCGGATTTTCAATAATCTTTTTAGAAAACCAAGTAAAATTTTGTTTCATAGGAATGTGGTTTAAGGTGTAATTTTTTTTTTAAATTTAACTTTTGACCCCAAACCATATATCAATTATTTTACCTAATTAATGTGCTATTTTAACCATTCAGACCAAAAATTTACCCCCCTTACCAGTGGTTTCAACTAATTGATTCTAAATTCTTTATAGGTTGGATTCCATAACAGACCTAACAGATTCCATGTTTAAGGTCTAAAAAAAAATGGGGGGTATGATGGTACTCTTTTATTGTGGCCCGGGAGGTAAATGTGTAAGCAGATATCTCACCATCAGTAGTCTCATATGCAATGGAGTACCTTTACCCTCCATTAAACCATGGTTTCGATTGGGATAGGCCATGTAATCAAATGTTTTACCCATTTCGATAAGGCGATCCACCAATCCCTCGGTAATCTCAATGTGGGTATTGGTTTCCCCTGTTCCATGGATTATCAGCAGATCCCCCTTTAGTCCTTCTGCAAAATTAATTGGAGCCGACTCACGATATCCTTCAGGATTTACTTCAGGAGTGTTCATATATATCTCTTGAAACCATGCATTATAAAGGTCGGGTTGTGGTTTAGGTGCAACAGCTATTCCCACATCATAAAGATCCGGTTTTCGGAACATCGCATTAAGAGTATTTGACCCTCCACCGCTCCAGCCCCAGATACCCACCCGGCTAAGATCAACATAAGGCCTGCCTCGCTCCAGTTCATATAATCCTGCTGCCTGCTCTTCGGTAGACAGAGGCCCTAAACTTCCCGCTACTGCCCTGCGCCATGCTGCTCCTTTAGGACATGGTGTCCCCCGGTTGTCAATTGATACTACAAGATATCCAAGATCGGCAATCACACGATGATAATCCGCCATAGCATGTCCCCAGGAATCCATTACTGTCTGTCCATGAGGTTCACCATAAACATAGACAAATACAGGGTATTTCCGGGACGGATCAAAATCCATAGGTTTGATCATCCACGCATCCATAACAACACCGTCGCCGATATCAACTCTTAAAAACTCTTTGGGCTGTGCGTCCAGAGACTTGATTTTTTCACGCAGATCACTATTATCCTCAAGTACACGTACAACTTTATGTTCCGGAAGCTTGACAAGTTCAGTTACAGGAGGTGTATTTGCTGATGAGTAAGTATGAAACGCCCACTCACCATCAGGAGACATTTCGTAATTATGAGTCCCCGGCCGGTCCGTCGGAGTTATACGTTCAGCTTTCCCTTTACCGTCAAACCGCACGCGATACAAATACTTTTGTGTGCCTTTATCAGGGGATGCATAATAATAAAACCATCCTTTACTTTCATCCAAACCAACGCGTCCGATAACATCGTAATTTCCAGGTGTCAGCAATACCTCTTTTTTTCCTTCACGAGAGCCCAAATAGGCGTGTCTCCAGCCATCTTTTTCAGTCAGGACAATAAAATTACTATAGTTATGGACCCAATCCACTCCCCCGTTAGTCCCGTAACTTGCTACAACCCATGCAGGATCGGATTCCTGATAAATATTGGTAGTCTTGCCGCTATTAATGTTGGCAATCAAAAACTGCCTTTCGTCCCTAAAACGGCTTCTTTTTTCCACCAACACCTCGTCAGAATTCCCTGCCCAGCTTACTTCTCCAAGGTAATACCCCTCTTTTGGGATTGGAATTGGTAACCATTTGGTTTCTTTCCCTGCCGTATCCACAACACCCACCCGCAATACAGAAATATTTCCACCTACCCTCGCATACCTCTGCTCTTCTACTTTCGGATAAGTGGGATCACCCGGGATAAGGGATGATCTTTTTCTCACGTCCGATGCATTCGTCTGCACAAATGCGATACTTGAACCATCGGGGCTCCAAACTGCCCTTCCGTTTGAAATCGTTTCGGCAACTGCATCAAAAGTTACCTGCGTTATTTTGTCATTTGTTAGATCATTTATGTACAGATTTCCCTGGTCGGAGTAAAGAATTTGTTTACCATCCGGGGAAATACTGCTGTTGGTTCCGGCCGTAACTTTTTCCAAAGCACCTGTTTTTCGATCCAGCATCCAATAATCCGGTTTACTGTTTTTTTTATCCTTACCGGACAATTGCAAAAGAATTTTGTCGCCATCCGATGAAATAACATAGTTTTCAATCTTGAAATTATCGGAATAGCCGTGAACACGAAATTTATCAGGGGAAATTACTTCAATACGTTTACCATCGGATACAGCATAAAATACAAGTACCTCAGCAGCTTTTCCCAATTCATCCTCAAGGACGAGGTAACCCGAACCATCGGGAAGCCATGTCCCTCGAAATGATTTTGGTGAAAATAAATTTTCATCATAAATTTCCTTCAGTCTTTCTTTAGTTTTATAAGGGACAGCAGCCTGGTTATTGGATTGTGATGAATCTGACTGTGAATAGGCAATGTTTAATAACATAATCTCCTGTAACAGGAAAATTGTAATTATCAATGTCAAAATTTTTATCCGATTTTTCATATGCTTTTTACTTCCCCAGCTGTAATACTATTTTTAAATACAATGATTCCGGAATTGGATATATAATGCTGATTGAAGTATTTATACCACTTCATCTTACCACGAAAATTTGTTCCCTTTAATATCTGCTATTTTTCAATTTGTGTAGCATCATTCCATTTGTCTGTTCTAAAAGATGACGCAGGTAGAAGGTAGGCATCAAAAAGGCTTCCCAATGCCCAGTTGCGCCATGCATATCTTACTGCCACAGGATTAGGTACTTCATCATTTATTACAAATACTTCCCTGCCATTAACAATTTTAGCATTTGCAGGGTAAAAAACTTTATCCTCCCCGGCAATTTCAAATCCCTCTAATCCATCAAACGAATACAGCCCTGTCTCTGCATTTTTAAATTTTAGTAATACCCCGTTATCTTTCACCTCTTGCGAATCAAAAACCGGTGCAGCATAATCTACAGTTTTGTATCCATAAGTTTGGTTGAGCGCATTAAATAATAACCGGTCAGCTACTTCTTTCTTCTTAGGCGGATGAATGCTGGTCTTATCCCCTATATCCATGGTAATGGCTATACCCGAATTTGGAATCAATTCCAAACATTCTAACTGTGCCTCGCGCATAAAGGCTGAGTTGTCAGCGGTTTGGAATGCATTGTTATTACCATATAAAAAGGGGGCAATTTGGACATAATAAAATGGAAAATTGCCGATTCCCCATCGTGTACGCCAGTCCTTTACCATTGCCGGAAAAAGTTTTTTGTAAGTTTCAGGTTCTTCACGATTGGATTCTCCCTGATACCACAATGCTCCTTTTATGGTGTAAGGTATCAGTGGATTGATCATTGCATTGAACAGGACTGTAGGAAAGCGGTTTCCACGATCCAAATCAACATCGGTAAGATCAACCTCCTTGATTGAACCCAATGTTTCCCTGCTCATCCAGGCTTCTATCAAACTGCCTCCCCAAGAGGTATGTATCATACCAACCGGAACATCTAAAATCTCTTGTA
>NZ_JBGTCA010000101.1:0-66673 GCF_041749095.1 Aquiflexum sp. | reverse complement strand
ATTCTGCTTCTCAATGTGCTGGAATACGTGATTTAAATAAGTAAGATAGCATGCTTGGGTAGATGCGTCATCTGCATCCATCTCTGCCCATTTGGCCATAAAACCTGACAAGATATAAACGTTTGCATCACCTTGTTGTCTGTGCCACATGCTCCAATTATTTGTTCCTCCGTTTTCAAGGTAGCAGGCTTTAAATTGTTTGACCCCTTCAATAAACTGGGCATTGTGTCCAGGCTTTACGGTGATTTCATTGGTGTTCAAAATGGCGTTATCATTGCTTTGCGCAGTGAGTATTCCGATGCTGAACATAGCAAGGATTGCGGTATTGAAAATAAATCGTAATGTTTTCATGATTATAGAGTTTAGAATGTTTGAAACATTTCAATCAACTGATAATCATGTAAAAATGAAAACAATCAAGGACGAAAGCCCTGATTAACTCTCCGAAGAGGTGATTTTATTTACCGAAGGAATTATAGATTGTAGGTATTATTGGTCAAAATTGTTGCTTCGGACGGCATCTAGAGTGTAAATAGATGTTGAATTTTCGGAATATACCCGAGCTGTTTTTTTAACAAAAAGCATTCTATCCTTTAACCTCTTCAAGGACGAAATGGGCGAATTACTTTCACAACGTATGGAATTTCTTTCCGGGGGAAAAAGGGGAGATGGTTCGATCCCAAAAATCTGTTGTGATGGATTTGATTTCGTGGGAGTGGGTTTTTGAAATTCAACCCTGACTCCGTCGGGCAGGCACGTTGTGGTTGGGGGATTTTGGGGGCTGTTGTCATTATAAACCCCACATTGCAATGTGTGGATTTTTGCAACATAAAAATTTTCTTGCCCTAAATGATTAAGCACTTTGCTCGATTAAAAAATCAAATTCAATATGCGTACCTTCATTTGTATACTCTTTCATTTTTCCATTAAGTTGCTGGGTTAATAATTGCACTAATTGGGAACCGAAACCTGTTCCTATTGGGGCGATACCTGCTGTTTTACCAATGCCATTATCGTTGACTTTTAATCTTAAATAGTTATCAGGCATTTTTTCTAAACTGATATGTATGGTGCCTTGTTCTTTTTTAGGAAAAGCATATTTAAGGGCATTGGTGAGAAGCTCGTTTACAATCAGTCCTATGGGAACGGCCGTATCCACATCCAAGTCTAAATTATCCATAGCGCATTCAATTTTCACTTGTTCTTCGGCATCAAAGGTGTCAAGAATACCTTCGCTTAGGTTGATGAAGTAATCCTTCATTTCTATACTTCCCAGGTTGGTGCCCTGATAGAGTTTTTGATGAATAATTCCCATCGATTGAACCCGGTTTTGACTTGCAATCAGGGCCTCTTTAGTGGCAGGATCTTCTATCTGAGCCGATTGCAATGCAATCAAACTCTTCACCATCTCTAGATTATTTTTAACTCGGTGGTGTATTTCTTTCAGCAATAATTCGTTTTCCGCATTCTTAGCTCGGATAATTTTAGTGGCTTTTTTATTTTTGTAAAAGAAATAAAGTAAGAATATCAAAAACACAATCAAGAGAGACGTTCCCATAATAATGAGTGTTTGGGTCTTACTTTTTTGCTCAATTAAAGCGGCTTGAGAGGCTAGGGCCTCATCTTTTTTTACGGTTTCATATTTAATCAAAGCTTCTGCCTCCAGATTAGCCACTTTATCTTGCATAAGCGTCTCATATACTCCATGTGCTAATTGTTCAGATTGATACGCCTTCTGATAATCACCGAGTTGGGCGTAGCAATCTGCTACTTCATTATAGATTTTTTGCATTTTTGGCTGGCTTCCC
The DNA here is from genome assembly GCF_041749095.1 of Aquiflexum sp. Taxonomy (GTDB): domain Bacteria; phylum Bacteroidota; class Bacteroidia; order Cytophagales; family Cyclobacteriaceae; genus Aquiflexum. The sequence goes on along the minus strand of NZ_JBGTCA010000101.1, from coordinate 64,865 downwards.
TGTCCAAGGTTAACATATCCATCTATCGCTGCTTCAAGATGAGGGAGGGCTTCCTTATAATCACCTTTCATATAATAGGCCAGTCCAATTCCCTGACGGTATGTTTTCGCAGCAGGTCTTGCAGCTCCAATTTTGGCTTCTACTATAGCATAAGACTTCAAATTATCTTCCAGAGACTTTTGATAGTCTTTCAGGTCCGACCACACATCGCCCCGGAAACCATAGGCCCGGGCCAAATTGAATTCATCATCTATGTTATAAATAGTAATCGTTTCAATGCATTTATCAGCAGCATTTATGGCTTTATCCAGTTCTCCAGCTTCATGATAAGCTAAAACAAGAGCCAACCAAGTTTCCTGGGTAGTATTGTAGTCTCTTACTTTCTCCGTCAATTTTAAAGCTTCCAATCCATATTTTATGGCCAATTCAGGCTCTTTTTGTGAAAGGAAGATTCTCGAAAGCGTACTGTAAGCTGAACCTAAACCCTTTTCATCTTCTAAAGCTTCATAAATTTTAATGGAATCAAAAATTAGCTTTTCTGCCTTATCTAACTGATTTCCATCAATAGATTCAAAGGCCAATTCGACACATGTAGCAGCTAATTTGGCCTGATCATTAGTTTTCTTAAATAGGGCAATTGCTTTTTCACCGTGAAGTGGTACCGAATCAATTGTAAAGGGCACATGAAAGGCATGCCAACGCATCAAAACAAGGTGCGTTTCAGCCATCAGTTGTGTATCTTTTAATTGGTAAACCCGCCCTAATGTCTGCAAAGCTTTTTCATGAAAATCTTCCGAACTTTCCACATAGTTATTGTTTAGCCATTTTAGTGACGCATCAATGGCTTCCGGCTGATCAGACTGGGAATAACTAAGGTTTAAGATAAAAAGAACAGGAAAAATTATGGTGATTATTTTTTTCATCCCTCGTACAAACTGCTGATATAACTTTTATGGTATTTTTAAATATACGATATATCATTAGTAAATTCACGTAAACAGCGTTGTTATTGAAGGAAACATCATTAAATGTCACTATTTCCTGAGACATCAGCCATAAGGGGCTGATTTTTGTTTACTCTTCTGTTGTTTTATTAATATAGTTTCATCATTTGATTACAGATTGACTGCCTCAGGATGAGGTCGTGAAATTCTAAATGGCTGTACCTTTAAATAGGTAAGTGATCGCCATAGCCACTCAATAGGTCCATATTTAAATTTTTTCAACCAATACCAGCTTATGATCATTTGTACTCCAATGATCAGGAAAGCAATAATCAAAAGTTCTATATTCCTGAATTGACCTAGGAATCCCAAACCCCAGTTAAAGAATAAGAATGTGCCAATCAGGGATTGAAATACATAATTTGTAAGCGCCATGCGTCCGTAGGGAGCAAAACAGGAAAGTGTTTTTTGCATTTTTGGCAATTCAAAAAGGTAAACAAATCCGGCGGCCAGAAATATGGTAAAGAAGAAATTGAAATTATCGTAAGCGGATAATGCAAACATGGACCACCATGAAGTGAAATCAAATATGCTTTCCATTTGGGAAAACATGTACCAAAAGAGCGGGATCATGGCAAGTGTACCTACGAATGACCATAGGATTATTTTTTTAAGTAATGTAGTGTTGGCCTGCAGATTTTCAAGTAGACGGGTCCTGCCTATCCACATACCCAACAGGAAAAAAGCAAATGTCAGATAGCCTCGGCCCAACACACCCATTTGAAAATTGAATTTGCCAATCATTGAAATAAAATTCATCCGCCATACTTCGAATAAACTCCCACCTGTGATCGCTGCCATATATTTTTCATTAAAATTTTCAATATTCAGTGCTATGATGGATTCATTACCAAAAATACCATAGGACAAAAACCTACCTCCACCCAGAAATAGAATAACAGCTAAGGCAAGTACAACCTTATTGCTGACACTGTGAAATGGGATAAGCAAAAATCCAAAAAGCACATAAATAACCAAGATGTCCCCGGAATAAAAAGAATTATGTACCACACCGATTCCTAATAATACCAACAATCGCCACAGGTATCGGGTTTTGTAATTTAATCCGCTTTTTTCAGCATTATCCATCTGTATGAAAAAGCTAAGACCAAACAACAATGAAAACAGGGCGAAAAACTTTCCCCTGATTATCCAAAAGGAGAATGTGTCTACAATGTAGTCGACAGGTCCTGAAAACATAACAGCCTTCATCTCATCCGTTGGAAAAGCGGCGAGGAACTGTTCGAGTACGTGAGCAATCACTATTCCGGCAAGGGCAAAGCCCCGCAATGCATCAACAGAATGGATCCGATTTTTTTTAACTTGGTTCATGAGGATTAAATTTTAGATGAAATGCTAAAAATCAATTTTTTAATAATTAGCCTGAATGTTGATTCTTTTCCTTGATTTAAAATGTTAATTATTGAGGAGTTAGGCTTTACATCCTTACAATGAAAGATGTATTATTTGTAAGCTATAACAGCACTTGTCGGTCCTGTCAAGGGAAGTGTTGAAGTTGATTTAAAACCGATGTTTTTCGCCCATTTATTGAAGTCTGCAAACGTATAGTCAAAGCCTGTCCCGGTTTCTATCAGCATATTCAGACTCATCATCAAGCCAAGCCCATTACGCTTCCTTTCGTCATCTATGACATTTTCAATGGCTATAAATACCCCGCCATCAGGCAACGCATCAAAAGCTTTCTTCATTAGCATCAACTTAGTTTCTTCATCCCAGTCGTGCAATATATTTCCCATTGTTATGACATCAGCTTTGGGAAATTGGTCTTTGAAAAAATCACCACTGATTGCTTTTACCCGGTCTTGCAGGTGAGAGTTCTCAATGGTTTTGTTAGAAATTGGAGCCAAGGATGGTAGATCCCATGAAATACAATTCATATGCGGTTGGTGTTTGGCAACCATGATAGACAATGTTCCGCCCGAGCCACCGATATCGACAAGTGTCTTGTATTTAGAAAAATCAAAGGTTTGGGCAAGGTGTATGAAGTTGCCCATTTGAATACCACTCATGGCATTGGTAAATTCTTTCAATTTTTCTTCATCAGCATATATAGCTTCAAAAATATTCTCTCCGTTTTTAGCTTCATTTTGCTGCATTCCGGTCAAAAGTCCTTCTTCCAAATTTCCCCAAAAACCGTAGAGGCGGTTGTTCAGCATTTCCAAAAAGCCACCAATGTAGGAGGATTTGTTTTTGTCTAAGAAAAAGTCAGTGTCGATGCTGTTAGAATATTTAGCTGTTTCCAACAAGCCTTCTCTGTTCAGAAAACCAAACGTGGTCAAGGCATCCAAATAGTCAAATACATGACGGTCAGTGCACTTTAAATCTAAATTGGTTTTAATTTCAGCTGCTGACATTGTTTTCTTTTCAGCAAGTGTAGTAAAAAGGTCAAATTTTACAGCACTCAGAAGAATTTTTGAAGCCCAAAAGCCAGTGCCAATTTGCATAATACTTGCCGGATTGGGTTGATTGCTAGTTTGTTCCATTTTTAATTATTTTTTCTATTTGCTTACTCTAGTCGGTTTTCAGCTTCCCCGTTTCTTATTTTCAATAATGTCTTGATACCTACTTTTTAAATTTTCCATACACAGCTTTTCCTGGAAAAACATTTGAGACGGTTTCGCCTTTTCTCAAAACAAAAGTTCCATTGACCAGCACATATTCAATCCCTTCCGAAAATTCCAGCCCTTTTTCAAATGTGGCTTTGTCAATGATCGTATCGGGATCAAAAACGATAATGTCCGCATCAGCACCTACCTGTATCCTTCCTTTGAAGCGCATCATGGGAGCAATTCCTTCCAGTCGTTTTGCCGGAAGCAGGGTCATCTTTTCGATGGCCGTATTTAAATCGAGCACCTGATCTTCTCTGACATATTTTCCCAATACCCTCGAAAAAGTACCCGCTGTACGGGGATGGGCGAGTTTGCTATAGGGCATACCATCCGATCCAATAATCACCCCGGGTGCGGCAATGCCCCTTGCAATCCATTCGGGTTGCATCATGTGCATGATCACATATTGATTGGTCCTTCTGTTTCTGGCAAAGGTTTCTTGGGTAAGGCGTTCCCCTGTAGCCACCAACTGCAAATCCCCATAATCAATGCCCAATTTTTCCTGCCAACCTTCATTGAACATAGCGGTCATCAAACCTGTAGAAGCAGCGGTATAAGGATACAGTTCTGTGGTGATGTCAAAGCCTTTCCAGCCTGCTGCACTGACCATTTTCAATGCAAAATCAATCTGACCCAGCGACATGCTGTTGATGTGAACAATGTGCAAGGGTGCACCTGTAAGCATGGCGTTGGCTATTACTTCCTGAATGGATAAAATACCGGAGTGTCGTGTATGTGTAAAAACCAATGCCCCTAGTTCCCCGGCCAGTTCAAAAACACTATACATCTCTGCAGGCTTTGTATCGGGAAGGTAGCCAATGGGGACACCAATACCGATGCCCCCTTCATCCAAAGCAGATTTGATATTTGCGAGGGTTTTATCGGATTCTTCGGGTGTTTGATCTTCCTTAAACGATGGTCCGCCAATGTGAAAAAAGGATTGGATGGTAATCTCCTTTTTATGGACCAAATCCAGAAGTTCATCTACACCATCCTGATACCTTGCCATTGCCTTCATACGCTCAAATGGCCAACAAACACTCGCCCCATAATGGATCAGGGCATTGCCCTGCCGAGACGCATACCAGGCACCGATATGTTCAATTCCCCATTCAAGTTCCAAAGCCGTAGTGACCCCGTCATGGAGTTGGTATTCCTGTTCTACATTGGTCATACCGTGCACATGCAGGTCAATGAACCCGGGGGCAACCACCATTCCGCTGACTTTGATGGTTTCTTTTCCTACCAAAGCATCGGAACTGATCATCATTATGCGGCCATTTTGGATACCCACATTTCTGATCGCATCCAGTTTTGTTTCCGGATCTATGACCCGGCCTCCTTCCAAAACAATGTCGAATTGTATAGTAGTCTGTGCGGTGGATTCAAACCCGTAATATAGTGTCAGAAAAAGACAGAGTATGAGTTTAAGGGGTTTGGGCTTCATCGTTTATTGTTTTTGAAAATTCAACTTTCTTATATTCTTTATCCAGTGAACCTGCGGTTATTGCAAATATGGTTTTCCTGTTAGCGTCATGATGACTGAAGCAAATGTGAATCCACCACCTCCACTGTTATGGAGCGACAAACAGGGTTATTTACATCGTCTTTGGAGCGCAGGGTTTCTTTGATCAGGTAGTCAAATGCATTTAAAGAGATGAAAAGAAAGAGGGTTAAAAATGTATTTCTCATGTTTTTACCTTGTTAGATTTATTGTCATTCTATTGTCAAGAATTAATTGGTTCGGAATAGAAGTGATTAAATAAAAGTCTTCGTTCCGCTAACTAATGTAAGATATGAATATCATTGATGCGAAAAGGCCAACTTAGGACGAAATGCATCAAAATCTTCCCCAATGAATGGGTTTTCTTCCCGAAGAGGAAGATGGGCATTTAGGAAAAATCATTATCCATATAGGAGAATCCGGGGATCAGAGCCCTGATCAGACCTTTTATCGGCCAAAACAGAACTTTGATCCTGTTGAACAACATTACCCATGAAGCGAAGGATCAGGTGATTAAAAGTGCAGTGGAGGCTTTGAAGGGGTGGTGAATTTAGGGATAAATAACAAAAAAAACCTGAAAGCAATTAAGCTTTCAGGTTACCATTTCGTCTGAATCTATCAAACTTTTTCGAGTCCTGTAGATTTGGCCATCCTAAGGATGGCTTTTACTACTTTTTCCGAAGGTTCTAGAATGAGTTGGTCCAATTGTCCGATAGTGCTCAGCATCTCTAAATAGTCTTGCATCAAGGTATCATTACCGCGCAAGGCCTGCACAAACAGCTCATTCTCACCCTCGCTCATTTCCTGATAGATATATCTAAGCAGGTCATTTGGGGTAAAAGATTTTGTCATAGGCAACGTTTAATTGTTTTAATTTTTTCCTCATGTTTATCAATGCGTATCGCATTCTTCCCAAGGCCGTATTAATACTTACCCCAGTCTGTTCTGCAATTTCCTGAAAACTCAAATCCATGTAATGTCTCATAATGAGCACTTGTTTCTGGGTTTCGGGAAGCTCATCTATAAGCCTCCTGACCAGGTCAACAGTATCTTCCTTTACTTTGAGATCCTCGATATTTTCTTCCGCAAATCTCAACGTATTGAAAATATTGGCTCCATCCTCCATCACTATGGTAGGATAGCGCTTACATTTCCTGAAATAATCAATGGCTAAATTGTGCGCTATGCGCATCAACCATGGCTGAAATTTACCTTCTTCGTTATAACCGTCAGAACTCAAAGTCTGTACTACTTTTACAAATACATCCTGAAGTAAATCCTCCGCTACGCCCTGATCTTTTACGATCAGATAAATTGTGGTGTAAACTCTCGGACTGTATTTGTTTACTAACTTTTCAAATGCTGCTTCACTTCCGCTTCGGTACTGCGCGATCAGTTCGGCATCTTTAGGAATTAACCTATTGCTCATACTAATTGACTTTTTAATAACGTAGAGGTTTATGCCATAGTATATCTGTGAGGGTGAAACATTTTAAAGATTGCAACCAAATGTAAAAATTCAATAACATTGATGCAATAGAAACTGTATTTTTTTTGAAAAATAAATTAATTAAAAAAAGTCAAAATAGAATATTTTGTACTTTACAATAAAAAAACTGAAATTTAATTTGGAAGTGAAGGGGTACTGTTACAAAATAAAAAATTTAAATTTTGTCTTTACAACGGATATACTCCTGTTTTTATTATAGAGTTGCCTTAATTACAAAATTTTTGAAAGAAAGTTTATTTGAAGATAGAAGTTGACCAAGCTTTGGGTGAAAAGCTGATGTAAATCTTGCCTTTTTGTTAACTTCGTTTTTCAATACTAATAAAAATTATGGAACTAAGCGGAAAAATAGTGCAAATCTTGCCTGAACAAGGTGGTACTTCAGCAAAAGGCAACTGGAGAAAAAGAGATTATATTTTGGAATTGCCCGGTACGTACCCTAAAAAAGTATGTCTTACTGTTTGGGGAGATCAAATCGATCAGTTTAATATGGACATGGGTGACGAAGTCAATGCCTCGGTGGATATCGAAAGCCGTGAGTACAATGGAAGGTGGTACACTGATGTCAAGGCCTGGAAAGTGGAGAAAAGTAATCAATCAAAAAGTAATTCACCTATGAGTAATGCCCCTGATGTGACTACTTTTTCTGAGGAAAGCGGGGATGATGTATTGCCCTTTTAACGGCAGTGATAAAATTAAAAAATTCAGTAGAATTGCCTCATTTATCTATCATGGGGCAGTTTTATAGTTTATATGTTTTTTTAAATCAGATATTACCATGTGGGACGACGATGATGATGAAGGTTGGGACGAAAATGATGAAGAGGATTTCCGAAAAGAAAATGAGAGGATTGACAAACATCCTTTGATGAAAAAAGGAATGGATATCTTTGAACTTACCCGGGCGTTGGTAGGCTCTTTGGATGAAGCCCGGATGGAGCTATATGGAGGATTGATGCTTGAAAGTGCGGGTGTTTTGCCGGCTAAGTTTGCCGGAGCTGAGAGTGTTGATGACTATATTCTCAAAATGGAAAATGCCGTACTCATGAAAATCCATGCAAGAAGCCTGTATTCGATGACTTATCAGTTGGCGTTGGAAGGGACACACGCAGAGGAACATCTTCAGTTGTTAAGGGATGCCATAAGGGAATTTAAATCCATGTTTGTGGATTGGGTTAAGGAATTTGATCCCAAGCAAAAAAACATCGATGGGTGGGGAATATTTGAGGATTAATTGATGTTTTGGCCAAAACGGAATCCCATGTAAGCCCCCACTATTATCATTGCCAATGATATGCCCAAAAGTAAAAGCAATATACCCAAAGGCATTTCCCAATTTTCGCTTCCGATTTTGAATCGTATATTTTTTTTGAGGTCCATTGGCCAAATATCGTATTTCTAATCATTTATATTCAACTGCAACAAAAAAAAGAAGCGAGGCATAAGTGCCTCGCTTCTCCAAGAAAATTAAAAGTAATTAAACTTTAATTTATAAGCCTAGTTGTTTTTACGTGTCCCTCCATCCCTTTGTTTCAATTTCTTTTGCAGAGATCTCAACTTTTTCTTTCAGGGATTCCTTGAAAGCGGATAATTTAGCAGAAACCTCCTCATTAAAGGCCCCTACAATTGATGCGGCAAGGATTCCGGCATTTCGTGCACCGTTCAAAGCCAAGGTAGCGACAGGAATTCCTGAAGGCATCTGAAGGATAGAAAGTACACTGTCCCAACCGTCTATGGAATTAGAGGATTTGATGGGAACGCCCAAAACGGGAAGTGTGGTTAGAGAAGCCACCATTCCCGGTAAATGGGCTGCGCCACCTGCTCCGGCTATGATTACTTTTAGCCCTCTTTTTTTGGCTGACTCTGCATATTCTATCATCCTGTGGGGAGTCCGATGTGCTGAGACTACAGACAATTCATATTCTACACCCAATTCTTCCAAAACTATTGCTGCTTCAGACATGATATGCAAATCGGATTTACTGCCCATGATGATTCCTACTTGTATGGCCATTGCTCAAGCTTTTATTTTTATGATTTCTTTGATTTCCATTGCACGGTTTTTCAATACTGAAACATCTTCATCCAAAATGGTGACATGTCCCATTTTACGAAATGGTTTGGTGATTTTTTTCCCATATAAGTGGACATAGACTCCTTTTTGGGAAATAGCTCTATCCATTCCTTCCACAAGGGCGTCACCTGTAAAACCATCTTCCCCCAGTAGGTTTACCATGGCAGCAGGACATCTTAACTCAGTATTGCCCAAAGGCATGTTCAAGACAGACCTTAGGTGTTGTTCAAATTGTGAGGTGAAATTGGCTTCAATGGTATGATGCCCACTGTTATGTGGCCTTGGAGCAATTTCATTGACAAGTATTTCTCCTGATTTGGTAACAAACATTTCGACGGCCAGTATTCCTACCATTCCCAGCTTTTCAATTACCTGAAACGCTAATGATTTTGCTTTCTCCTCAGTTTCGGTTGAGATATTGGCAGGTGCAAATAGAAATTCCACCAAATTGGCGGTGGGATGAAAGGAACATTCCACTGCCGGAAAAGCCACAGTTTCACCCTTTTTGTTTCTGGCCACAATCACTGACAATTCCTGTTCAAAGTCTATAAGTTTCTCTAAAATTCCCGGAGCATCAAATGCTTTTTCAAGATCTTCTGTGGATTTTAAAACTTGTACCCCTCTTCCATCATAACCCTCTCTTCCCAGTTTATTGACTGCAGGCAAAAAAACGGAATTTGCTTTAACTTCTTCCTTGTTGGCTGTCAGGATAAAGTCAGCTGTTGGAATATTATTGTTTTTGTAAAATTCTTTTTGGAACCGCTTGTCCTGTATCATTTTGATGATATGGGGCTGCGGAAAAACCTCTTTTCCCTCATCTGCAAGTTTTTGAAGTGCCTCTGTATTTACATTTTCAATTTCAATGGTAATGACATTACAGTTTTTTCCAAAATGATACACTGTATCAAAATCAGTTAACTTACCTTGGATAAAATTCTGACAGATATCCTTACAAGGGGCATTGGGGTCAGGATCTAAAATATGGATGTCTATATTGTAATTGATAGCGGATTGGATTACCATCCGGCCTAACTGACCGCCTCCTAAAATCCCTAAAATCTTTTGTTGATAGTTAACTTGCACCTTATCGCTTTTGATTGCCCAAAAATAAGAGAAAAATGCAGGATATCGAAAAACGGATTTTTTTAAAAATAAAGCCCTTGTAAAAAGGGCTTTAATATTCGGTTTGAAAGATTAAACGGATCTGCCGCCTATCAGTCTCAATAGCACTGCAACGACAGCCAACACAAGCAATATGTGGATTATACCGCCTGCACTGTAAACAAAGAATCCGAAGATCCATCCGATAATCAATATGACAGCGATCAAATATAATAAAGAACTCATGATATAGAGGGTTTAGTTAAAGAATTGATTATTACCCTAGAATTCCAATTATCATGCCACAAAATTTATTTACTAAATCTAATACCCATTAACTCCATGAGTTTGTGGGCATTAAAGCTTGGACAAGGTCCGGACTTTATCTTGTAATCAAAGTGGATTTCATCATCTGTAATCTCACTGTGGAAGCTTTTATTTTCAAGATAATCAAGCGAGTTTTCCAATTGGCTGAGTTCAATATCATGGGTTGAAATTATCCCTTTGCAGTTGGAGTTAGCCAATTGTCTGATTAGGGATTCGCTGCCCATGATGCGGTCCACGGTATTGGTTCCTTTGAGAATTTCATCCAAAAGGAATAAAACCGGTTCCCCATTTTCAGCCATAGTGAGCAATTGCTTGATCCTTGCCAACTCTGCATAAAATGAACTCACACTTTCACCAAGATTATCTGTATTTCTCATGCTGGTGAAAAGCTGAAAAGATCCTGTTGTGAAAGTAGTTGCTAGGGGAGACAGCCCTAAATTGGCAAGGACAAGATTGATTCCCACTGTTCTCATAAAAGTCGTTTTTCCGGACATATTGGAACCTGTCAGCAAAACGACTTTAGTTTTTTCAGTGAGGGAAAAATCATTGCCTACAGCCTCATTGGGATTTAAAAGAGGATGCACCAAATTCTTTGTTTCCAATATTTTCCCGCTTGTCCAATCCACATGGCAGTTCAGATCTTCTTCATTACTAAAGGCAGCCAAAGAAACCAAAGCCTGCCATTTATCGAAAAAGCCTTCCCAATTAGCCAAATGTCCCGCAAATCTCTCTTTCCATTTTACTGTTCTCCAAAAGAGGAAAAAATCAATCCAAAAAAGCATGTTGAAAATCAAATACATCAGGTTGAACCTGTTCTGAAGCATAAAGGATTTCTGTTCCAATGACCTTAAAATTGCAGAGGCATCAAAATTTTGGTTTTTAAAAGGCTTTTGAATATGTTTTAAAAATTCTCCATTTAATTGCATCCCTTCAATCTGTGCGGCCCATTTGCTAAAAGTCTTGATATCTCCCTGATTGGGCATGATAGAGGAAGCCTGCTGAAGATTTTTGAAAATCAGGGATAAGAAGACTATTCCGATAATTATCCAGGCACCAACCCAAGCCGGGGCTAGCAATCCAAATACCGCGGCCAGAATGATTGTGATGCCTCCAATCGGGCCTAGGATGAGAGGTATGTAGTATAAGGACTTCCAATTTTCCTGTTGTTTTAGCCAGGCATAAAATTTTGTTTTTGGTTTTTCATTTTTCATGAAAGCACGGCCATGTGCTTCAAAGGATGCCAAAAAGCTCTTATTTGTTCGAAGTTCTAGAAGAGCCTCTGCTTTCTGTTTGGCTACATCAGGATTGATTTTTTCTTTCATCCAATCAGCAAGGAGAGTTTTCCCACTTTTACTGACGGTATGGTTGATCAATTGAAAAAGTGAATGCTCGCCAAAAAGATCCAGGTCATTCGAATAGGGGTGTAGCTTATCTATAAATTCAGAACCTGAATCCAGGTCCTTTAGATTTCTTGATTTCCTTTTGGCTTTCTCTAAATCCATTTCAATCAATTGCGTAAAAAAATCAATCCAATCTTTATTGGTATTGTATTGAATGATAAGGTAAATGAAGAAAACCGAAGAAATCAGGAAAGAAAGGATAAAGACCGGCTTATCAGTTAGGCCAATAATCAGGGAAGCTATCATGAATAAAAAAAGGAAAAACCTGCCCGTGGCAAGTCCAAATCCTTTTCTTTTACATCTTTTGAGAGCATCTTTTATGTCGGTGGTTCCGTATTCAAATTCCATGGATCAAAGATATTAAAAGATTCAGGAGACGACACTAAAATTATAAATGCAATATTGTTTCATTATGTATTTATTAAGACATTTGAATTATCTCATTCTTATAGTGTACTCTTCATTAGAATGATGGTGGTTGACAGCAAGACTCCGGTTCGTCCGGAGTCTTCATTCATTATTAGAGAACGACATATATGAAAAGATTAACATTGGTGTTTTTACTGGCATTTTCCTTAGGATCAGGAGCGACGGTACAGAGTCCTGACATATGGGCTTTATTATCAAAGACAAGGTTTATTGAAAAGTTGAACAGAGAGCATGGGATGTATTTTCTCTACCCCATTTTCCCGGATGAACTTAAGGAACTGGAAGGGAAGTCAGTTCAGGTCACGGGGTTTTATATTCCTTTGGATGTAAGTACCTCTGACTTTGCAGTACTCAGCAAATTCCCCAATGCGGAATGTTTCTTTTGTGGAGGTGCCGGTCCGGAAAGTATTGTGGTGGCCTACCTCAAGAAAAAACCTTCCAAGAGAATCAAAGTGGATGAAATCATCACCATCAAAGGAAAACTTAAACTCAACGATACAGATATCGATGATTTGAATTTCATCCTATTGGATGCAGAAATAGTGGATTAACCTGTATGTTTATCCGCCTGTCTCCAAGTAGTGTAAGTTTTCTATAAAATTGGCTGGAAGACAGAAGACGGAAGACGGATCTTGATAGCTATCGGGATTAATTTTAGAGTTTAACAAACTATCCGTGGGGTTCTAACGGTTAACTGTTAATAGCAAATAATTATATTGATATGGGGAAAAAAACAGAGAAAAAAGGCCTTGAAGAGAAGATGGTTTCAGAAATTGATTTTTCTGAAGGATTCGGTGGTATATCCGAAAATGTATCTCTTACCAAGAATATTGGATGTGCCTCAGATTCAAAGCCTAAGGAGAAAAAAAATCAAAAAAATGAGTAACTAACTTTATGCTTAATCCGATTTTTTTCTTTTACTTTCGTGGATAAAACTTAATCCATATGAAAGTAAATCACCCACAAAACCCTACTTTCCTGTTTGCATTAGGACTCCTGATTTTTATGGTTTCCTGTGAAAAAACAGATGAACAATTGCCCCAACAAGACAGTGTGGTCTTGCAGGAGCAAGCTCAGGTAAATGACTCATTTGAAGATGCAGATTTTCTCACATTTTCTGCCATGCAAAGCAATGGACTTAGTTCCAGAACAAATCTGGATGTCGGCACTGATTTATGTGAAAACACCAAAGTTGATTTTTTCCCAAACAACAAATCAATTGTTATCAATTTTGGGGAAGGCTGTACAAGTCCAAAAGGAATCACCAGAAAAGGAAAAATCATGATTTTTTACTCAGGATTTACTTTTGATGCCAATTCTGAAATCACCATTTCTTTTGATGCCTATGAGGTAAATGGTCTGAAAATTGAAGGACGGCGAAAATTAATCCACAGAGGATTTAATGCGGAAGGAAAATATTTTCTATTCGAGACAGTGATTTCTGCCGGTAAAGTGACTTGGTCAGATGGAACATTTGCCACCATTGAAGGAGAATTTGAAAAGAAGTTTTTTCTTTCAACCAATTCAGAAGGAATTAAATTGAAAGTGACCGGGGGATCCGGAGGAAAAACAAGATTGGGGATTCCATATATGTCATTGATAGGAGAAGATCTGCTATTTATCCAATCATGTACAGACAAGGGAAATTGGATTCCCTCTTCAGGGAAAGTTGAGATAACCCTTGATTCAAGTCAGAAGTTTTTGATTGATTACGGTAATGGTGCCTGTGACAAATTGGCCTCAGTTTCTCATAATGGAAAAACGGTTCCTATCAAATTTGATTAATAAAAAAAGGCCGGATATAAATTCCGGCCTTTTTTTTATTCTTTTTTCTCTTCGGGGTAATAATGATGAACATCTCTTTGAGGGAATGGAACCTCGATTTCATGTTCTTCAAGAGCCTCTTTGATGTTTTCCATGTTGTCCCAAAAAACTGGCCAAAGATTTCCAGCATCTGTCCAGGCTCTAACTGTTAGGTCAAGAGAACTGTCTCCAAAGCTGGTGAATAAAACAACTGGTGCAGGTTCCTCGTGAATTCTTTCATCCAGTTTAAGCACGTCCAGAATTACTTTTCGGGTTTTCTTCAAGTCAGTTCCATAAGCTACCCCAACGTTGATATCAACTCGCCGTGTAGGTTTCTGTGAAAAATTGGTAATTGAATTATTGGCAAGTGCACCATTTGGAACGGTAACGACTTTATTGTCGAAATTCCTGATTTTGGTATATAAAATATCGATGGTTTCCACTGAACCTAGGGTTCCTTGGGCTTCAATAGTATCACCTATACGGAAGGGTTTGAAAATTAAAATCAGGACTCCTCCGGCAAAGTTGGATAAAGAACCCTGCAATGCAAGACCCACTGCAAGACCTGCGGCACCTATGATGGCAATAAATGAGGTCATTTCCAGTCCCAGGGTAGTGGCTACACTGATTATCAGCAACACCCACAATATGGCGTTTAAAAAACTCTTTAAGAAAGTAGCCAAAGATGGGTCTATCTCATATTTTTCAAGTGTTTTGCCAAATACTCTCAAAATTAGCCTGATGACATATCGACCAACCAAAAGTAGGATAATCGACTTCAACAGCACAGGGCCAAGCTGAAACATCAGGTCAACGGCTCTTGCTTTAAAATCGGCAATAGTTTCTAAATCAAAATTGAAATCCATAAATAAATTTTTGAAGTTAAAGAATACAAAACTAAAGTATATAACCAATTACTCTCCATCGGAAAGCCCATTTCCATTTGATTTCGTATTGGGTAATACCAGAGGATTTTAAGATGTTTGCCAGTTCGGATTTATGGAAACTTCTTAATACTGATAATGGGCCATCATTTTTGACCATGGTAGATTTGGAAAAAAGACCGGTCAAAATCTTGATGCTATAATATGCAATCGGGTGGCGATGCAGGTCATTGATGACTACTCCCAGTTTTGCTTTCTTTTTAAAAGAGGATAACAGTAAAAATAGTTCCTCATCTGTAAAATGATGAGTAAAAAGTGTGCAGGTAACGATATCCACTTTTTCGTCCAAAAATGCTTCATCAAAAACGTTCCGGGTTTCAAGAGCAACATTGCTGATATCTGCAAGATTTATTTTCGCCAAATTGATAATATTTGGGTTGGCATCTATTCCTGTAAACCGACAATTAAGTTTGTTTTTTTTGGCCCAATCTGACATTACCCGTATCATATCCCCACCTCCACAGCCAATGTCTGCTATAGAATAGTTATCCTGTGGATATTTTGTCATGATCTGCTTCAGGCTTGATGTGGTCACATGATTTCCCCCCAAAAGTTTATTGATGATTTTGAGCTCCTTTAAGGTCACCTCCATCAATTCCCCCCCGGCATCAAGGTCGTCCATTATTTCTTTTTGATAGCTTCTTTGGCTGAATTTCCCCATTATTTTTCAAGTAGCAGAGTTTCCAATGTTAATCCTGGTCCAAACCCCATAGCCAATAAGTCCCCTTTTGGATGAGGGTCAAGCAACCATTTTTTCAAAACAAAAAGGATGGTGGCCGAAGACATATTGCCGAAGCCTTGTAAGATTTCATGAGAGGGAAGATTCTGCGATTTTCCAATTCCAAAAGCCTCTTCTACTTTTTGAAGAATCTGTTTCCCTCCTGGATGGATGGCAAAATATTTGATTTTTGACAATTGAAATTTTTCTTCAAGATAATCATGGATTTCAAAAAGGCCTTTGCTGAGCAATTCAGGCACATATTTACTCAACCGCATTTCAAAACCAAAATCTCCGATCGACCAGGCCATGTCTTTTTCTCCTTCTTTGAATACCCTGCTGTGATATTTCTTGATGGCAAGACCTCCCTCCTCCCTACTGACCAATGCAGCAGCCGCACCATCTCCAAATAGCGCATTTGCCAAAAGATTGTCTTCAGTATATTTTTTCTGAAAGTGAATGGTACATAGTTCCACAGATAGTATAAGAACTTTGGCATTTGGATCACTGTCACATATTCTATCCGCCAATTTAATACCATTGAATGCAGCATAGCATCCCATGAAATGTATGGCATATCGTTCAATATCTTTCCGAAAATCCATGGCATGCATGATTTCCAGCTCTAGTCCCGGTGCAAACATGCCTGTGCAGGAAACCAAAATCAGATGTGTAATATCTGAGGCTTTATATTTGGTTTTCCTTAAACACTCAAGAATTGCAGTTTTTGCCAATGCAAATCCTGATTTTTCAAAAAGTCCCATTCTCTTTTTCGTGCCGGGAAACGGCTCCAATGCTTTATTGGAAGGGAAAAAGCTGAATTTTTCAGGATTTTCATACCTAAAATCTTCAATGACACTGTACCGGTTTTCTATTCCTGTATGTCGGTAAACAAAATTTAGCTTTCGCGCTTCCTGCGAATCCAGTCCATGTGCCATTTTCATAAACTCACCGATTTGGGTCTGTAAAATGGGTTTTCCCGGATTGGCAGTACCAATACTAACAATATGGTTGTTCATCTACTTAAGTTAAGCTTATTTTTTCTAACTTCGATACTGAAGGTAAAACATCTCCCGATGTTAAAAGTTAAAAACAAAATCGATTTATGTTCAAGCTGTCTAATTGGAAGCATTTAAGAATCCTATTCTCTTTTTATTTGCTGCCTATTTTCATTTTTGCATTGGCTTTTACTCCCAACCTAAATGGAGATAGATTACTGATAGTCTTTATTTCTCTTCATCTTTTTTTGTATCCTTCGAGCAACGGTTATAACAGCTACTTCGATAAAGATGAAAAAAGCATAGGAGGATTGCGTAATCCGCCGAAAGTTACTAAAGGATTGTATTATCTTTCCTTGATTTTTTTTGCAATTTCACTGATTTTGGGATTCAGGATCAACTGGCAGTTCAGCAGCATGCTGCTGGTCTATAGTCTGGTATCCATGGCCTATAGTCATCCCTCAATAAGATTGAAAAAATACCCCTACCTCAGTTGGAT
The DNA here is from genome assembly GCF_041749095.1 of Aquiflexum sp. Lineage (GTDB taxonomy): Bacteria > Bacteroidota > Bacteroidia > Cytophagales > Cyclobacteriaceae > Aquiflexum. The sequence continues at coordinate 47,927 of NZ_JBGTCA010000101.1, read as the reverse complement.
TACAGCAGGGTTTTTTCAGGGATGTTTTACTTTTGGGATGGCGTATGCGGGATTGAGTGTTTTTGGTTGGGAAGTATTTACCAAGATTCATGTCCTGATTCCCGGGTTATTGACCAGTCTGATGCTTTGGGGCTCATATCCGCTGACCCAGGTTTATCAACATGAAGAAGATGCCAAAAGAGGAGATATTACCTTAAGTCTGAAGTTGGGTAAAAAAGGAACCTTTTTGTTTTCAAGTATCTGGTTTTTGGTAACAGGGATTTGCTTTAGTTGGTTTTTCCTTGACAGAAATCAGGAAAGTGCCTTTTTCGGCTTTTTGCTTACAATGCTGCCTGTTGTCCTCTACTTTCTTATCTGGTTTTCATTTGTACGAAAAGATGAGGAAAAATATACCAGCTACACATGGGCGATGTGGATGAACAGAATTTCAGCCATTGCATTGAATATTTTCTTTGTGTGGTATTTTCTGGAAAACACCCAAGTGATGCAGGTTTTCGGTTGATATCTAAACCAAGGTATCGGGACTATAAACTTTTCCGAGCTTTCGAGATTTAAATCTAAAATCTGAAATCTAAAATTTAAAACATCTCTCCATGAGTCCTTTTCATAATCTGAGTAGCGGCAAAATTTGAATTTTTGATAAGTCCCACTGAGAATTCTGAAATCGCTTTTGAACCAAAAAGCCACTGTACTTTTCTACCAATCCAAAGACGGTTTTTGAAAAGATGACCCCATTGGGAAGTATATTGTTTTTCAATAGAAGTTCGATCCTTGTTTTGGAGAATGGCATCTGCGGCCAATTTTCCGGTATGAATTGCTATGGCCATCCCGTTTCCGCATAATGGTGTAATCAGACCTGCTGCATCTCCGACCATCAGAATACGGTTTTCCACAGGTTTTTTTGGGGAAAAGTTGATTTCGTTGATTACCTCAGGTTTTTCAAAAATAAATTCACTGTTTTGAAAGAGATTTTTAAGATGGGGATTTTTTTGAAGCACCGCTTTCTCCATTTCAGGAATGTTCCCGTAGTGACGAAGCTGCTCCTTTGAACCCAAATAGCAAAGGTTAGAAATACCGTTTTCCACCTGGATGATACCACAGTAGCCTCCTTCGAAATTATGCAGGGCAATAGTCTGCGGGTCAAAATCCGTTTTGATGTGGTATTTGACTCCAATAAATTGACTTCTCTGTTGCATAAAAGATCGGTTCATGGATTTGTCCACTTTGGATCTTTTGCCAAAAGCACCGATGACATGATCAGCAGTAAATGAATTTCCCTTATTTATTTTGAGTACAAACTTGTTTTCGTTGGATTCATATTCCACCTCTTCCACTTGGGATTGCAGTAAAAATTTCACTCCTATTGCTTCTGCTTTTTGATATAGAAAATAATCATAGGCATACCTGCTGATACCAAAGCCTCCCAAATCCAAAGCCATTTTTGCTTCATTTCCTTTGATGGATGTCAGGAGGAATTTGGTGATTTGAGAGGGTCCGATTTCGTCGGGGTATAATTCTTCTTTGTTCAGAAATTCTTTGACTTCATTGGAAATGTATTCCCCACAAACACGGTGAAAAGGGTAAGTTTTTTTTTCAATAAGCAAAACTTCCTTTCCGTTTTTTGATAATTGATGCGCAGCAATAAGGCCCGCAAGCCCACCTCCGATGATAATGATGTTCACATGCTTCATGGATTGGAGTTGATTAAAAAAGGTGAATTGTTTTATTTGTGAGAATTTTGATAGATGCCTATGTTTATGCGATCTTAAACAATCAAACTACAAAATTTGTGAATAGGTTTTCGGTAATACCTGATTTTATTTAGTTGTTTCGGCTGTTTTTGTCTTTTTTTGTGTTATTGCTTTATATCCCTAATTTTACTTTGATCGAACGGAAAAGAAATGTCAGTAAATCCATTACAAATACTTCAGGAACACAACTTAAGAATTACAAATTGTAGAAAAGAAGTGTTAAAACTTTTTTTGGTCAGGCAGTCTGCATTATCCCATTCAGATTTGGAAGGAGAGCTTGACCGGGATTTTGACCGTGTCACACTTTACAGGACACTTAAGACATTTTTGGACAATGACCTTATTCACAAGGTGCTAGATGACAGTGGTGCTGCTAAATATGCCTTATGTTCTCATAATGGACATGAAAGTAAACAGAGTCATGACCATGAACATGTACATTTCAAATGTGAAAAATGTGGAAAAACCATTTGCATAGAAGAAGTAAGTCTGCCAAAAATCAATCTTCCTGCAGGATATATAAACAAAGAAATAAGTTTGCTGGTGCAGGGGGTTTGTGACAAATGTAATTGATCAGGCTTCTACGGGGTCTTTTGGAGATTTACTTTTCGGACCGGCGGAAGGCCATATCACTCCCGGTGGCAGATCAATTTTTGGTGGAGTAAAATCCTCGATCCCACCATCTCCATCGTCGTCATTGTTTTGACTTCTACCCATTTTTGATTTTGTCATTGTAGCAACAAAATAAATCAAGACCACATAGGCTATTCCACACAACATTAAATCAACGGCTAAGCTACTCATAACAAAGAAATTTTGTATAATTTACTACAAAAGGATGTAGAAGTCAATTAATTAACACTTCTGTAACGATTTTGATTAAATAAAATCTGAAAATATTAACAGTATTTCCGATTAGCTTGTGAAATAAGCCATATCATTAGATATTTGCGCTCTGAAAAATAAAGGTAATGATAGTAAAAACAAAAAAATATAAATTAGAGACCGGTACTTATATCAAAGCAGGCTTGGCAAATATTTTAAGAGAGCAATGGTGGGTGGTATTGATTGCAATAGCAATTGGCTGTGGCTATTTTTGGATTGCATCTTGGTGGTGGATCAGCATGGCGATTTTAGCTTATGCATTATACTGGCTTTTTTGGGTCATCCAATTTGCAGGTGTTACCCAAATGGAACAGAATAAAGTGATTTTTGAAAAAATGTCCTATGAAATTGATAGCAGACAGATTTTGATGAAATTAAATGCCAAGCAAGGCATGCCCATCAAATGGGATATGATCAAAAAGGCAGAGATAAAGAAAGATGCTTTTATACTTACCATGTCAAAAGCGCAGTTTATACACCTCCCTTTCAAGATTTTTAATTCCGAAAATGATAAAAAATTCGTGGAGTCGATTCTCAAAAGAAAGAATTATCTACAGAAGAACTAGCTACAACAAAAAGCCCCATCATATTTGAAGGGGCTTTTTAGTAACTAAAGTCAGATAAAATTACATTGTAGGTAGAATCACAGTATCGATCACGTGTACTACACCATTGGAAGCTTCAATATCTGCCGTAGATACAGTGGCATTATTTACCATTGCTTTTCCATCTTTTAGTGAGATGGTTACATCAGAACCTTGAACAGTTTTTGCCTTCATTCCATTTTTCAGATCTTTGGAATAAACTTTTCCGGGCACAACATGGTAGGTCAGTACTGCTACCAATTGCGCTTTGTTTTCTGGCTTCAAAAGGTTTTCAACAGTTCCGGCAGGTAACTTTGCAAATGCCTCATTGGTTGGGGCAAAGACAGTGAAGGGACCATCACCTTTCAATACATCGACCAAATCTCCAGCCTTTACAGCAGCTACCAAAGTGGACAGAAATTCTGTCTGTACAGCCAGGTCTACAATGTCTGCATCAGGATTGATTGTAGCGTTTTTGTTTACAGTGAATGCGGAGGTTACAAAAAATGCAACCAGGACCGCAAAAGTCAATAATTTTTTCATTGTTATAATAGTTTTGGTTTGTATGGGAATAAGTCCAAAACCTATTGTATTGTTTATCAAAAAGTTATAAATATTTTTAGTATGATTTTTGTTTACAGTATCAGCCCATTGATACCCACCTATGAAAGGTTTCCTTTAATTAATAACAATCCGGACCATTCCCATTTGGATCATTGAGACCAATATTAAAGTATCTTTCCCCGTTCAAAATTGTATTGCCTTTATCATTGATCCCAAGACTATACTCCCATACCCTGCCATCCTGAAAGCGAAGTACAAGTTTGGCCCCTGCCGGGCCATCATTTTCAACATTCCAAGATCCGGAACCGGAATCTTTGCTGGAAGAGTTGCCAAATGCTCCTCCTACATCAATATTGATACTTGAGCTGGAAGAATAGGAAAATTGGCCATTGCCGCAAAGACTTATTTTTCTCCTTGCGGAGGTACCACCATAACCCCTCGAATCATTGCTGTTGTAGGAACTCATGTAATTGAGGGCCCGATTATTCAATTTTTGTTTCCACTCCTCCAACAGGGAAGAGGTGTCAATTTCTGAAAATTTTAAACTATTGGCAATTTGATGGGAAATTTTCCTGTATTCCTCCGAATAATTTTCCGGGTTGGTTGCAGCCATGATAGTTACCCCATATCCTTTTGGATTTAGAATTCCTATTACATAGGCTTTTGCATCATATCCCTCAAGTTTGCCGGCATACGGCAAGCCTATAATATGGCTGTCAATTTCTTCGATGTCTCCTGCAGGTCTGAGTTCTGTGCCTGAATTATCAGAAAAACCAATAGTAGCTTCGGATTTCATCTCTCCTACAGTCTTATATTCATGAAGTGAAAGTATAATCATTCCTGGTACGGTGTGGCTCCCTAGTAATATGACCCCATTATTCTCCTGTCCTACCCAACCTTCCGGTATTGAAAATTCCAATCCGAGGTCTTTTTTGATAACAGTACCTGTCAATTGAGCCATAGATGTATTGACGGAAATCAAAAAGAAACCCAAAAACCCTAAAAGTAAACTAACTTTCATCTTAATTTTATTTAAGTAGTTAAATATTCATAGTCAGTAAGTTACATAAAATCAGATTATTTTCGGTATGGATTGAAAAATTATAGGTAGAATGCGTGATTTTTTTAAAAGATAAGCGCCTCCCGGAGGACAGGAAAGCGATGCTACAAAATCCGGTACTGACGAACAGTGCATGCCCCGATTAATCGGGGAACCATATACGGAGGCCATTATGGAGGGTGAGTAAGCACGACTTGTCCCGGAAAGCGGGATCTTTGCGAAGCCCCTGACCAACATCTCTATCTGGTGGATGCCGCAGGAATCAGGGTTTAGCACCGAAGTGCGAAAGAGTCAGGTTGTGCAGTGGCAAATTTATCCTTATCCCGTTGTCACGGGACAGGCCCTGGGGAGATCCTACGAGTGAAGACTGAAAAGTCAGCAGAGGCCATAGTAGCCAATTGGCTCAGGTCGGGCTACTCGAATTTCGGTTCGGGTTACTTTTACTTTACTGGAAATTCAGTTATTTTGAATTTCATTTTTTCTGTTAGTCAGGCGAAGTAGTCAATAAAATATTTGTTTTTAAACAACAATGCCAAAATCACTATGTATGTCACAAGTTCTGTAATCATAGCAAGATACCTTGTTTGACTTGTCATAATTCCAAAAGTCTCGATGACGCAGATTGTGAACAGCATAGTATATGATGCAAGCATAAACTCAGGGGTTTTGCTCCACCCGGTAAAATAGCCAATTAAGAATCCTGTAAAAGTGATTATTAATGAACCCCAATGAATTGGAAGTAACCATTTTGGAAAATCAAGGTTTGTATATGGGGTCCAAGGTACTTTAGAAGAAAAGAATTCTATCATCCCTCCTGTCGACCAAAAGAGTAAAAAAATGTGGATTTAAACTAAAACGTATCCAAAGTATACCATTTTTTTTTTAGTTTATTGCAAGGTTAGCGATACGTGTTTTTAGCTTAAAGAGAGTTCAGAAATTCAAAATAAATTTTCCCCCTTGATTGTGCAAAATGGTCAAAGCCGTATAGCATTATGCCCTGTATAATAAGCCCAAATCCAATACCTTTTAGGAGGTCATTTTTCCACATCACAAGTAATAGTAAGATCCCCACAATGATAATCCCAATCTCTACTTTTTTAACTACAGGAAAGGTTTTCATTACTTTCTCCATACGAGGTATTTCTTCCGTTTGTATTTTGTTTGGTTCACTTTCATAATAGCTACTCACTCTTTTTATATCTTTTGGTGTACGTATTACGACTCCCACGCAAATAGCTAGTAGCAATAGCGAAAGTGGAATAAAGGCAAAAGCAATTCCTTTATAAACCTCTTTATTTAGATAAACAAAATAAATAGAGAGCGCCAGGCCAGTTATCCCAATTAATATTCCAATGCTGCACTGCAGTTTTTCACCAGAAAAGTATTTTACGATATTGTCCATAATTATTTCTTTGTTTACATTATCATAGGTTTTTTGTTGAATTTTAAACTACTTCAACTCCTGCATCTTCCTGATTTGTTGAAGAATCATTTTTTTAGGCATGAAGGGCATCAATGCAGTTGAAATCCTTTGAGATAAGGGAAAACCAGAGATTACATTTAATTTCCCTTTTATCATGGCTTTGTAGCCATCCTGCGCTACACTCCTTGGATTTACTGTACTTTTAAATAAATCTGTGCCTTCCAAGCCCGATGTTTTAGCAAATTCTGTTTTGGTAGCTCCTGGCATCAAAGCGGTTACAGTAATATTCGTATCGTGTAATTCTTCAGCCACGGCATTGCTAATTGATGTCACATAAGATTTGGTGGCAAAATATACCGCTTGTAGCGGGCCAGGCATCAAGGAAGCCGTTGACGAAATGTTCAGGATTTTACCACTATTTCTATTGACCATTTCTGGTAAAAACAAATACATCAACTCCGTTAAAGCAATCATATTGAGATTGATCATTTCTATTTGGCGCTCCCAAGGTAATTCGTGGAATTTACCTCTGAGCCCAAAACCCGCATTATTGATGAGATAATCTACCTGAATGTTTTTGATTTTTATCTCATCAAAAAGCTCTTTGGCAGCCCCCGACACGCCTAAGTCTTTATCAATTGGTACGACCTGAATCTTATGTATACCTTCAAGTTCTTTTTGGAGTTCTTCAAGTTTTTCCAGTCTTCTGGCCACAATGATTAAGTTGTCACCTTTTTCTGCGTGTATGTGGGCAAACTCTTTGCCAATGCCACTGCTTGCTCCTGTGATTAATGCCGTTTTTTTCATAATTATTTTTATTAAAAATCTTTACTTTTAAAATTGTCGATAGTCATTTGTCCTGCCAGTTTTGCAAAGTGAGCCCAACTCTGATCAATGGTGAAATAAGACAAATTTTCAAGTAGATGTTCTACTCGTTTTTTATGGGTCAATTCAAAGCTGGTTGAATAGAAATCATTAATGATCACAGATTTCTTCACGTTTTCGTAGCTAAATGGATTACCAAAATTTCCCACTCCTGATACAAAATCAGATTTTTTCTCATTACAGCCACCCCAGGTCAGATAACCATTAAGCCAGATATTGGGAGGAATATCATTTACAGAAATACCACCATAATTGAGTTCTCTGATCGCTTGCATGATGCGTGTCTCCTTATGCTTTAAGGTATCATTATCTACTAAAATCATACACCCTAAAGTGCCCAATAACTTGGTATTACAGAATTCCGTTGCTTTTGTGAGGAATTCATCCGTATCGGTCGTTGTATCCAGTGGAATTTCGCTGAAAACCTGACAGAAAGCTTCGTTTGTTACCGCGAAATCATCTTCAGAAACATTGGGAATCAGAATGAAGTCACTTTTAACCTGTTTACTTGATTTCGGTCTTAGAATTTCCGCCGTTGGCTGATTTTCAAGAAATGCCTTCTTTGTCTCATGTACCCCGGGATAATGCTCTGAGACTGCAAATGTTTCTTCTGCAATGGCCTTTCGCAGTGCAGATAGGAATTGATCCCGTTGTTTCCACTTTTTCGACGTTACAATTGTTTGGGGGCGCCCGCATGCGGCTCCACCATTTAATTTTCCAGCTGAGGCTAATTGTATCGCTTGCCTCTTAATGTCATTATCTGTCCACTCTCCTGGTACAATGATACAAGGGTTATTGCCTCCACATTCTGAAACTACCGGGGCACTTGCTGCATCTTGTATAGCGTGCGCAACACCGGTTGAACCTGTGAAATAAATAGCATAAAGCCCTTTAAGTTGAGACAATTCACGGCCCTGGTCCGCATCACAAAAAGCAACCGCTTTAAGGTCGATCAATGGGGCAAATATTTTTTCCCAAACAAGGTCGGTAGCCTCATTCAATTGGTGGGGTTTGTGCACCACTGCTTTATTTTCCAGAAATAAGGCCATCGCCATTTCTAAGGAAGAGCTGTAATTACCGGCGCCTGATATGGCAATGATCCCGGAAGGTTTATCCAAAGGGTTGCTTTGTCTCGGGCTTCCTTCCACGTGCAGATATCCTTTTTGTTTGCCGGCTACCAATTTGTCCATTTTATAGATAGGAAATACCTGAATCTCATATAGTTCATCACTGGTTTCCTTTACAGATAGTGGCTCAGGCATTTTTCCTTTTGCCAGCGCTTCATAAAGGTTTTTTATCCCCATCAGTGTATTAGCCATGGGTATGACCGATCCGGCTATTCCATCAGCTATACTCACCACTTCTTTCCCAATCAACTCGTTTTTCATTTTAGCATCAGCCTCACCGAGTGATTTGGCATATGTTTGTAAGTTTTTTTGAATTTGTTTTAAAAGGCTTAATCGCTCTTTAACATTAGTATTTACCCACTTTTTTGGGTCTAGGTGATTGTATGCTTCTTGTGCGGTCATGATTTTATTTCAGTTTGTACATTACAAAAGTGAATAATATCAATGATCTACAATCGCACGAATTGCAGGATGAACAACACAAAATGCAGAATTAATTCAGCTTGCGATATGCTACGGGAGTATGTCCCACCTTTGATTTAAATAGGCGGGTGAAATAATGTGGGTAGTTGAAACCTAATTGGTAAGCGATCTCACTCACGGATTGCTCTGATCCCACCAATAGATTTTTAGCCAGATCAATTACAAAATCATTGATGTGGTCTTTGGGAGTCCTACCGGTTTCTTTCTTGACCAGATCGCCAAAATAGTGAGGAGAAAGATGGACGATCTCAGCAAAGTACTGAATGCCGGGCATACCTAAATCAAGGTTTTTTTCTGTATTAAAGTAATTTTTAAGCTCTTTTTCAAACAGGGCAATGATATCTCTACTTTGACTAGCCCGGGTGTTAAACTGCCTTTCATAATACCTTAGGCTATAATTTAAAAGAAGTTCAAGATTCGAAACAAGTACACGCTGACTGTGATTGTCAATACGCTGTTGATATTCCTCCATTATATTGGCGACTGTGGCATTCATGGTTTTTTCTTCATCTGCAGACAAATGCAGGGCTTCAAAAACCTCATAGTTAAAGAAAGAGTACTCATTTATTTGTTTACCTAAATGGGTATTTCGAATCAAATCGGGATGGAAGAAGAGCATCCAGCCGCTTATTTCCCCGGGTTTGAAAGCTTTGGTAAAGGTGTACACCTGTCCAGGAGCTGTAAAGATCATCACGCCTTCATCAAAGTCGAAAGTGTTTCTGCCATATTCGATTCCACAGCTTTTATCCTTTAGCGACACCATGTAAAAGTCGAAAATCACCTTGACATTAACCTGTTCTTCCGTCACCTGGATTTTTGACACATCTACCAATGAAATAAGGGGGTGTTGCGGTTTTGGCAAACCCATTAACTGATGTAATTGGCTGATGGAAGCTACTTTGAGAAAGGACATTTTTACACGCTGTTAAAAATCAATCATAAAGATCAGTAATATAAAATGCTTTGTCTAACACAAAACGCAGAATGCTTAGCATAAAATATGGTTTGTAATATTTGGTTATCGTTACGCTTTCTAGCTTGCAGAGAACGTTCAAGTATAAGCTTGTAAAGAATTTTTATTCCCAATTCTGTTTCAGTCGATAAACTTTCCCTGATTCTTCCAGTTCAGCGTCCAAATTGTCATCATATTTGAAATTCTGAACTTGCCATTTGTCCTTAGGTTTGTAGAAAACAAGGGTAAATCGAACAGGTTGTCGGTCATACCTCATCATATAACTTATGAGCTTAAAACTTTCACCAATACTTTTTTCAGTTATTTTTTCATAGCCATAATAGTCGCCAACTAATCCAAGAAAGCTTTGCAATTGAGTTTTTACATTTTCAATTCCATCTTTATTTCTTTCCATCATCCATTTGTTTGTGCTGAAAATAAAGTCAACAGCGTTTTGAGGTGATTCTTCATAAGTTATAAAAAATTCATCCGTAATTTCCTTAACTGTCGATTGTGCTTTTAATTCATTAGTCGAAAAGAGGACTAAGAATGATAGGGTAATTCGTTGGGTATATCTATTCATCATTTTGGTTTGTTTAAATTACTTACAACGTCGTGTGCGCCCAGCATGGGCATCAGGTATCGAAGATAATAAATTATTCCAGAGGGATAAATAGTGAGAGCCTCAAAATGAGCCAATTGGCTTAGGTCGGGCTATTCGATTGTACCACGTCATTCTTTCAATCGGTTGTATTTTTTTAAAGTCTCAATGAGCAAATCGTGTGGTAGAGCATGAGCTTTATTTCCATTAATTCCTTCCATTGTTTCAGCAGCAACCATTGGTGCGATTGGCTTTATCCATGCTTCGGCAAGCCAAGATTACTTTTGCCCCTTTCCTGGCTAATGCTAAGGTTGTTTCGTAACCAAGCCCCGAGTTGGCACCTGTTACAACTATGTTTCGTCCTTCCTGATTTGGCAGGTTGTTTATGTTTTCCATTTTTTTTAATTGTGGTTTCTAAATTCACTTGGACTGTAACCTGTTTTTGATTTGAAAAGATTGCTAAAATGTTGCGGATACTCAAAGCCTAATTCATACCCAATCTCACTAATCGATTTAGCCGAATTGAGTAAGCTGTTTTTGGCTTTGTTAATGATGAATAAATGTATTTGTTCCTTGGCTGTCATGCCTGTTTCTTTCTTGAGCAGGTCACTTAGATAATGGGGCGATACGTTCATTGCCTTACCAAAATAACCCACAGTGGGCATGCCATGTTCTTTAAGGCTATCTGACTGATAATGCGAAATGAGTAATTTTTCAAACTTCGAAACAATATCGCTATTGAAATTGGTTCGGGTGTAAAACTGTCTATCGTAAAATCGCAAGCAATAATCCAGAAGTAGCTCTATATTCGAAATGATTAGATGCTGACTGTGCTGATCCAGGTTTTGACTGTACTCTACTACAACTTTCTCTATGAGCTCCTCTATAATCCTTCGCTCATTATCAGAAAGATGCAGCGCTTCGGTGACATCATAATTGAAAAACGAGTATTGACTGATTTTTTTAGATAACGGATGCTTTCTAATCAAGTCAGGATGAAATGCCAAAGTCCATCCTTTGATGGCATCTACAGGTTCAGGTTCAGTCTCAGATCCATATTCCATCACCTGCCCCGGGGCAGAAAAAATTAAAGTGCCTTCCTCATAATCGTATGAGTTTCTGCCGTACTTTATATACCCTTTGTAGTTTGATGATTTCAAGGTAATTCGGTACATATCCATCACTACCTTAATCTCTTTGAAAACTGGCTGCCCCTCATAAGCTTGGGCATCTATAACAGTAACCAAAGGATGCTTAGGTGCAGCCAGGCCCAATAATTTATGAGTCTGAGTTACGGACTTTATTTCCAAAGTTTTCTGCATGACTGATTGTTTGTTTCGGCTATCTATTAAGTAGTATACTCAAAAATGGTTTATTCAATGCCCGCTGAACCAATACAATGGTAATTATACCAATTACCAGGTCAGCAATGGCAAGCTGAACAGCAAAAGAGCCCACGGTATCGCCATATCCTTTGGCAAAACAGAAAATCGTAAAGGTGAACCTCAGTACACTGTTCCACATTGGGATAATGGCAAATTTCTCAATATCGAGTGCGGAGATCCACAGCGTGAGATTTGCATAGATGGCCAAGAGAAGGGGCAACTCTCTCCAAAAAGTGGAATATGGTTCCTGAACGCCCAGAGATTCCATCACTCCGGGAATCAGAAAGATAACCAGGACAGAACCATTAATTGCAGCTACAACCTTTAAAAAGGTGCTTGCCGTTGATACTCTTTTGTTTTTGCTAGAATTCATAATTTACTAGAATATTTTTGGTTAATTTTCATGACTAGTTTTCCTTTGCTTCGATTAGACATGCTGGCCTCCATCATGGCATGCAATGACTCGGTAGTCAGCTCAAATGAGCGCGGAACGATAACGGGTTTGACTTGTTCTGCTTCTACCAATTCCGTAAGTATTTTCATGTCTTGAGCTACATCTGGCGGAGATGTTTTGACCCTAAAAAAAGTATAATGTATCCCCAGCCCCAACTTGTATTTGAGGTAACGCCAGCCCCAGTTTTTAATTAAATTAAAGATACTATGGTCACAGTCTCCGGCAGTTGTGACATATTTCCCACCTTTTTTGAGACCTCCTTCCTGCGCAGCTTTCCATTGGTCTATGCCACCCACCGTATCAAAAATAATATCGAATTGTTTGCCTTTAAGTGCATCAAAAACAGACTCTTCTTTGTAATTAATCACATAGTCTGCGCCCAGCGCCTTGATAAATTCCACCGAGCTGCCTGTGGCCCAAATTTCTGATGCTCCCATGGTTTTTGCCACCTGAATGGCTATGGATCCAACACCCCCTGAACCCCCGGTAATGCAGACTTTGTGTCCAGGCTTTAACTTGCCACTCTTTAATAGACCCTGAATGGCACTTAAGCCCACCGCGGGCAGGGAAGCGGCTTGCACAAAGTTCAGGTTTCTCGGAATTCTAGCAGCATTATCTGCCCGTATGCGCATGTACTCTGCAAAACTACCCGGGTTTGTTTCACCCGGATCGCCATACACTTTATCGCCTACTTTTAGATCAGTTTTGGTACCTTCTGCAATTTTTTCCACTGTGCCACTCGCATCAACACCCACCAGCCCGGACTTACGCAAAGGAAAAATTCCGAGAATTACTTTCCAGTCCAAGGGATTGATAGCAGATGCGGCAACCTTGATTAGAATTTCACCCTTGCGAAGCGTTGGGATCGGAACATCATCTTTTACCAACAACACCTTATCAGAGGTTGGAGAGCCTTTCCTAAGCTGAACAGCTGCTTTCATTTTATCCTTCACCGTATTTCTTTTTTAAGTTTGATCAAATCAAAACATAAAAGTAATGCTGTGCAAATAGGGTTATTAATGGATTTTAGCGAAAGACTAAAGGATATTGCTGAAGAAAGCTTCCATTAAAAGACGCTTTACTGATATAGTTCTACTTGGGGCATCATGAAGCTTTTCGTTTTGATTCATCTTTTGGCGTAGTTTTTTAAGCTGCTGCAACGGTCAAGTATTAGAGCAATAGCGGATTAAATGCACTTACTTTTCAAATGGCAGGATACTTAATTCACACAAAAACAGTTTACGTTCGCACCCAAACCGATACTGCTTTTATACAGTTTTGTAGCGGTTTTTTTTAAACCTTGACTACTAATTTCCCTTTTGCTTTATTGTTTTCCATGTACTCATGAGCTTTTGCAAGCTGATCCAAATGAAAGACTTTGTCAATATTTAATTTGACACTTCCATTTTCTACTTCAACAATAAATTCCTGAAGCAATTCTTTAGAGAGATTGTTTGATTCCCCCATATATACAGTGAGTCTGCCTAATGATGGAATGTCTCCCATAGGGGTGAACGCTTTCATTGTCCATTCGCTCCCTAATATTCCTGTCATGCAGACCATCCCTTTTAGGGCAATACATTTCAAAGAATCCTTTAACGTCCTGGTTCCTATCAATTCAAGAACCTTATTCACTCCCATTGGGTATATTTTCCTGACTTCTTCTTTTACAGTTCCATTATCGATAATAACATGGTCGGCTCCATTATCAAGTAACGCTTGTGTCTTCTCTGAATTTCTGGTAGTTGAAAGCACGGTCAATCCTTTAGCTTTGGCAAGTTGACAAGACAACATTCCTATTGAAGAAGTGCCTCCCCTTATTAACAATGTTTCATCCTTTTCAATTTCCAATGCCTGATAGATTGAGCCAGACACAGTTTGAAACATTTCTGGAATTGCTCCAAGTATCTCCCAATCTAAAGTGCTTTCAAAAGGAAATATGATCTCTAAGGGCGCCAAAGTGTATTCCGCATAACCACCATCAAAGAATCTCCCCATTCCGCCCATTATAGCTGCTACTTGCTGTCCTTTCTTATAAGTGTTTGATGGGTCTTCTTCCACAATCCCAACGCATTCAATGCCTTGTATTCTAGGAAACTCAACACCTGGAGAATCCCCTTTCCTGGTGAAAAGCTCCGATCTGTTGAGTCCGAATGCTTTGACCTTTATTAGCACCCAATCTGATTCAACAATTGGTATGGGCACTTCCTGAAATTTTATGACATCAGGATTGCCTGTATGAACTGTTACAGCTGCTTTCATAGTTATTGCTTCGGTTCAGTCTTGTTGAACATGTACCGGGCAATATTCCATTCTCCGTTTACTTTTTCGAATACGAAAAGTTCTCTGTTTGCTTCTGGTGCTTCAACACCGTTTGCAAGGATTTTAACCGTTCCCTTTGAACTGGTTACTGCAAAAGCCATGTTTCCTTCTACTTCAATTTCTTCAATGAAAAATTCTATATTCAATTGAATTTGAGAAAATACGAATTCATAAGACTTAAGAATGCCTTCAGAACCTATACCCGAAGGAGCCTCGGTTGGCATGAATACCCCATCCTTGGTGTAGAGGCTTTGGGCAAGTTTCGCATCTGATGTATTCAATGATTTTTTGTACTCACCCAATAATGCTTCTATTTTTTGCTTTTCTATTTTTTGCATGACTTCTGTTTTTTCAGTTAAACTTTGATTTGACTCTTGATTGCTATTTTGACCACATGATGTCATTAGAAAAATGGCAACTATGGGCATTAAACATTTCTTCATTTCTTTTCGATTTTGTTTGAAACAAAGGTCAAGAAATAGAATCATGCGTACCTATAAGATACATTAAGAAATAAACCTAAAGTAGATTAAGATTTGACTAACCTTTTGCGAATGGTGCTCAGGAATTCAGGAGTTACTCCAAGGTAAGATGCAATTTGAACGTTGGAAATGCGATTAAAGAAATGGGGATAACGTTCCATAAAATCAAGATAGCGTTCTTCGGCTGTAGAACTGATATTCTGCAAAACTCTACGTTGGGTACTTACCAAAGCATTTTCGGTTAACACTCTAAAAATTCGATTGAATTTAGGGTACTCAACAAACAATTTCAGTTGGTCTTCTTTGTTGATTTGAAGAATCACTGAATTTTCGATGGCTTCAATATATAGTTTGCTCGGCTGTTCAGTATGAAAGCTACCTACATCACCTATCCACCAATTTTCTATCGCAAATTGAAGATTATGTTCTTTACCGTTTGTATCAACCATGTACATCTTGAAGCACCCTTCAACCACAAAAGTGTTGATTTTACTGACATCACCTTCCTGCAGAATAAATTGCCTCCGTTTTATCTTACGTTCTTTGAAAAAAGCTTCCACAGCGAACTTTTCCTCTTTGTCTAATGGAAGAAGTTTGTTGAAATAGTCTATTAACGGTTCTGTCGTCATTTTTTAATTCGCTACAACGGTCCTTGGCTATGGCAAGTGTGGGATTTCGGAGCTGCCTTCTTTTCTGCCTACCGTGATTTTATTTAGTTGCAATATCTTCATTTTTAAGCAGTCAACCCGCATTTGCTATAGCCTGTTGGTAATAGTTTGGTTCTTTGTTATTTATTGTATTCACTTATCTCAAATAAATGACCATCCGGATCTCGAAAAAAACATCTAGTCTCTGACCCTCTTTCAAATGGTGGTGTAATAAATTCAGCTCCCTTCTCTATTAATATTCCGTAAGACTTAATGCAGTCTCTTACTCTAATGGTAAAAGCATGGCTAACTTTATTCTTCACTACTGGAACAACAAAATGAGTATCAGGCTTGTCTTCTGTTGGGCCTCCTGGGGTAACCAAGAGAAGCCAATTTCCCATAAACTGCAAAACCAATGAGTCACCGCCATATTCGCGAAATATTTTTGCTCCTAGGACGTCAGTATAAAACGTTTTGGATTTAGCCATATCTGACACCACCAATATTGTAGTTAATGCTGAGTCTTCAAATGGGTTGTTTTGATTGTCTTTCATATCTGTAAATTATTTTGTGTGTGCCCAGCATGGGCATCTGGTATCGAAGATACCAAATTATTCCAGAGGGTGAAATGCCTGTGCCGACGAATGACGGCATCCCTTGCAGGCGAGTTGGTGAAGGGCCGAACCCCGAAGAAGTCGGGGCAGGCTGTATTGTGAATTGAAAACCTGCCTGACGGCAAGGCAGGTTCGATAAGGAGTGCCGATAGCTATCGGCATAGCCTTATCTTAAAAGTAACGGAAAGAGGTTGTTGGTGTAAAGAGCGGCGGCCTAATGCTTTACGAACCGCTGTATACGAGACCCGTACGTATAGTGGTGTGAGAGGCGAACCGTGAGCTTATGGCTCACGGCCGTCTACTCGATTGGTGGCTGTGCTTTCACTCCTCTTTATAATAGGAGTCCCAAAATGTCATTATAGTTTTTGCTACGTCCTCAAAGTCCATTATTTGTCCGTCTTTCATTTCAACTTTTAAAAGGGAGATGTTAAATGCTTTTGAAAAACCTCTACTAAATGTTCCGCCTTTTAATTTAGTGTTCTCCGTCTTTGGATTATGTTTCCATAATTTATAATGTTTTCCTCCTGTTGCAATGTCATGCACAATTTGCATTTCGGGGCATTTGTCCTTTATCTCTTGTCTAAAGTCGTTTAATGTCTTTGGTTTAGTTTCATTGTCGTCATGGTAAATCCATTCAATTAAATGATATGCTGTCATTGAGAAATTAATTGCATGTCTTGACGAGAGAGGTTGATTTAAGAAGTCCTTATATTCTTCAATTAGTTTTTTATAGAAGTCCTTATGAGTCTGTATTTCAAATGTCAGTTTGTTCATTTTATTTGTCAGTCTACGTCTATGTAATTGTCAACTGTCTTTTTTTTAAAGCAATACCACCAACAGCTATTTGTTCCATATGGCATACATAGCGCAATAGTTGCGGATATATTTGAATTATCTAAACTTAGAACCAAAATCCTAAATATCCAATCTGTCTTTCATCCAAATCAAACGATACAATTTTTTTCCTAATAAAATCCACCTTATCAAGATTTTTTCGGAGAAGCTTTAATTATTTTGCAGGATGCAGATCAGACTTATCGCCGTCGGCAAAACAGACCATGCTGCCATTCAGTCCCTTTTGGATGAGTATATCAAGCGTTTGGGGTTTTATATCAAGTTTGAAATGGAAATCATTCCGGATCTCAAAAATGCCAAAAACCTTTCAGAGACAGCCCAAAAGGAAAAGGAAGGTGAGCTGATTCTGAAAAAAGTACAGACCTCAGATGAATTGGTTTTGCTTGATGAACAGGGAAAGCAATATTCCTCCGTGGATTTTTCGGACTATCTCCAAAAGAAAATGAATGCAGGCTTGAAGCAATTGATTTTTGTAATTGGGGGACCTTACGGATTTTCTGAAGGTGTGTACCAAAGGGCAAATGGTAAGATGTCCCTGTCCAGAATGACTTTTTCACATCAGATGGTAAGGGTATTTTTTACCGAGCAATTGTATAGGGCTTTTACCATTTTGAAAAACGAGCCCTATCATCATCAGTGAATATTTGCGATTTTTTTAAGGTAGGAGCCTTAATTTGAGATTCCTGGATTATCCGTAACCGATGACAAAATCTTTGGAGTCGAATTTGGAATATTGAACCTTTTGGTAGAAGTATACTTTGACGCTGATTCTGGCGATAGACATCTCTCCCGTACTGCTGTCGGGATACCAATGACGTAATTCGGAGCAGCCGTCACCCTGATCCCGATGGCTATCGGGAGAAGAGTCTCATAAGGATCCGAAAATGCAAATTATAAACATAAATTGATCCTCAGGAGATTCCTCGTACCTCGGAATGACGCCTGCCTGCCGTAGGTAGGAGTAACCTGATTTCATTACCAATTCTGAACATTTCCAAAAATGTTATTATTCGGGATGACGATTAACCTGATGTCATCTCCTTTGTAAAACACAATTTTCATTACTCAGGGAGACATTTTTTTTCATTCCCAATGTTAACTTAATATTAACATTTTCATGAAATGTTTTGTCAATGTTAATTTAATGTTAACTTTGGGTTAACCAAAAGTTATCATATGCCTTCTGTCAGTCATGAAAAAGTTATTGAGCATTCTGATATTGATCTTATTTTTGGGCTTTCATGCAAAGTCGCAGGATGATTATGTGGAGATTAAACTGACACTTTTTGATACAAATCTGGAAAAGAAATATTTCACCCAACACCAAAATGATCCCTTTCTGCTGCTTCAGGCCCTTCAACCTGAAGAAGATCCGGATTTCAGGAATTGGGAAAAACTTTTGAAAGTATTGGATAAAAGAGCTCAAAGGAAAAATGTAGATGTTCAATTGCTGTCGGATATCTTTTATAAAACCCAAAAAAAACTATTAAAGACTTATGCCCCACATTCCTTTTTTTCGGGAACTCTGAAAAATGGTGTCTTTGATTGCGTTACGGGTTCAGGTGCTTACGCACTGCTTTTAGAGCGATACGGTATTCCTTACATCTTGATTGAAACAGATGAGCATATTTATCTGAAAGGTCAATTTGAAGGAATACCTTTTATTATTGAAAGTACATTTGCCCTGAACGGACTTATTCTTGGAGCAAATGATATCAAACAGTTTGAAGAGAAATTTATTTCTTCTGTAAAGTCTACAAATCCGGATCAGCCTCTGGTTTTGGGTAGAAACGTTAACACTATAAAACAGAACAGGACATTTGAGCTTATTGGGCTAAAAGAATTGGCGGGATTGCAATATTATAATAACGCCATTAAAAAGTTTGACGAACAAGACTACCAAGGCAGTTTTGTTCAGTTGATCAAAGCGGAAGTTCTTTACCCATCCTCTAGAATAGTTGATCTGAAAGAAAAAATGGAAATTCTATTGGGGATTGTGGATAATGTGGAGATTCAATAAGATGCTCTCCTTAGGATATTGATATAGAAAATCCCTACTTTTTTGTATAGTCGAGTATTCCTGATTTAATTTTCCAAAACCCAAAATAAATTGTACTCCATGTCCCTTTAGGGACAAAATATGGGTAGAACAGATTTTATAAATTAGGTTACCGTGCCTTTAGGTACGGAATGTATTTTGTACCTAAAGGCACAACAACCAATCAAAATTTGAATTTTTCTACCAATATAATGTCCCTAAAAGGACAGAAAATTTGGTTAACCTTTTATTGATTTATTTAATCAAAAAGCTTTTAAAGTATCATTTTAGAGACTTTTATTTTTTTCCTTTCAGAAGTATCATCAGTCCATGCAACCCAAACTTCATCTCCGTTGACGGTCATTTGAGGGAATCCACTTGATCGCTTTTCGGTAGTTTCTGCAATAAGAATCGGTTGACCCAATTTTCCATCAAGGGTAACTGTCCTTGCCAATATCTTCCCTTCTTCCATCCAAGTGACCATTGCCAGACCCTCTTTGATCCAATCGATATCAACTCTTCCTATGGTTTTGCCCAAATCTATCCGTGACGTTAAGTCAAATGTTTTTCCTGCATTACCCGAAATTGCGACTTTTACTTCAGGGCTGTCTTTTGCAGCAGTGTACCATGCAACAGCTACCTGATTTTCTTTGGCAGAAACCCTTGGCCCGTTTACAGGACAGGCGGCTATTTGCCATAGATCCATATTAACCGGATTCGTTTCTGACCATTTTTCGCCAAGCCACCTGATGATTCCCAAATCCCTGATTTCAGTTTCGGAGCGGTCCCTGAATACGATGACCGGTCCATTGGACGACATGGAAATATTCGTTTGGCAACAATCACATACCCTGTCATCCAGTTCCCATTCGTCCAGTTTATTTCCTTTTGAATCTAAAAGGGCAGCCCTCAATGTCATCTGACCTTGGTGGCCATGATGATGGTCATCATGGCCGCTATTCCCTGTATTTCTTCCGTCAAGCCATGCGATAAGCATATTCTCCCCCCAGGCTGCCATAGAAACAAAACCATGTTCGGTTTGGGTATTGTCATCATGAAGTACAAAAGGAGAAGACCAATAAACCCCATCCGCAGATAAAGTTACTTTGACGTCATAGGCAAAAGTGCCCTGACCGCTTTTTTCCAAAAAGAAGGCAATCAATGTCCCGTCTTCAAATGACGCCATTTGCGGATAATCTGCCCAATTGACAAACCAGTTTGATCCTTCAGCAATCAGTTTGGGATCTGACCAAGCATTGTCATTCAAAACGGAGTACTTAAAATAGTTTAGGTCATCCGACTTTTCTATCCAGGATAGGTATGTCTGACCTTTGCTAGAGGTATATAAAAAAGGCTCTTCAAAATGGTAGTCCTCTGACTCCAGTATTTCTACCAGCTCAATGTTTGGCAGATTACTTTCGATGGTTTTTTCAGAACAAGTAAAAAAGCCCGTTACAATTAACATAGTGATGGACAGGGGCCTTATTTTTTCAAAAATGGGAATCATTCTGCTACGACCATCTTGAAGCCTTCACCGTGAATAGTGATGATCTGAACCTTTGGATCCTCCTTGAGTATTTTTCGGATTTTGCTGAGGTAAACATCCATGCTCCGGGCATTGAAATAGGAATCATCTCCCCAGATCTGTTTCAGCGCATGGCTTCTGTTGACCAATTTGTTCATTTCAGAAGCTAAAAGCCTGATCAGTTCATTTTCTTTGGAAGTCAACTTGTGCGTACCGGAAGGACTGATTATATACTGTTCATCATAATGAAGTTCAAAAGCACCAAAATTGTAAACCTTGAGAGTATTGACCTCTTCTGATTTTTGGGTCCTTCGGAGAATGGCCGCGATTCTCAAAAGTAGTTCCTCCATGCTGAAAGGTTTGGTGATATAATCATCTGCGCCGATTTTAAGCCCTTCGATGATATCCTCTTTGAGATTTTTTGCGGTGAGGTATATGATTGGAAGGTCTTCCTGAACTTTTTTGATTTCTTTGCCCAAGGTGAATCCATCTTTTTTGGGCATCATGATATCCAGAATGGCGAGTCCAAACTTATCTTTCTTAAACTTTGACCATCCTTCTTCACCATCTCTGCACAGGGTGGTTTCATATCCTTTCATGGTCAGGTATTCCTGCAGGATGTCTCCCAAGTTGGGATCGTCTTCTACTACCAATAGTTTGGCTTTGCTCATTGTGTTTTGGGGAGTTTAAGGGTGAATATACTTCCTTTTCCTGGTTCACTGCTCACTTTTATTTCTCCTTTGTGGGCTTCTGTCATGGTTTTGACATACGCCAAACCCAATCCAAATCCTTTTACATCATGGAGGTTTCCTGTGGGAACCCGATAAAATTTATCAAATATTTTTTTTATAGACTCTTTCGACATGCCGATTCCATGGTCTTGGACCGAAACAAAGATGCTTCCGTTTTCATCCCATGACCTGATTTTGATGTCCGGTTTGTCTTTTGAATACTTGATGGCATTGTCCAGGAGGTTGTTGAAGATATGCGAAAGATGGAAAGTGTCTGCTTCGAGATATGGCTCTTGCATTCTGTTTTCCAATTCAATTTTGCCTCCTTTATTTTCTATCTGAAGATCAATTTGTTTTTTGGCACTTTTAAGAATTTCGGTAATGTCCAGCTTTTCAAATTTGAGCTTGAATTCTTTTTTGTCCAATGCAGCGGACTGAAGAACCTTTTCCACTTGGCCTCCCAACCGCTTGTTTTCATCCTTAATGATACTCAGGTACCTGTTGCGAAAGGAATCCTGACTCATCAAATCAGGATCCTGCAAAGCCTCTATCGCCAAACTGACCGTTGCAATTGGTGTTTTAAATTCATGGGTCATGTTATTGATGAAGTCATTTTTGATATCCGAAAGGTTTTTTTGTCGGATGATAACCCTAATGGCGTACACAAAACAGAAAATAACGATCCCGATAAAAAGCAAAGAACTCAGTACGGGCAGCCAGATTTGTCTGAATATATAGGCGTTCTTGCTGGGAAAATGTACCACAAGGTAATTTTCTTTGCCTAATATATCGCTTGGGAAAAGTCTGGCCTGAAGATCACTTGCAGCAATCTTGGTTGAATCAAAAATCCCTGAGATGGGGAAAAGGGCTCCTCTGTCGTCCCGGATACCGAGATCAAACGGTTCCGCTATACCCCTTTCTTTTAGGTTGTTTTTGAAAATCCCCTTCACCTGTTCTGTATCTATTCTGGACATGACATCCTTTTGACCTTCCAAAAGTTCCTGCCAAGCCCTGTTCATGAATTCTATTTTAAGATTGGCACTCCTGATTTTATCCAGGGCATCTCCCGGAATATTGTATTCCTCTATAAAATCAATATCTCTGCTGATTCCATACCTTCTCCGGAATTGGGTTTCGGCCTGATTAAGGTATTGGTACTGTCTTTGCCGCTCCTCCAAAAGGATTTCCATTTCATCGGGAGTGAAAAGACTTGAAGCTATTTCCGGGGTCAGATTTGTGAAAAAATTATCAAGATCAGCAAACAACGACAGATCCATTCCTCTTGATTCAATCAGTCTTTTGAAGCTTTGGCTGATCTGGGGAATTGGCTGCAGCAACAAAGAATCCATGACAGACGGCCTCCTCCTTTCTGTGGGTCTTTGCCTGACCTGTACAACGATAGGTTCAATCCTTTGGAACAATGACTGCTGCAACAAGGTATCTTTGGCAAGATAGCTGAGAAAAATATCACTTGTTTCACCCTTTTCAATCTGTGTCACTGTGGCAGAGAGAGATTGGTAAACTGTTTGTTCAAATCTTTCCTCATTGATCCTAAGGGCATTGCTTACCCAATAGTACTGAAATCCGATCAAGCCTAAGCTTGCTATGGACATCAGCATGATGATCAATTTCATTTTAGACTTGGACATGCTGCAAATTTATACCTTATTGAACGGGATGGTAAATACTTAACGTTTTTTAACCGAACTAGAATTCTCAATTCTCAAGTTTTTGATCTGAAATTGAGAATATTCTGATCGGTTGAGTTCATTAGAGGAAATAAAAGTACACAAAACAAGACCGAAGTTCCACCCTTTTTTATTGTGGGTCAATCCTTATCTTTGCGGTTCAAAATTTTAAATTCATGAATATCGAAGATCAGCAATTTAGGATTCAGGGCGTTTCTCTGATTGATTTGGCCAAGACCTATGGTACACCATTATATGTATATGATGGACAAAAAATTCTGGAAAAAGTTTCGGTTCTACAGAAAGCGTTTTCAAGTGTTAAATTGAAAATCAAATACGCAACCAAGGCCCTCTCCAATATCAATATCCTTAAGCTGATGAAAAAAGCCGGGACAGGCGTTGATGCGGTGTCCATTGAAGAAGTTCACCTTTGTTTGCATGCAGGGTTTGAACCACAAGAAATCATGTACACCCCAAATTCTGTTTCTTTTGAGGAAATCAAAGCAGCGGTGGATCTTGGCGTAATGATCAATATTGACAATATCCCGATGCTGGAGCACTTTGGAACATATTATGGCAATCAGCTACCCATTTGTATTCGACTCAATCCACATATTCTCGCGGGAGGCAATGCAAAGATCTCAGTGGGGCATATTGACAGTAAATTCGGGATATCCATTCTTCAATTGAAACATGTGCTGAAAGTAATACATGCCTATGACCTCAATGTCATCGGGCTTCATATACACACCGGATCAGATATATTGGATGCGGAGGTATTCCTGAAGGGTGCAGAAATCCTTTTTGATGCGGCAAGGGAATTTAAAGGGTTGAAGTTTCTGGATTTTGGAGGTGGTTTTAAGGTAGCATACAAGCTGGGAGATATTTCCACTGATATGATGGAAGTAGGGGAAAAAGTTTCTGCTGCTTTTAAGAAATTTTGCAAGGAATATGGGACCGACCTTGAAATATGGTTTGAACCAGGGAAATTTCTCGTTTCTGAATCCGGTCACTTGTTGGTTAAAGTGAATGTGGTGAAATCAACTCCCGCATCCACATTCGTTGGAGTGGATTCCGGTCTAAACCATCTTATCCGTCCCATGATGTATGATGCCTATCATGATGTCGTTAACATCTCAAAGCTTGAAGGTCCTGAAAGGGTTTATACCATAGTAGGTTACATATGTGAGACAGACACAATCGCCGCTGACCGAAAGTTGAAAGAAATTAAGGAAGGGGATATCCTGGCCATAAAAAATGCCGGAGCTTATGGTTTCAGCATGTCTTCCAATTATAACTCAAGATTGAAGCCTGCTGAGATTTTGATTTTGGACGGGAAAGCGCATTTGATCCGTGAAAGAGAAACCTTCGCCGACATTCTAAAAAATCAAGTGGATATTGGTATCAATTGAACTCAACAGAATTTAAAAATCCCGGCCTAAAATGTCGGGATTTTTTTATTTAATTTTTGACAATAAAGGATTCTCTTGGCCTAAAAAATTTTCTTAAAATAGACAAATCGATTTTATCCTCCAGTCGAATTACAAACCAACATCATTCTCAAATATTGAATGAGTTTTCTCATTTAATCTTAAATTAACCAACATTATCAAAAAATATTTTAATTTTTTTTTCATCCACCGGAAGCATCCATTTTTTCTTTCATATCACAAAAAAAGCAAATCCTCTTCCCGAATTTGAAATTGGAATTAAAACACCTCCATGCGTGGGTTTTTTGGGCGTTTTCAGGTAAAAAATCTTTTGTACCAGTTTTTGTTTTTTTGGTATAAAATTTCTTTTATTAATCATTCACCCGATTATTTAGAAATATCATTTTGATGAATACCAATTACATAAAATAATATTTCTATTTACCAAAAGCAAAATTTTGCTTTTCAATGACAGATTTTCCTAGAGCAACAAGGCTATTGTTTAAAAATAGTTTTTAAAATGAAAAGGCACATTTTTACATTAAAAGTACTGGTTTTCCTGATTCTGAGTCAGGGGTTACAGGCTATTGTTTACTCCCAAAGTACCGGATTTTTTGACCTTTCTTTTGCTTCCAAAATAGAATCTGTAAAAGATAAGAACCTTGATACCCATGCAAGGGTAAATGCCGGACCTGGCGAAGCCATCATGAGTATCAATGTGAGTGGCCAATTGGCTTTATGTTCACATTCAGATATGGGGCACATTATATTGGACATCAATGGTGGCGTTGCACCATACACTTTTAGATGGAACAACTTGGAAACAGTTCAGAACAGGTATAATCTTTTGGCGGGCACATATACAGTATGGGTCAAAGATAGTTTGGGCTATGAAATCCAGGAAAGAATCGTTGTTCAGCCTCCTTTTCCGCTCGTAATAGAAATGGCCAATACAAAAGATGCAAGTTGTATCAGCAGCAATGATGGAGAGGCAAAAATAAATATCAAAAAAGGAAGAGGAGAGCCTTATAAAGTTGAATGGAGCAATGGCTTGAGAAATCAGCTTCATGCAAAAGGCCTGACACCGGGTACCTATTCAGTTAAGGTATCAGATCAGTTTGATTGCAATCAGACGATTTATTTTGAAATCAAATCAAGCCATGCTGAAATGCAGATTTCTGAAGAGCTTAAAAATGTGTCCTGCTCAAATGGTGATGATGGTTCAATTTCGGTTCAGGTCACAGGTGGCAAATTACCTTACAAATATCAGTGGTCAAACGGAGTGACAACAAAATCGAATAAAGGGCTTAAAGCGGGAGATTACGATGTGTTGGTAACGGATGCATCCGGCTGTTCGATCTCCAAAACATTCCAAGTGACCGCCTCAAGTCCAATTGAAATCTCCGGAGAGGTCAAATCAGACTTGTTGTGTTTTCATTCCGAAGAGGGATTCATTTCTTTAAAAGTAGAGGGTGGCAAATCACCATATACTTACTTGTGGTCCAATGGAGGCAAGACAAATAAAATCCAGAATCTTGGTCCCGGAGATTACGAAGTGAAAGTCACTGATGCCAATGGATGTTCAGTTGAAAGACAGTTTAAAATTGTCGGTCCTGAGAAACTGACTGCAAAAATCGAAACAGCCCTTGATATCAACTGTGAGCTTGGAGAGGCAAAAGGCGTGGCATGGGTAACCATAAAAGGAGGAAAGGCTCCTTACAAGGTAAATTGGCAAAACAGGTCAGATGATGTCAGGGAAATCCAAATAGCCGATGAGAAAGAGATTGCTGTAGAGGTAACTGATGCTTTTGGATGTTCAGTAATAGAAACCATGAGAGTGGATTTCTCAAATATAGCTGCAGAGGACAGATTGGAGTTCAACTATAGAAAACTTGATCTGGACTTTGAGGAGGAGATATTGGTGGATGACGCTTTGCTTTTCGAAAGTGCCATTGCAGAAGATTTTATTGCATGGGAATGGGATTTTGGGGATGGTACAAAATCACATGAAAAAGACCCCATTCACGTATTTAAAAATCCCGGTGAGTTCGAAGTTGTTTTAAGGGCATTTGATATGTTTGGATGTTCTTCTGTACTGACTGAAGAAGTCAGGATAAAACAGCATGAGGAGTTTTTTGTGATGCCAAATGCTTTTTCACCAAACGCTGATGGACTTAACGATAGATTTCATCCGGTGATGAAGGGTGTGGCAGATTATAATATGGATATTTTTAACAGTTGGGGTGAGCATTTGTACTCGAGTGCAGGAAGAGGCGCTGAAGGATGGGATGGATTTTTGAACGGTCAGTTGCTGCCCAATGGCAATTATGTTTATAAGGTAAATTATACTACCTCCAAAGGAGAACAAATTCAAAAAACAGGGACAGTTACCTTGATCAGGTAAAACAAATTGTCTATAATAAGCTTTTCAATAGGAGATAACAGATTCTTATGGGAAAGACTTTAAGGCTTTTATTGGGAGACCAATTAAACCTACAACATTCATGGTTTGAAAATTCAGATTCGGATATACTATATCTGATGATGGAAATGAAGCAGGAGACAGGCTATGTGAGGCACCATATCCAAAAAGTGGTGGGATTCTTTCTGGCCATGAGAAATTTTTCGGAGGAGCTCCAAAACTTGGGCCATGAGGTCTTGTATTGGAACCTTGATCACGAAAACAACACCCAAAATCTATCCGATAACCTCTCTTTCATAATCAAGGAAAATCAGATCACCCATTTTGAATATCAACTTCCGGACGAGTATAGGCTTGATGTCCAATTGGAAGATTTTTGTAAGAATCTTGATATCTCATTCAAAGTGTTTGATTCTGAGCATTTTTTAACTGAAAGGGAATTTCTGGCTGATTTTTTCAAGGGAAAAAAAACCTATCTCATGGAGACTTTTTACAGAGAAATGAGAAAGAAATATAAGATACTGATGGATGGGCAGGAGCCGTTGACCGGAAAATGGAACTATGACCAAGAGAATAGAAACAAACTCAAAGATCCATCATTGCTGAAAAGCCCAAAGGTTTTTCCAAAAAATGTTTCTTCAATTTTAAAATTGTTGGAGAAAATGGAGGTTGAAACGATTGGATCCATTGATGAGAGCAAATTCGACTGGCCTGTGTCGAGAGAAGATAGTCTTGAAGTGCTCGACTATTTCTGTGAGCATTTGCTTTCCAAATTTGGGGAATACCAGGATGCAATGTACAGCGGGGATGAATTCTTATTTCATAGCAGACTTAGTTTTAGCCTTAATACCAAAATGCTTTCACCATTAGAAGTGGTAAGTGAAGTAGAAAAATATTTTGAATCCCATCAGGATTCGGTTTCGATTGCGCAGGTGGAGGGATTTATCCGGCAGATAATAGGTTGGAGGGAATACATGCGTGGGATTTACTGGGCAAAAATGCCGGACTTTGCTTCCTTGAATTATTTCGGGCATGATCGGAAACTCCCATGGTTCTTTTGGACAGGCAAAACCAAAATGAACTGCCTCAAACACAGTATAGGACAATCCCTCAAATCGGCCTACGCCCATCACATTCAAAGATTGATGGTTATTGGTAATTTCGCTTTGTTGGCAGGCATAGACCCGGATGAAGTGGATCAATGGTATTTGGGAATATACATTGATGCCATTGAATGGGTGGAAATCACAAATACCCGGGGCATGAGTCAATTTGCAGATGGTGGGATAGTTGGGACGAAACCCTATGTGTCCTCTGCCAATTATATTGATAAAATGAGCGATTACTGTCAGGGATGTCACTATGACAAAAAACTAAAAGTAGGTGAAAAGGCCTGTCCTTTCAATAGCCTATATTGGCATTTTTATAGTAGAAACACAGATTTATTATCCAAAAACCCGAGGATAGGAATGATGTACAGAACCTGGGAAAAAATGAAAGGAAAATCTGATATATTAGACCAAGCGGAGTATTATTTGGAACACTTGGACGAACTCTAGGAATTCAGATCATTGGATTTTTACCTTGTTATATTTTTTCATAATGGAGATCACTTCTTCTACAGGTATTGCTTTAATTTGGTTTCCATCTTTGCCAATCATATCATTTGCAGCAAACAATGAATTGATGATAGCTTCCTCAGTCGCTTCGATGGTTGCCAAAAACAGGGGGCTCATGTCGTCGTTTCTGAGGTAATTTTTTTGCTCCATATATAAAGGAGGTCTTTGATGTTTGATCCTGTTTTCGGAATTAGTCGAAAAAGCGATGACATAATCCCCAGATCCATTGGATGCAATTCCTCCTGTTTTGGCAAGTCCCATCATTGCCCTTTGTGCCATTCTTTTGAGGTTCCTCTCATTCATTGGTGCATCTGTGGCCACTACAATCATGCAGGAACCGTCCACCGAAGCCAAGTGGTTCATATAACTGTATTTTCCCAGTTCAACACCAACAGGCACACCGTCAATCTGTAAAATTCCGCCAAAATTTGATTGGACCAAAACCCCCACCGTATATCCTCCAAGGGATTCGGGCAGTTTTCTGGAAGATGTTCCGATTCCGCCTTTGAATCCAAAACATACTGTCCCCGTCCCGGCACCAACATTTCCTTCCTCAACCATTCCCTCCTTTGCATTTTCTAGGGCAAAAAGCACCTCTTCCTTGCTGATATGCTGTCCCCTGATATGATTCAAAGTTCCATCGTTGGTTTCTCCCACAATCCCATTGACAGATTGCACTTTTTCATTCCCAGGTTGATTTAGGGTAAATTCAATGATTCCCTGCAAACCGGCAGCCACACTAAGAGTATTGGTTAGAACAATCGGGCTTTCAATGTTGCCGAGTTCTTCTATTTGGGTGCTTCCGGCCAGTTTTCCAAAACCATTCCCAACAAACACCGCAGCAGGTACTTTTTCCTGAAACAGATTTCCCTGATGGGGAAGTATTGCCGTGACTCCTGTTCTTATTGACGGACCTTCATTTTTTGTAAATTGACCTACACTTACTCCTTCCACATCTGTAATGGCATTGTTTTCTCCAACTTGAAGTACCCCAATGTTAATTCCTAAATCTCTTGCTCTATTCTGTGCGTGAGTTGAATTTGTAGTCATTATAAACAAGATTGCAGTTAAATGGATAAATTTGGATTTGATCATCTTTTAAAGGATAATAGGGTGTGTTTGAATTCTGGTGACTATTACTTTATTCATGCCATGATGCCAATAAAATAGTATTTTAAATTAATTTTTGGTTCGAGACTGAAATGAGTCAACATCGGTCATCCGTCATCGGACATTTTAGGAGAATTTTAGGTTGCTGGCAAGGAATAAATGACCAAATTAATTCATGTCAAACCTCTAAAACCATTTCAGCAATCCATCAATGATTTTTCTTCCCATGATGCCATAGGGTGGATGTAAAGGCTTGGTCAAAGTCTTACCGATTCTTTGCTTCATAACAGATTTTTCATTGCTGAATGCCAAAAAGCCATGATAGCCATGTGCTTTGCCAATCCCACTTGAGTTGACCCCGCCAAATGGCAATTCATTTTGGAGAAAATGGAGGGCACAGTCATTGATGACTGCACTGCCGGAAGAGGTTTCCTTTAATACCCTTTTTTGGGCATCCTTGTCAGTTGTGAAGAGATATAGTGCCAATGGTTTTGGCTTTAAATTGATATAGGTGATTGCCTCTTCAAGATCGGAAAACCCAAGCACCGGTAGGATGGGTCCGAATATCTCCTCCTGCATAATATCCATATCTTCTTTCAGATCGGTAATGATGGTGGGCTCAAAATATTCTTCAGGCCCATTATCTCCACCCGAATAAAGTACTGCCCCCTTCATTTCTGCGTCAGAAAGTAAATTTTTGATTTTTTTGAGGTGTTTCGCATTGACCAATCTGGCGTAATCTTTTGAATGTTCAATCCCCTTTTTTTTGGGATCATACATTTTCCCGATTTGTTCTTTGAGTAAGCCTAAAAAGTATTCTTTGACCGATTCATGCACCAGCACATAGTCAGGGGCAATGCAGGTTTGTCCACAATTCAGGAATTTGGCATAGATGACCTTTTCGGCAGCATCTTTTAGATCCGCTTTTTTGTCAATGATCGTTGGTGATTTTCCTCCCAGTTCCAGGGTAACTGAACTGAGGTTTTCTGCAGCAGCTTTCATGATTATTTTCCCAACGGCCGGACTGCCCGTAAAAAAAATATGGTCAAAGGGTTTTGAGAGCAACATCTGCGAAACTTCTTTTTCTCCTTCAAATACCGCTACCAAGCTTTTGTCAAATGTCTCCACGACAAGCCTTCTTACCAAAGCCGAGCTATGTGGAGTCATTTCTGATGGTTTGATGATGGCGGTACATCCTGCAGCTAAAGCAGACACCAATGGACCAATGGCTAGATTGAAAGGGTAATTCCAGGGTGCAATAATCAGTGTGGTCCCTTTGGGTTCAAATTGAATATGGGATTTGGCCCCGAGCATTGTCATAGGGGTAGGAACTTTCTTTGGTTTCATCCAGCCTTCCAAATGCTTGATGGCATGGTTGATTTCACTGTTTACCGCATAAATTTCGCTGATATTAATTTCAGGGTATGGCTTTTTGAAATCAGCATGCACAGCCCTTCTGATATCCTCTTGATTGAGTTTGATCCAATCAAGTAGTTTTTTCAAAAGTGCGATTCTCAATAATGAAGTACTGTTTCGCATTTTTAAAGCCTGGATTTTTTGGGCTGAAAAAACCTCATCAATTTGTTCTTGGATTTTGGAATTACTTGGGTTTTGCATAATGTAATGTAGTATTTTTTGTAGTAGGAATTATCACTATAATATTTGTAACCAAATTTAATACTGAATTCCGTTTATTCAGATACTGGGATTATCTGGCAGCCATGTCTGATTGGATAGTTATTGATATGTAAACTTATGAAATATAAAAATTTCAATGTCATCGGCATGATAGCGGGTAATCATAAAAAACAATTGGTTTGAATTCACGTTCTTCCTCTATTCACCTTAACAAAATAATTTTATGAATTGGAGTTTGGAAAGGATTATTCCCCAAAGATTATTGGGAGATAATCAAAGATTGAGATTAATTAAAGAATATCTCAAACAATTAAAGAAAGAAAATGTAAGAAAAATCAAAAAGGCTTGAGAAAGCCTTTTTTTATTTCAAAAACACTCATATATTACGTGGTTTTGCGTTGACAAAAATCAAGATAAATGCATAAAAATGCATTTTATATAAAATTTTTTGATAAATGTTTGGAAATGAAAAACATTTAAATGTATTTTTACACCTGATAATTGTATTTCACCTTTCAATCATCACCCAGTAGAAATTTAAGGCCTTTATCTATCTCACCCGCCTTAATAACATTTTAATAATTTTGATATGACTAACTATCTACTCCTCGCTGATAGAAAAATCTGTAACAGATTGTTTCTAAGATTAATGTTTATTTGTGCAGTCCTCGGTCTTTCATTGACCAAACTACAGGCCCAAAATCCCATACTTCTTGAAAAGTATTTATTAGAAGAGGGAATGGAAAATACCGAATACCTTCAGACATTATTGTATGATAATGTTCCTGCCATTGTTATAAGCGGTGAGGGTATTCAGGAAGTAAGATCCGGATATCCGCAAAGGGCTACAATAGACGCTTCACAAATTGGTTCTGTTTCCAATCCTGATGATCTTTTTCGGACTGTCAAACTCTTACAGGTCAATCTTACCAAGGAGCAGGACAAAGCTGCACTGAGATTGAATCCTGAATTGCTCAGGAATTTCTTCAACTTATACTATGTACTCATCAATTCCACAGTTCCTTTGACCCAGGCAGAAGTTTCTTCCATTGTCTCGGGATTTGAAGAAGGTCAGTACATATTTCTTTTTACAGTTAACTCGATCATGTAATTTTTAAACAGAAGAAAAATGAAAAAGCTACAGATCAATTTCATCAACAGCGCATTTATTACCCACCTTTTTTTAGTAATAGCCTTATTATTTGCAAGTACGGTTTCTTTTGCGCAAAGTGACAACAGGGTGCCATTTACTCACAGAGTTGGAAATCCTGCACCCCAGAACAATATCTTTAAGATCAGAGGAGATTTCGCAATCATAGGAAATACCAACCTGACCTTACTTGACATTAGTCAGGTGAACAACTCCAATAATGAGATGATATATGTGGATATTGACGGAGATGAGTCCACGCTGAATTCGTCTGCTGCCACATTGGTTTTATCGCAGGAGAATGGTGCAGACCCAAACTGTTCTGAAATCATTTATGCCGGATTATACTGGTCAGGAAGGGCCAAGCCAAGAGTTGGATTACAGTTTGACGTAATCACCAGTTCAGAACCCGGCAACCAATCGGAGACTGTTTCTGATCAGGAACAAATTGTTTATCATTTAGAGGATGTGAATTTTTCCTCATACTCCATGTCAATTTCAAGAGCTGGTTCTGAAAACAATAGGTTTCCTAGGTTCAATTTTGTTTCAAATGCCGGCGGAGATTCTTTTTCTTTTGAATTCAGAAACCTTGAAACAAACCCGGGAAGGTATAGAATTGGAAACGGTAATTGGATAACCCTTACCAATCAGGCAGTAGAAACTTTTGCAGAATATTCAATAGTAACTTTTGATCCTGTAACCATTACTGATGGTGACATCACCTTGACCATTGATAAAATGAGGAAAATCAATGAAACAAATGCTTTTGTTGAATTTTACAGAAGATCAAATAATAATATCAGATTAACTGCAAATGGAGTCCATATTCCGGACATTGTCACTACGGTAAGTTTTGATAAAAGAAAAGTGAAATTGAAAGGTCCTGCTTCTTCTACATATACAGAAGTAATAGCCTCAACCAATAATATTTTATATCCTTTCAATGAATTGGAGGATATGTACGCCGGGTATGCCGATGTAACCCAGTATGTAAAAGAAAATGGAATAGGAGAATATACAGTGGCTGACATTGCACTGACAGAGGGTAATGGTGGTCCTGTCGGGTTTTTTGGTCATTGGGGAATAATTGTTGTTTACGAAAATTCCAAGATGAATTGGAGAGATGTAACTGTCTTTGATGGATATTCATTCAATCTTTCTCCCAATAATATAGATACAGTTACCGGCGAGTTGCTTATTGAAGGATTTAATGCTGTTCAGAATGGAGATGTAAACTTGAAGTTGGGGGTGATGGCCGGTGAAGGAGATAGGGGTGTAAATGGTGATTTTCTTGAAATCAGAAATGCCATAGATACAGAATGGGTAAGGTTAAGTCATCCATTGAATTCTGCCAATAACTTTTTCAATTCCTCCATTTATACACCTGTGAGAAACAGTTTGGGAGAATTGGTAGCAAATCCCCGAAACCCCAATATTTTAAATAATACAGGTATTGACATTGCCATGTGGGATGTATCAAACCCCAATAACTCTATTATCGCAAATGGACAGATATCTACGGCATTTAGGTATGGAACCAACCGGGATGTATATAATATTTATGCTTTTGCTTTTTCAGTGGACTCTCATGTTCCTGAAATACAAGGATTCAATGAAATTGCAACTATAGGAGGAGAAAATCCAGGTGAAAACGCAACGGTTCGCCCGGCTGAAGAAATAGGATATTCATTGGAAATCAAAAATTTGGGCACAGAAGCCATTGTAGATGGTAAGGTAGTCATTCCAATTCCGTTTACTACTACTTTTGTAAGTGCTGATTTTGAGGTGTTTTTCAACCCAAACACAGCAACTGCACCTTATTTTGATCCTGAATTGGGACCTAATGGTTCCATTGTTTGGGAGATTGGAGATATACCATTATTGGAAAATATCAATGATGTTTTTGCCAAGCTTACTTATATACTAAAAGGTACTGAAGACTGTTTCATTTTAACAAATGATGACTGTGAACCTTTTGTTTCAGTAAACGGTAGTCTGTCAGGTAAGGGTCAAATTTCAGAAACCGAATTCAGTGGAATTCAATTGACGCAAGGGTTTTTGGATGGAGATTGTGAAGGCGAACCTATTCAGGAGGCATTAATTTTGAATTTCTCTGGAGTAGCAGAGTTTGTTCAGGCCAATTGCGGCGACTTCGATCTCTTTTTGGATTTCGCATTTTGCAATATAGATGTGGAAAATGGTGTG
Source organism: Aquiflexum sp. (assembly GCF_041749095.1). GTDB lineage: Bacteria > Bacteroidota > Bacteroidia > Cytophagales > Cyclobacteriaceae > Aquiflexum. The sequence continues at coordinate 13,297 of NZ_JBGTCA010000101.1, read as the reverse complement.
GCCGTTTCTGAAATCAGGGATTCATTTCCATCAGGCATCAGATTTTTTGATGGGCCCGATGCTACCAAGGACAGGGAATTTGATGATAATAATCCTTTTCCCGCTGTTTCAGGTACATACTATGCCATTCCTGCAAATTCCAGTGATTGCATTTACGTATTCAACATTGAGGTTTCTATCATAACCACTAGTCCAATCCAAGTTGGGGCTGACCTGTTTGAATTTTGTCTTGGTGCTGATATTCCAAACCTGAATACCCTGATTTTGCCAAGCAATCTAGGTGAAGAGGGAGAATACACAGTATTTTTCTTTACAGAAGAAGATGGAGAAAATGCGCTATCAGGATTTGAAATTGATGCTAATTCCTCCGGAACTTATACTATTTGGGTGGCCGAAGGATTGACATCTGATTGTACAGGTCCATTGGTTCCGGTTACCATAACAGTTAACAATTGCAGTTTCGAATTTGAAAAATCAGGTACACTTGTAGATGAAGATGGAAACGGAATAACCAATGCCGGTGATAAGATTGTTTACACCTTTACAATCACCAATACCGGTGATGTGACTTTGACAAATATTACCATAGATGATCCTTTGGTTGAGATCATCGGAGGTCCATTGGAAACCTTGGCCCCCGGAGAAAGTGATAATACCACTTTCTCAGCAGAATATGTACTTACTCAGGAAGACATAGATGCCGGATCATTTACAAATATTGCTACTGTCAAAGGAGATTTTAATGATAAAGAAGTTGAAGAAACTGATGAGGATATTCAGGTATTTGCCCAAGTCAGCGGTATCAGCATCATCAAAGAAGCGGTAGAAGACACCTATGCAATTGTCGGTGATGTGCTGAATTACACCATCACTGTCACCAATACCGGAAACATTACGCTGACGAATGTAACAATCACAGATCCCTTGACCGGTCTTGAAGAAACCATACCAAGTCTAGTTCCCGGACAGACTGTAATTTTTGAGACATCTTACGAGATTCAGCTTGATGACCTGACTACAGGAAGCGTCGTTAACGCAGTTTTTGTGACCGCCGAAGATCCGCAAGGAAACGAAGTCACCGCTGGGGATGAAGCCACTGTAGGAGCTACAGCAAATCAGATTATCGCCAATGATGATGAATTTGGAGAGTTCCCGGCTGATTATGGTGGAGTTTTGGGCATGATATTAGAAAATGACCTGCTCAATGGATCAAGGGTCAATTTCGAAGAAGTGAACTTTGAATTCGTTGAGTTGGATGGAATCATTGGTCTTCTTACCAATGAACAGGGTGAATTAAGTATTCTTCCGGGAGTTAACGAAGTGAGAGAATACAGGTTAAAGTATATTCTAAGAGAAAGTCTGAACCCGACTAATTCCGATGAAGCATTTGTCACCTTTAGATTGGTGGAATCTGATGTGAATCTTAGTGTTACCAAAACCTCCAATAACGCAGAGATTTTTGAAGGGGATGAATTTGAGTATGAGATTACAGTGACGAACCTCGGAAGTAGTGATGCCACAGAAGTGGAAATCATCGATGACCTTCCAAACAGTGTGACTTATGTCAGCTCAAGATTTACTACTAGCGCAGTAGGAATCAATGTAGATACTGAAGTCAGTGGGTCACGTGTAAGTTTCTTGATCCCGGTACTTCCTGCAGGTACCAATATTGTGATCCACATCAGGGTCAAAGCCAGTGCGATCAATGCAGAGAATCCTTTGAATATCACCAATAGGGTCACAGTTGCCTCAGCAGAGGAAGACACTAACCCATTGGATAATGTAGCAGAGGATCAAAATCAGATCAACCCATTCTTTATACCTAATGTCATCACACCAAACGGTGACGGAAAGAATGACAGATTTGTGATCAAAGGCCTACAAAAATTCAGTCGAACAGAGATAGTGATCTTCAACAGATACGGTGACCATGTGTATGAAAATCAAAACTATGAGAATGATTGGAGTGCGCAGGGTCAGGTAGCAGGTACTTATTTCTATGTACTGAAAGGTACAGATAGTGAAGGAAGGGTTCATGAATTTAAAGGGTGGATACAGGTAATCAAAAAGTAAATCTCGCAGTTTATGAAAAGGAATTTAAATTTAATTGGAGTTTGCCTGATGGTCGCCTTTTTGGTCTCCGGGCAGGCAATGGGGCAGCAACTGCCACAGTTCAGCCAATACATATTCAATGGCTTGCATATCAATCCGGGATATGCAGGTTATAAAAACCAGGGCTATATCCAAAGTACCTACAGAAATCAATGGATGGATTTTCCAGGTGCACCCCGGACATTCACTGTAACTGCAGACCTCAGCGCCAATGAAGGTATGATGGGCTTCGGAGCATCAGTTCTGAGTGACCAAATGGGTCCAACCAGGACAACAACCGGTTTGCTTACCTATTCCTACAGGATTCAAACCGGGAAGGAGTCATTTCTTGGACTTGGTGTCAGTGCCGGCGCTTCAGAGTATCAGATCAATGGAGATCTTTTGGACCCTTTGGATTCGGACGATTTGGAGATTCCCGGAGGGATCAACAACATGTTCAGTCCAAATATGAACGTGGGCTTATTTTTTCACAACAACAGGTTTTATGCGGGATTAAGCAGCTACAATATGATAGGAAGAAGGGCCTTGGAACGTGAAGATATTGCGCTTTCATTCCATGACCTACATTTCTTTCTAACCGCAGGAATGTTGGTTCCAATCACTGACAACATTCAATTCAAACCTTCTTTTCTCATGAAAGAGGTAAAAGGCGCTCCGACTAACCTGGATTTAAATGGAATGGTGTTGTTTATGGAAAGGCTTTGGTTAGGGGCCTCTTATAGGTCAAATCTGCATGTGTGGAATGACAACCTTGAAAGCAACCTGAGCAGAAGAAATGCGGTTGCCTTTATTTTTGAAGTATTTGCCACCGAAAATTTAAGGATAGGATATGCTTATGACGCAAATATGAATGTCCTCCAAAATAACCGAAATAATTCCCATGAATTTTCTGTCGGTTACTATCTATCTCCCCGAAAAGTTACAATGAAAAACCCCAGATGGTTCTGATCATGAAAAAACTATTTTGTCTATTATTCTTAGTCGTTTTAATGGGACTAAGCCCTCATTTTGTAGCAGCCCAAAACCGACAGTTACGCTACGCTGACAAGCAATTGGAACTGGAAAATTATCAGCATGCAGCTGAAACTTACGAAAAGGCTTATCAAAGTAGGGCCAGATATACCACTGCAAAAAAAGCAGCAGAGACTTATCAATTGATTCAAAATTACGAGAAGTCATTCCAGTGGTGGGAAACAGTAGTAAGCAGCGAGGAAGCGGAAAGATCGGATTATTACAATTACCTGGTTGCGGCAATTAAAGTTGGTAAAGGTGATCAGATCGGTGAAATATTGAATGCTACTTCTTTTGAAGAGTATGATTTTCCTGAAATTGATTTTCAAATGGTAAGGCAGATGTCTGACATAAAGCCAAAAGTCAAATTGGTTCCTGTAGATGGGATCAACAGCGATGGGTCGGACTTTGGAATCCAAACAGACAATGAGGGTATCAAATATTTTTCAAGTGACAGAGGTCCTGTAACACCAACAGAAAAAAAAGCCATCAGATTAGATGCAAAAAGTAAGTTATACAGCACAGAAAAAAGCAGTTTCAACAATAGGGAGTTTTTCAGCATCTATAAATCGGATCAGGACGGAAATATTTCCAAAGTTATTTCAGACTTACCGGATGCACTTCACGTCAGCGGTCCAAGCCTGATGGAAAGTAAAGGCATTATTTTTTACACCGTATTCAGGGACATCGATAGGATCAAAGGAAACCGTGAGTACGAAATCAATTCTGAAATCTATTTCAGTAAAGTGTCTGAAACGGGAAACCTATTGGATAGCAAAGCATTTCCCTTGAATGATTTTGTGAATTATGGTGTTCAAAATCCTTTTGTAGATGAAGGATCAAAAAGGATATATTTCGCTTCTGACATGCCTGGAGGATTTGGCGGATTTGACCTGTATTATGTTACCTATGATGAAGATTTGAATTTTGGGGAGCCGGTCAATTTAGGCAGTGTAGTGAATACCTCCCAAAATGAAAGCCATCCTACAGTTCATGAAAACACCCTTTATTTTTCTTCAAGAGGACATGCCGGAATTGGCGGAATGGATATTTTCAGTGCAAATATTTCGGAAAATGAATTCCAGAATGTCCGGAATTTGGGTGTTCCTTACAATTCACCAAGAGATGATTTTGGATATTATGTAAGTACTGAGGGAAAAAGATATTTGAGCTCTGATAGAATTGGAGGACTTGGCTTGGATGACATTTATCTTGTTGAGGATCTTTTCAAAATGCTGATCGCTAGGGTTATCGATTGTGATGGTAATATCATCAGTGAGGCATTCGAGTCTTCATTGAGTATTGTTGATGACATGGCCATGATACCCACGATGAGGAATGAGAAAGGAGAACTGACTGCTGAATTGGAACCTGAAAGGAAATTCCAGTTGAACATCAGCAAAAAGGGGTATTTCAGTATTTCAGATAGTACATTGAGTACAGTGGGATTTGAAGGAGATGTGCTGGAAAGGGAATACAGGTTAGCCAAGATACCTTACAACCTCCCAGTGGTAGTCGACATTGTTTATTATGACTTGGATAAATCGAAAATTAGAAATGACTCCGAGCCTGTTTTGGACAAGATGGCGGAATTGATGAATAAGTATGACTTTCTGGACCTAGCAGTTGCTTCCCATACAGATTCAAGGGCATCGGATGCCTACAATAAGGCCTTAAGTCAAAGAAGGGCTGATGCTGTGAAAGAGTATCTTTCCAAATTCGGAATACCCGGGAATAGGGTGAGGGTTGATTGGTTCGGTGAGGAAAAACTTATCAATGACTGTGGAGATGGCGTTCCATGTCCTGAGACCAAACATCAATTGAACAGAAGAAGTGAACTTGTCCTGGAGGCTTTCACGGACAAGGATAGGGAATATGATTTTCCAAAAGAACTCATCGGAAAGGATGTATGTGATGAATCAGAGCTTTTTGAAGCCTTACAAAGAGAATTCAATTCTGTACCAACTGTCTATTTCGATTTTGATAAATCAACGATCAGGTCTGTTCATCAAAAAGACCTGGAAAGGGTTGGAATCATGCTCAACAAAATGAAAAACCTTCAATTATACCTGGCAGGTCATACTGACCAAAGAGGCAATGAAGAATATAATATGAAACTGGCTGAAAGAAGGGCCAAGGCAGTGATGGAATACCTGGTCAACAGGGGTGTGGATGCTGCCAGAATGCAGTACGAATGGTTCGGGAAATCCCAGCCGATCAATGATTGTGGATCTGTTCCCTGCACTGAAGCGATGCATCAGGAAAACAGGAGAACTGAACTTCACCTAAAAGGAGGAAAATAGCCACCAAGAATATATTTTTTAAACTTGCGAGATAGATAAGTAAAAATGGCCTCCTTCTGGGAGGTCCTTTTTTTTAAAGCCTTTTGGTCCATTTAAGGGAAGCTTTTTTCTTTTATCAATCTGATGCCGGCATATTTCATCAAGCCTCCAAATTGAACTTTGGAGGACCATTCTTTTTTACAACCTCGCCATCCATCTGGCAAGCAAAACCTCATGCACCAGATACGCCTCATCATCCACTACTACCAATTCTGATTTTTGCAGTGATTTGAGGGCGGTGTTTACCGTGCTTGCTGCACCTAACCTATGTTTTTGGATAAAGTCTTTGCTTAAGGGATTGTATAATGGCTCTTCTTTAGCGATGGCCTTAAATACATTCCATTGGGTTCGGGTCAGCATCTTGGAGAAATTTGCGAAAATTCCTTGCTGTTGTTCCAATATGTCCTGATAGATTTTTTGGATGTGTTCATCCTTGATTTGGGTATATTGTGAATAAAGGTAATTGCACACCAACTGTATGGTATAGGTCTGCCCCCTGGCCCAGGTATAAATCATTTCGATTTGTTCACTCGTTATACTTTTCCCTTTTGCCTTGAAGTGCCCTTTTATAAATGGAATATACTTTTCCAATGGTATGGGCAAGAGTGACATCAATTGCGCACTTTGATAAAATGGTCGGCTCTTATCAGCAAACATTTCTACCATCATGGTCCGATGACTACCGCTGAAAATGAACCGTATGTCAGGAAACTGCTGAGTCCATGCTCGGAATATGGCCTCGGCATTATCCTGCTCGTAATGGGCTACTTGTTGGAATTCATCAATGGTGATAACGATCTTTTTTTTTCTTTCCCTGAGAAAATCTCCCAATGCATTTAGAGAATGTTCTTCAGTTCCAGGCTGTCTCAACCCCAAGCTCAACTCAGGGGCACCACTGTAAGGGTCAAAACTGATAGTCGCCCCCATCATGGACAACAGTTTCTGCATGGCAGCCGAAAAACCTGTTTTGGTTTTTCCATATTTATCATAGATCCCTGATGTGATGGTCTTCACGGCATCTTCAATGGTATGTGTCGCCAAAAAGTCCACATACAATGCTTCATACTTCCCTGTGTCCTCCAATTCTTCAAAAAACCGCTGGATTAATGCAGACTTCCCAAGCCTCCTCCAAGCATATAACACGACATTTCGGTCATTATCTATGTGGCTTTGGAGCTTATCCAGATCATCTTCCCTGTCACAGAAATATTTTTTTCCATGATAGGTGTTGAGTACAAATGGGTTTCCGGGTGGTTTCATTGACATCTAATTTAACCTGATCAAATATAACTATTTCGCAAATTACGTTACGTATTTTACGTAACGTAAATTACGTAACGCAATGTACGCAACAAATTTAGAATTACAAATTCGGAAAGTATAATCTCTTTTAGTTTTTAAACCTCTTTTTCCTCAAATTCGGGCATGAAAAAATCTCAGAAGCCAACCGCTATATCATGGAAGTTTTGGAACCTCAATCGGAGGACAGTTTCTTCAACTGGAATTTCTTTGATACCATCCTACAGGCCAAAGAAGGTTACTCTGCCTATGTATTTGAAGACTTGGCTTCGGAATACCTCAAACAAATCCCGGAGGTGAAAAAAGAATTGGAAGAAGACAAGTCCAAAGACGAGGAACTGGCAAAAAGTGCACCCGCCCAATTGAGATGGGTTTACGAACATTCTCCATGGAAGGAAAAGGAACATAACAGGTACCCGGTGTATAGGGTGGAAAAATGATGGTCTTAATTCATTAAGGGTTACTATTCAATAAAATTAGATCATAGGCTTAGAAGATATTTATGGATATTTGATATTTGTTGATATTTGTGACCCTACATATTTTAATTCTCATGGCCAATTCAACCAATCAATCCTTCCTCCAAAAACTTCAATCCAAATGGAACCTGAAAAGTCTCCGGCAGGTGGTATTGGTATTGATCGTTTTTGCATTGACAGGATTTACCATTCTATTTATCAAAAAACCGATTTTTGACTTATTGGGAATTAGTATGGAAAGGGGAGGGTTTTGGAAAACCGTACTTTACCTACTACTTGTCCTTCCTCTTTACCAGATTATACTTTTGATGTGGGGCTTTGTCTTCGGACAATTTACTTTTTTTTGGGAGAAGGAAAAACAATTTCTGAGAAGGATTACAGGTCGAAAAAAGCAGATAGAAAAAAAAGAAAACTGAATGAGTTACATGAACAGATGTTCCAAATTTATGTACACGGCTTTTCTTACATCTTTTCAATCCCAAAACATTTCCTGGAGTCCTCTGTTTTTCCCTTACAGATCGGACAAAAAAAGATGCTTTGTCTTCTACCTCCCATCTTATTGTTTAGATTTGCAGGTTAAATAATTCAATAGAAATTTTCCATGGCAAAGAAGAGAGGTACTGCTCTTGAAGAACACGAAAAGCGAAAGCTGAACAAACAGAATCTGAGTAAACTTGGTGGCATTTTCAGATTTGTTCTGCCTTATAAGGTCAACTTTTTGTTGGGGATGGCATTTCTCCTTTTTTCAAGCCTGACCTTACTGACATTTCCCTTTGTTGCGGGAAAACTGATTGATACCGCTTCAGGAGAGACTTGGTTGGTAAATGACATCAATGGTATTGCATTTATCCTTTTGGGGATTTTGTTGATCCAAAGCATATTTTCTTTTTTCAGGGTGTGGTTGTTCGCAAAGGTTTCTGAGCGCAGTATGCGGGATATCAGGATCGCATTGTACAGTCAACTGGTACAATTGCCCATGACATTTTTTGACAAAAGAAGGACCGGTGAATTGATTTCAAGAATCACAGCCGACGTCAGCATGCTTCAGGATACGTTCTCTGTGACCTTGGCAGAATTGTTCAGACAGATCATCACCTTACTTGCAGGGGTAGTCTTTTTGATGGTGACGACACCAAAGTTGACTTTATTTATGTTGGCCACCTTTCCTGTATTGGTCATCATCGCCATGGTGTTTGGGAAATTTATCAGAAAACTTTCCAAACAGGCTCAAGATGAATTGGCTGCAGCCAATGTCATTGTGGAAGAAACTTTGCAATCCATCATGACGGTAAAATCTTTTGCAGGGGAGGAATACGAATCCAACCGGTACAGAAAAGGCCTAAACCGGGTGGTGGATGTGGCTTTGAAGGCGGCTGGTTTCAGAGGAGCATTTATTTCGTTTATCATTTTTGCCCTGTTCGGTGGGATTGTGGCAGTGATGTGGTACGGGGCAACACTTGTCGCATCGGGTGAGATGACTGTTGGAGACCTGGTTTCCTTTGTCCTGTACACCACTTTTATTGGGGGTTCCATTGCGGGGTTGGGAGATATTTATGGACAGATCCAAAAGGCAATTGGTTCTTCTGAAAGGGTTTTGGAGATTTTGGATGAGGTACCGGAAATATCAACCGCTGACTTCCAAAAAGTCCGTATGTCAGGGGATATTCAATTTGAGCAGGTCGGCTTTAATTATCCAACCAGGCCTGAATTGGAGGTGCTTAAAAACATCAATTTACATATCCCCGCTGGAGAAAAAGTGGCACTTGCCGGACAGAGTGGTGCCGGTAAATCTACCATCATTCAGTTGCTGCTCAAGTTTTATCCTGTAGAAAAAGGTACTATTCTGGTGGATGGAAAAAAGATCTCCGATTGGAATCTGAAACAGTTGCGGTCGAATATCGGCATTGTTCCGCAGGAGGTTTTGCTTTTTGGTGGCAGTATCAAGGAAAATATCGCCTATGCCAAGCCTGATGCCACAGAAGAAGAAATTATCGAAGCAGCCAAAAAAGCCAATGCATGGCAATTTATCAGCAGATTTCCGGAAGGTTTGGAAACCACTGTGGGTGAACGGGGCATCAAACTATCCGGCGGACAAAGGCAAAGGGTGGCGATTGCGAGAGCCATTTTGAAAGACCCTGCCATTTTGATTTTGGATGAGGCAACCTCTTCCCTGGATGCCGAATCAGAGGCTTTAGTACAGGAGGCATTGGATGAACTGATGAAAAACAGGACCACCATCATCATCGCCCACAGACTGGCCACCATCCGTAAAGTCGACAGAATATATGTACTCAAAGACGGTGAAATAGTAGAAGAAGGCACTCATGAAACTTTGGCTTTGCAGGAAGATGGCTTTTATGCCAATCTTGTAAGATTACAGTTTGCGGAGTGAAAAAGTTAACCCTCCAAGGGTTTTGAAACCCTTGAAGGGTTAGACGAATAGCATGGCCTAGACCGCAACCCCATACAATTCCTTCAACTTCTCAACAGTAAAATCAATCTCTTCCTTAGTATTGAACCTGCTAAAAGAAAACCTCACGGATTCCCGCTCATAGTCATGGTTCAATGCCCTTAGGACATGAGAACCTACCGTCGCTCCACTGCTGCAAGCGGAACCACCTGATGCCGATATACCATGCAAGTCCAGATTGAACAACAACATACCTCTGTTTTCTTCCGAAGGAGGCAAACTTACATTTAGTACAGTGTAAAGACTCTTATCTAAATGTTCCGAAAGTCCATTGAATTCGACTCCGGGGATATCGCTTTTCAATAATTCGATAAAATACTTTTTCAAGTCTTCGATGTGGGATTGATGTCCTGACATATCCTCATAGGCCAATTCCAAGGCTTTGGATATTCCGACTATTCCAATGACATTTTCTGTACCTCCACGCATATTGCGTTCTTGTGCACCGCCATAGATAAAGGGATGGATTTTCCTGTCTTTTTTGACATACAAAAATCCTGAACCTTTTGGGCCATGAAACTTATGCCCACCGGCCACTATGGAATCTACAGGGAGATTTTTCAGATCATGGACATAATGGCCCATGGCCTGAACCGTATCTGAATGAAAAAACCCTTCGTATTCTTTAACCAAATTTCCTATGGCACTCAGGTCATTGATATTTCCTATTTCATTGTTGGCATGCATCAGGGAGACCAAAGACTTGGGATTGGATTTCAATATCTCCTGAAGATGGTCCAGATTGATTTCTCCTTTATCATTCACCTCGACCAAGCTGAGTTTCACTTTCCCTTTTTTGGCACATTCTTCCAAAGTATGCAAAACCGCATGATGTTCTATTGGTGAAGTAATGGCATGCATAATCCCATGTGTCTCAATGCCACAAACAATAGCAGTATTATCCGCTTCTGTACCTCCTGATGTAAAAAATATCTCTGCCGGTGAAGCATTCAGTAATTCCGCTACTCTTTTCCTTGCCTTTTCAATGGCGGACCTTACCTGTCTTCCATGACTGTGAACAGAGGAAGGATTTCCATAATGCTCTTTCATATAAGGAATCATGGCTTCCACTACCCTGTCGTCTATGGCTGTGGTGGCGGCATTGTCTAAATACACTCTCATTTTAAGTTTAATTTGGGCTGGGCATACTATTTAAACCTACCAGGTTTTCAAAACCTGGTAGGTTTTTATCCAATTAATCAATTTGAACCTTTGACCACTTCCCGGATATCCAAGATGATTTTGTTGGCCAAGTGGTCAGCAGTTGCTTGGGATTCTGATTCTGAATATATCCTGATAATGGGCTCCGTATTTGATTTTCTCAAATGCACCCATTCTTTGTCGAATTCTATTTTTACCCCATCGATGTCATTGATAGGCTGTTTGCTGTATTTTTTCTTGATGGCGTCCAAGACCTTGTCCACATCGATTTCAAGTGTGAGTTCAATTTTGTTTTTGGAAATATGGTAATTGGGATAGCTTGCCCTCAACCTGGAAATGGTCTTGCCAAATTTGGCCAAATGAGTCAAAAACAATCCGATACCAACCAAAGCGTCCCTTCCATAGTGTGACTCAGGATAAATTACTCCTCCGTTTCCTTCCCCTCCTATAATGGCATTGGTCTCTTTCATTTTGTTGACCACATTTACCTCTCCGACTGCAGCAGCTTGGTATTTTCCGCCTCTTTTCTCGGTCACATCTCGCAATGCCCTGGTTGAACTCAGGTTTGACACCGTATTGCCAGGAGTCTTTGAAAGGACATAATCTGCAACTGCAACCAAAGTATATTCCTCACCAAAAGGACTGCCATCTTCATTCATAAAGCAAAGTCTGTCAACATCCGGATCGACCACAATTCCCAAATCAAACTTTCCTTTCTTCAATTTCTCAGAAATATCCCTTAGGTTTTCAGGAAGTGGTTCAGGGTTGTGAGGGAAATTACCATCAGGCGTACAATACATCTCCTCTATATCCTCCACACCAAGTGCTCTCAATAATTTTGGCAGTGCTATTCCCCCTGTGGAATTTACACAATCAATGACCACTTTAAATTTTTTTGCTGCAATAGCCTCTTTATCGACTAATTTCAAACCCAAAACATGGGCAACATGTCGGTCAATGTAATCATCAATCTGGGTGTATTTACCAAGTTTTCTTACCTCAGCAAATGAAAAATCTTCATTTTCGGCACTTTCAAGAATAGCCTTGCCTTCTAAGTCAGAAATAAATTCCCCTTTATCATTTAAGAGCTTCAGGGCATTCCATTGTATCGGATTATGGCTTGCTGTCAGAATTATCCCTCCACCTGCTTTTTCCAACGGCACGGCCAATTCCACCGTTGGGGTTGTACTCAGACCTAGGTCGATGACATCAATACCAAGCCCTTGCAGGGTTGCAGAGACAAGCTTTGACACCATTTCTCCTGAGATCCTGGCATCCCTGCCGATGACCACCTTTGGATTTTTAGTATGATTGATCACCCAAGATCCATAGGCTGAGGTGAATTTGACAACGTCCAATGGAGTAAGTCCTTCACCCGGCTTGCCGCCAATAGTGCCACGAATGCCTGAAATAGATTTAATTAATGCCACAAGAAAACGGTTAAGTTAAAATAGAAAAATCCTGACACCGTCAGGAGTAAAAAACTGGTTATTTGAATTTGGCCATGACCTTGTCCACTTCATTATCGGGGTTTCCACATGAACTGTCAGGACCCACTGTTTTACCACAATAGCCACAGGATCCGCCGTCTTTGTTAAGGTAGGGATTCTGTGAAGCACAGGTGCCTTTGAATTCACCGTTTTTAAGGAATATCAGCCTTACGGACATCAAAATGAAGAATAATGCCAGAAAGCCTAAAGTCAAGTACAAGGTTGCCATATCAATTTAATTTGCGCAAATTTACGTAATACTTTGAAAACGTCCACACCTTACGATTAGTTTCCCCTTATATGTCTGAATTAACCTCCAGAAAATCCCAACTTGAAGCATTTGATAGACTTTTGACCATAATGGATGAACTACGGGAGCAGTGCCCTTGGGACCGAAAACAAACTCTGGAAAGCCTCAGGCACCTCACTATCGAAGAAACCTTTGAACTTTCGGATGCGATTATAGAAAATGACCTTGATGAGATAAAAAAAGAATTGGGGGATATTCTGTTGCACATTGTTTTTTATGCCAGAATAGGATCTGAAAAAAATTCCTTTGATATAGGGACAGTAATTGATAGCCTCTGTGAGAAACTGATCCGCAGACATCCACATATTTATGGGGATACCAAAGCCGAAGATGAGGAAACAGTCAAACAGAATTGGGAGAAAATCAAATTGCAGGAAAAAGGGAATGTGTCCGTTCTTAGTGGAGTTCCAAAATCCCTCCCTGCCCTGATCAAAGCCATGCGGATACAGGAAAAAGCCCGTGGAGTAGGGTTTGACTGGGAAGAAAAACATCAGGTCTGGGAAAAGGTGGAAGAAGAAATGCAGGAATTCAAAGAAGCCTTTAATGCTGTCGAAGATGCTGAAATCAACAAGGAACAGGCCTCCGGTGAATTTGGTGATTTGCTTTTTTCTCTGATCAATTAC